>JAVVHH010000146.1:0-9217 GCA_032249615.1 Acetobacteraceae bacterium
GCCGAGCTGGAACACCATGGTCGCGAGCGGAATGAACAGGATGCTCGGCGGCACGAGATAGGCCAGGTAGATCGCCAGGCCCACCCACTGGCTGCCCCGGAATCGCAGCCGTTGTATCGCATACGCGGCAAGCACCGAGCAGAACAGCGACAGCACCATGGCAGCCGCGGCGACCAGCATCGTCGTCAGCAGCCACTGCGGGTAATCCGTGTCGAACAGCAGCTTCTTGACGTTCTGCAGCGTCGGCGACGAAATCCAGAACGGGTTGTGGTCTTTGTAGTTGTAGAGCTCGTCGTTCGGTTTGAACGTCGTGATGGTCATCCAGTAGAACGGAAACAGCAGCACGAACACGAAGACGAACAGCGGCAACCAGAGCGTCACGATCCGGCGCGTCAGGCTGTCCCAGTTCAACGCCCCCTGACGTTCCGGGGTCTTGTTGCGCAGCTTCAGTGCCGGCGGCTGCTCGGCCGCGGCCAGGTCAGTCATTGCCCTCTCCCTGCTGCCATTTGCGCCGGGATAGGCCGAAATAGCTCATCAGCGTCGCCGCGACCAGGAACGGGATCATCGCCACCGCGATCGCCGCCCCCTCCCCGAGCTGTCCGCCCGGAATACCGCGCTGGAAGGCGAGTGTCGCCATCAAGTGCGTCGAGTTCACCGGTCCACCGCGGGTGATGGCGTAGACGAGCTGGAAGTCGGTGAAGGTGAACAGCACCGAGAACGTCAGCACCACCGAGAGCACCGGCATGAGCATCGGCACTGTGATGCGGGTGAAACGCTGCCACGAGGACGCACCATCGAGCAGCGCCGCTTCGTAAAGCGAGGGCGAGATCGTCTGCAGCCCGGCCAGCAGGCTGATCGCCACGAACGGGATGCCCCGCCAGATGTTCGCCGCGATCAGGCTGAGCCGCGCGTGCCACGGCGAGCCGAGGAAGTCGATGTTCGTGCTGATCAGTCCCCAGGATTTCAGCACGTAGGAGATGATGGAGAATTGCGGATCGTAGATCCACCAGAACGCGACCGCCGACAGCACCGTCGGCACGATCCATGGCACCAGGACGATGGCCCGGAGCAGCGATTTGAACGGGAGGTTGTTGTTGAGCAGCAGGGCCAGCCAGAGCCCCAACCCGAACTTCCCGATCGTCGCCACCGTCGTGTAGAACAGCGTGTTGGTGACGCTCAGCCAGAAGACGCTGTCGTGCCAAAGGCTGTCGAAATTATCGAGCCCGACCCACTCGCCGGCGCGTCCGATCCGCGTGTCGGTGAACGCGAGGAACACTCCGAGCCCGAGTGGATAGGTCAGGAACACGACGAGCAGCGCGATGGCCGGGAACAGGCAGAGCGCGGCTAGGAACCCTTTGTGGTCGAATAGCCGGATCAGCCAGGTGTCGCGCGGCGGCGACCATCGCCATGGATGGCCGGGCATCGCCTCCCGGATCGTGGCAGTTTGTTCCCCCATTGGCCCCTCGCGCGCCTTGCGTCGACTATGCCTGCATTGCGGGCAGGACGCCAATGGGCTCGAGTCCGCAGCGCCGATAGAGCGGTATGCGCGCCGGGTCGGCGAGCGCGTCGATGAGGGGTTGGCCGTCCTGGGAAGCCTCGAGGAAGAGCCCGGCCGAAAACACCGATTCTCCCCCAAGCACGGCGGGCAAGCGGCCCACGATCTCGATCCCGTCCACGACCATCAACTCGCTGACTTGCTGGATGGCCAGTTCAGCCGCACCGGATGCGGCGAGCGACGCCGTGTAGCCGCTGTCCAGGATGGTCGCTTTGGCGCGCACCGCCGCGGCAATGCCTAGCCGCTCCAGCAACCCGGCCATGTACAGCCCGCTCACGCCCGCCTTCGACATTGCCACGCTGCTGGCGGCCAGAAGCGTCGCCACGAACGCCTCGGGCGACGTGATGTCGGGGTGAGGCGCCCCGGCTTTGACGGCAACGCCGATGAAGGAGCGCGCGAGATTGGTCCGTCCCGCGAGCACACCCTCGGCGACCAGCGCGTCGATGCCCTCCGCCGTCAGAATCGCCACGTCGGCCCGTTCGCCTGCCCGTATCCGCTCGAGCAGCCGCGCCGTTGGCATGAACTCCGCGGCCAGCGTGACGCCCTGCGCCGCTTCGAACTCCGGGCCGAACGCCTGCATGACCCCATGCACGCCCATGGTCGATAGCACTCGCATCCTCATTCCCCCGCCAGCAACCCGGCCACCGCCCCGCTCAGCAACGTCGCGATCGTGCCCGAAACGAGCGATCGCGCCCCAAGCAAAGTGATCTCCGCCCGCCGCTCCGGCACCATTGCGACGAGCCCGCCGACCAGGATGCCGAGGCTGCCGAGATTGGCAAAACCGCACAACGCGTATGTCATGATGAGTCTTGAGCGCCCATCGAGCCCCTCGCCGCCCGACCCGGCCAATGCCAGGTAAGCGACGAACTCGTTCAGGATCGTCTTTGTCCCCAGCAGCAGCGCCGCCGCCTCAGACTGCGCCCACGGAATGCCGATCAGCCACAGAACCGGCCGCAGCGGCACCGCCAGCAGCGCTTGCAGCGTCCAGCCCGCCACCACGTGGCCGATCCCGGCGTTGATCAACGCCACGAGCGAGATGGTCACCAGCAGGCTGGTTGTGATCCCGATCAGCGGCGCCACCCCAGCGGCGGTCCCTTGCACCAGCGCATCGAGGCTGCCGGCCGGGCGGTTCTCCGCGCCGAGCGCCACCCCGGCGCCCCGCACCGGCCGGGTAAACGGCACCATCAGCGCGCCCACGGCCAGAGCCGCCGGGGTCGACACGACGGACGCGACGATGATGGTGCCCAGCGCGTTCGGCACCACGGGCGCGAGTACGGCCCCGTAGATGACCATCACCGTGCCGGCCACGCCCGCCATGCCGCACGTCATCATCGCGAACAGCTCGCCGCGCTGCATGGTGCGCAAATAGGGCCTGACCAGGAGCGGCGCCTCGATCATGCCGACGAAGATGTGCACCGCCGCGGCCAGCGCGAGCGGCCCGTCGATCCCCAAGCTGCGCCGCAGCACGGCGGCAAACGCCCCGGTGACCGCCTGCAGCACGCCCCACTGGAACAGCAGCGCCGAGATCGCGCTGATCACGAGCACCAGCGGCAGAATTTTGAACGCGAGAATGAAGGCGCCGCCTGGATGGGTTTCCGCGAAGGGCAGCGGCC
This sequence comes from Acetobacteraceae bacterium, assembly GCA_032249615.1. Lineage (GTDB taxonomy): Bacteria > Pseudomonadota > Alphaproteobacteria > Acetobacterales > Acetobacteraceae > JAVVHH01. The sequence continues at coordinate 3,169 of JAVVHH010000146.1, forward strand.
CGCCGCCCAAATAGCCGAACAGGAAGGCGGTGCCCTGATCCGTCGCGGTCTGCAGCGCATCGGCAGCGCGGTCGAGCAGCAACACCGCGTCGCGCGCCGCCCCCACTCGGGTCAGCAGCACGGCCAGCGCGATCTGGAGCGCGATCCCCGCCAGCACCGTCCGCCAGGGGATGGCTCGCCGATCGTCGCTCAGCGCCCAGGCGAGCCCGAGCAGCAGCGGAAAGCCGGCGAGCGCCTGCACGGATCGGGGGACCTCGGTTACGACCAGCTTTCACTTTACGGGCGCGTCGGCGCGTTGCAATAAGCTTCCCATGGGCCCGACCCGGCGCGCGCTCCTCGCCTGCCTCCTCCTGCTGCAGCCGCTGCCCGCGGTCGCGCAAAACGCGATTATGTTCGCCGCCGCCAGTTTGAACGAAGCGCTCACCGAGATCGCAACCCAGTGGGCCAAGTCCGGCCATCCCAGCCCGCAGCTGGCCTTCGCCTCGAGTTCGACGCTGGCGCGGCAAATCGAACAGGGTGCGCCGGCCGATCTGTTCGCATCGGCCGACGAGAAGTGGATGGACGAACTCGAGAGCCGACACCTGCTCGCGCCCGGCACGCGCATCAATCTGCTGTCCAACCAACTCGTGCTGATCGTGCCGAAGGACCACACGCGGACAATCGCGATCGACGGCTCGTTCGATCTAGTCGCTCTGCTCGGGCCGGACGGTCGGCTCGCGGTGGGCGACCCGGCCCATGTTCCCGCCGGCATCTATGCCAGGCAGGCGCTCACGACCCTAGGCCTCTGGTCAACAGCCGAACCGCGTCTCGCCAGGGCCGCCGACGTCCGGGGGGCGATGCGCCTTGTCGAGCTCGGCGAGGCACCGGCGGGAATCGTCTATGCGACCGATGCGGCCGCCAGCGACAAGGTCGTAGTCGCCGGCGTGTTTCCCGAATCCTCGCACGAGCGCATCGTCTACCCCTTCGCGCGGCTTGACCGGTCGGACAGCGCGGAGGCGAAGCAGTTCTTCGCTTATCTGCGAAGCCCTGCTGCCGCCGCGGTGTTCACCGGCCACGGCTTCTCGACACTTAAATGAGGAACGGCTGCCCAGGGAGGCAGCCGTTTCGGATGCTCAGTAGCGCTGGTTGCGATTTTGCGGATAGGCGCCGCTGGTGTCCGTGCCCATCGTCCGGTCGTAAGTGCGGCTAATCGCCGATCCCTGCGGATTTTCCGGCGTGCCGTTGCGCTGGCTGGGATAGGCGCCGCTCGTGTCCGTTCCCATCGTGCGATCATAGGTGCGGCTCAGCTCCGTGCCAGGCGGATTGCCAGGACGGCCGTCGGACTGCCGCGGATAGGCGCCGCTCGTGTTCGTTCCGGCCGCCCGGTCGTAGCCGGCGCATCCGCTCACGGCCAGAAGCGCTGCGGCTCCAAGTGCTAGAATTGAACGAGACATCGTTTCCTCCATTGTGCTTAGTCCTGTGTCTAACGCAGGCCGCCTTCACAAGTTCGAGGGTTTGCACACTTCTCTTGGAAAGTCTAAACGCGGCGCCCCCCAGTAGGCGAACCCATGGTAACTGTGCTCGGCTTCGATTTCGGCACGACCAATAGCGTCGTCGCCGGTTGCGACATGGAAACGCGCGTATCGCATACCGTCCAATTCATGGCCGGCAGCACCGCGCACGACGTGTTCCGCAGCGTGCTCTGCTTCTGGCAGAGCGTGCATGCAGGCCGCAGCGCGACGTGCCATGCGGCCGGACCCGACGCGATCGCCGCCTATCTCGACGATCCAATCGAGAGCCGCCTGGTAATGTCGCCCAAGACCTACCTCGCTAGCCCCAACTTCACCTCGACCAATCTGCTCGGCCGCATCTGGAGCCTGGAACAGCTCATTGGCCTGTTCCTGCGCGAGATGATGACGGCCGGGTCGCTCGACCCGGCCGCGTTGCACGTGGTGGCCGGGCGGCCGGTGCGCTTTGCGGGCGAGAACGCCGACGATGCTTTGGGCGAACGCCGGCTCCGCGCCGCTTTCGCCGAGGCTGGCATGGCGTCCCTCGAGGTCGCGTTGGAGCCGGAGGGCGCGGGCTACCGCTTCACCCGGTCGCTCGACGCGCCATCGACCGTGCTGATCGGCGATTTCGGCGGCGGCACCAGCGACTTCTCGGTTCTGCAATTCACCCCGGGCCCGCGCGGCGGCTTGCGGCCGCTCGGGCGCGCCGGGGTCGGGATCGCCGGCGACTCGTTCGACGCGCGCATCACCGACCATGTGGTGGCGCCGCTGCTGGGAAAGGGCACGCACTATGCGCCATGGGGCAACCAGCTCCCGGTGCCCGCCGAATGGTATTCGGCCTTCGCCCGCTGGCATCGCCTGTCGCTAATGCGGACGCCCCGGATCATCCGCGACCTGGAGGATGTCCGCCGCACGGCAGAATACCCGGACCGGATCGACGCCCTGCGTAACCTCATCGAGGAAGAGCAGGGATACGCGCTCTATCGCGCGGTGTCCGATGCCAAGGCGGCCCTGTCGAGTGCCGAGACGGCCTGCCTCCGCTTCGAGCACGACCGGTTCGCGATCGAGCGGCTCATCACCCGGGCAGAGTTCGAGAGCTGGATCGCCCCCGATCTGGCGCGGCTAGCCCAAGCGATCGACGACGCCCTAGTCGATGCCGGTCTCCCGGCGTCCCGCATCGACCGTGTGTTCCTGACGGGCGGCACCGCTTTCGTGCCGGCCGTCCGCCGACTGTTCGCGGACCGCTTCGGCGTCGACCGGCTCTCCGGCGGCGGGGAGTTCGTGTCCGTCGCCGAGGGCCTTGCGCTGATCGGCGCGGAACGCCTCCGCTAAACCAGCCCGCCGTTGCGCTCGATGAATTGCGCCACCGCGTCCACGCCCTCTCCGGCGCGGACGTTGGTGAATACGAACGGCCGCTCGCCCCGCATCCGCTTGCTGTCGCGGTCCATCACCTCGAGGCTCGCGCCCACATGCGGGGCGAGATCGATCTTGTTGATCACGAGCAGATCGCTGCGCGTGATGCCGGGGCCGCCTTTGCGCGGGATCTTGTCGCCGGCGGAAACGTCGATGACGTAGATCGTCAGGTCCGCCAGCTCCGGGCTGAACGTCGCGGCGAGGTTATCGCCGCCGCTCTCGATCAGGATCAGGTCCAGCCCAGGGAAGCGCCGCCGCATCTCGGCCACGCCCGCCAGGTTGATGCTGGCGTCCTCGCGGATCGCCGTGTGCGGGCAGCCGCCCGTCTCAATCCCCATGATCCGCTCCGGCGGCAGCGACCCGGCGCGCGTCAGGAACTCGGCATCCTCCTTCGTATAGATGTCGTTGGTGATCGCGGCGATATCGAACCGCGGCGCGAACCGCTTGCACAGCGCATCCATCAGCGCAGTCTTCCCCGTCCCCACCGGGCCGCCTACGCCCACCCGCAGCGGCCCGTGCTCTGATTTGCCCACGCGGCGCGTGCCTTCTTCAATCATGTTCGGAACAACCTCGTATATTGGGTTTCGTGCCGCATCGCCGCGATGTCCGACCGAAAGCATGCCCCGCCGATCTCGTCGAGCCCGGCCGTCCGCGTCCGCTCCGCCACATCCGCCACCACCGGCCCCAGCGCCGCCACCGTCCGCAGGCCCGCCGTCTGTCCCAACGGCACCAGCCGCACCGCCGCACTCACCAGGTTGGCCGTGAACGCATGCAGGAACCCCAACGCCGCCTCGTCCTCCCCCACGCTATTGGCGGCCGCCAACGCCCCGAACGCCACGGGAAAAGCCACCCGCTCCAACCCGATCCCACCCCACACAAGCCCGGCCAGCGCGAACGCCGTCCCCTGCCCGATCGTCTCATCCCGCCGCTCCCGGCACGGCTGCGCCGCCTCCGCCAGTTCGGCCAATCTCTGCAACCCCGCCCCATCGGCACGATGCGCATGCCGCAGCAGAATCGTGTCGCTCCACCCGGCCCCCAGCGACAGCACGTCCGCGACCCACGCCTTCAGCGTCGCCTCGTCCGTCACATCCCCCGCCTCCACCGCCCACTCCAACCCATGGCTGTAAGCGAAGCTCCCGATCGGAAACGCCGGCGAGAGCCACGTCAGCAGGAGCGAAAGGCTGGACATTGCGCGATGTTAACAGCCGAGCGGGCGTCAGTCGTCCTCGGCATGGGCATGCCCATGCCCGCCCGCATAGGCGCCCGCCTCCGGGTCGAACGGCGCCTCGATCGCCTCGGCATGCCCGCCCAGCCCGGCCACCATCGCCTCGATCACATGATCCGACCGGATCCGGATCCGGTCGCCGAGCAGCTGCACCGGCAAATGCCGGTTGCCGAGATGCCACGCGATCCGGACCAGCTCCGCCGGGCCGTGCGCATGGATCTCGAGCAGGCTCTCCGGCGCCGCCTTCACCTGGACCAACCGCCCGTCCTCGAGCGCCAAGCCATCCCCATCGCGCAACCGCACCGCCTGCGGCAGATCGATCAGCAACTCCGCCCCGCTCGCCGCCGTCAACACGTGCCGCCGCCGATGCCGCCGGTCATAGTCGATCGACACCGTATCAGTAACTGTCCCGCTCCAGCTCCCCGCCGGATGGATCGTCTCGACGCGGATCATTCCTGCGGCCCGGCCAGCAACGCAGGCGCCTCTCCCGCCGGCTCCGGTTCGCGGCGGACGAACACCCGCTTGGCCATCCGCCCCACCACCCGCGTGCTCGCCGCATCCAGCCCGCCGCCGATCACGCCCCCGAGCAACGGCACCAACCGGGTCAAGTTCACCGCCCCCGCCGCCCCGAGCCGCACCACCAACCGCGAGAGCACGTTCTGGTTCAGCCGCTGCAGCACTGCCGGCCCCAACCGCATCCCGATCCGGATCCCCGCATCCTTCAGCGCATCCACCGCCGCGTTGCCCAGCAGGCAGGCGAACACGAACGCCTTCACCTCGTCGCTCTCCAGATCGTATCCGCGTGCCGAGGCGATCTTTGCGATCAACCGCATCTGCACCGCCGCCGTCCCCAGGAAGTTCGCCGGCAGCGCCACCGGCAACGTCAGCACGCCTCCTAGATTGGTCACGAACCCGGCCGCCCCCGCCTGGGTGCAGGCGAGCCGAATCCAGTGATCGATGTCACCCTCTTTGCCCGCCGGAACGGTCGCGGCGCCGAGATCGCCGGCAACCCGGTCGTACAGCCAATCCAGCCCCTGCTTCAGAATTGATCCGTCAGCCATGGTCAGAACAGGAAGTAGCGCTGCGCCATCGGCAGCAGGGTCGCAGGCTCGCACGTCAGCAGCACCCCATCGGCGCGAACCTCGTAGGTCTCCGGGTCCACTTCGATCACCGGGGTTGCATCGTTCAGGATCATGCTCCGCTTCCCAATTCCACCCCGCGTATTACGCACCCCCGATAGCGTCCGTTGCAGCCCAAGACCGCGCGCGAAATCCGCCTCGATCGCCGCCCCGCTCACGAAGGTGAGGCACGTCGCCGCCATCGCCCGCCCGAACTGCTGGAACATCGGCCGGTAATGCACCGGCTGCGGCGTCGGGATGCTCGCGTTCGGGTCACCCATCGGCGCCACGGCGATCATGCCCCCCTTCAGCACCAGGTCCGGCTTGACCCCGAAGAACGCCGGCGACCACAGCACCAGATCGGCCAACTTTCCCGCCTCGACCGACCCGACCTCGTGCGACAGCCCCTGCGCGATGGCCGGATTGATGGTGTATTTCGCCACGTAGCGCTTGATCCGCGCATTGTCTGCCGCGCCATCCCCGGGCAGCGAGCCCCGCTGCACCTTCATCTTGTGGGCCGTCTGCCACGTCCGGATGATGACCTCGCCGACCCGGCCCATCGCCTGGCTATCCGACGAGATCATCGAGAGCGCGCCCATGTCGTGCAGGATGTCCTCGGCGGCGATCGTCTCCCGCCGGATGCGGCTTTCCGCGAACGCGACATCCTCCGGGATCGCCGGGTCCAGGTGATGGCACACCATCAGCATGTCGAGATGCTCGTCGAGCGTGTTGCTCGTATAGGGCCGGGTCGGATTGGTGCTCGACGGCAACACGTTCGGCAGCCCGGCCACCTTGATGATGTCCGG
>JAVVHH010000147.1:0-9184 GCA_032249615.1 Acetobacteraceae bacterium
CGACTTTCTCCAGAAGCACCAGAACCGGATCGAGATTTACGGCCTCTACTGGCACTTCATCGACCTGATCTGGATCGTGGTGTTCCCGGTTCTCTACGTGGTCGGCCGATGACCGAGGCGGTGACCGAACACGACAAGCGTAAGATCTGGGAGGCGATGCGCGTCCCGGTGTTCGCCTTCGCCGCCCTGCTCGGCTTGCTCGCCTTGATCGTGATCCTCGGCTGGTTCTTTCCCGGCCGCACCGCCTCGTTCATCGAGACCGGGCTGACGCTATGCATGGTGCTGACCGTGCTGCTCTTCTCGATGGAGGTGCGCGAGGAGGCGTCGCTGCTGCGGTTCTACTCGTTCCTAGGCTTCTGTTGGCTCGCCATCCTCCTGCTGATGACGATGGTGGACTACGTCACCCGCTGACGTCGCTTGCGATGCAGCAGCAGCAGAAGGCCGCCGATGCCGACCAGCGTCATGACGGCCATGATCCGCAGGACCTTGTAGATCTCCAGCGTGTACTTGCCGGTCGAGGCATCGTAGTGGAAGCACAGCAGCAGGATCGGGGAGGGGGAGGCGGCGACCTGCTCCTGGCTCGCCTGCTCGATGGCATGGCGTAGCGCCGCACCCGAGTAGCCGACGCCCTCGAGGTATGAGGCGATCCGCCCGGCGGGGGTCAGCACGACGACGCCGGCCGGGTGGGCGAATTGCAGGATGTCGGAGTCCCAGCGAAACGGAAATCCAACCGCGGCCGCGACCGGGGCTGCGTCCCCCGCCAGATAGAACCACCCCTTTTCGGGATCGTGCTGCTTGAGATCGGCCGCTTTGGCCTCTGCCGCGTTCGACGGCTTCTCTGCCGGGTCGATCGACAGCACCACCAGCCGGTAGTCCCGGCCGCTGACCAACCCGCTGCCGTCGAGCGCCGTGATGACGTCGTCGCGGACCGGTCCGCACAGCGTCGGGCAGTGGAAATAACCGAGCGCCAGCACGATAGGGATGCCCGCCAGCGACCGAAGCGACATGGCCTCGCCCGAGCTGTCGACGAAAGGCAGGTCGAGCGGCACGGCCCCGCCCGGATGCGGCTGCCAGGCGAAATCGGCGGCGACAGGGCGTGCCGCGCGCGCGAGCCCCGGGCACAGCAGCAGCAACAGCAATAGCCGGGTGAGTATCACGGCAGGAAGGTAGTGCCGCCACCCCAGAGCGCCAACAGCACCGCCCACCCGCTCAGCGCCAGGAACGGTCCGAACGGCAGGGCGGTCGTCGCCGACACCGCCCGCCCGCGTAGCCGAAGCAGCCCCGCCCAGGCCAATCCCGCCAGCGCCGCGCCGAGCAAGACGTCCGCCAGCCCGGCCAGCCCCACCCAGGCCCCGAGCGCCCCCAGCAACTTGGCGTCGCCTGCGCCCAGCCCCTCCCATCCGCGCACGCGACGGTAGAGGGCCGCCAGCGCCCAGAGCAGGAACCACCCGGCCAGTGCCGCCAACGCGTGGTCTGCCAGTACTTCGGCATCGAACCACCAGGCGGCCGTCAATCCGCCCAGCAGCAAGGGCAGCGTGAGCGCGTCCGGCAGCAGCATCCACTCGGCATCGATCCAGGAGAGGGCCAGGAGCAACCATCCGGCCGCGCTCGCCGCCCACAGCTCGCTCCCCTCGAGCCCGGCGGCAATGGCGGTGAGCGGCACCAACACGGCCGCGAGCTCGACGTGCCAGTGGAACGGTGCGATGTGCGCCTTGCAGCGGCGGCAGCATCCGCGCAGCGCCGCGTAACTCAGCAGCGGCATCAGGTCGGGCGCGCCCAGCGGCGCTCCGCAGGCCTCGCAGCATGAGCGCGCCATCGCCACCGGCCGCCCCTCCGGCAGGCGTTTGATCAGCACCCCGAGAAAGCTGCCGACGACGGGCGCCGCCAGCAGGGGCAACAGCCACGGGAGGGAGCTGCTGGTCAGAAGACGATCCGGAGCCCAACGACGATCAGAACCGCGGCCAGGATGCGCCGCAGCATCGATTCCGGCAGCCGTGTCACCAGCCACGACCCGATGATGATCCCGGGAATCGACCCGGCCAGCAGCCCGGCCAGAAGCGTCGTGTCCACCGATCCCAGCCACAGATGCCCCATCCCGGCCAACAGTGTCAGCGGCACCGCATGCGCGATGTCGGTCCCGACCAGCACCGACAGGCGCTCCCGAGGGTAAAGCAGCAGCAGCGCGGTCATGCCCAGGGCGCCGGCGCCGACCGACGTCATCGTCACGAACAACCCCAGCAGCAGCCCGGTCAGCACCGTCAGCCCGCGTTGCCGGCCGGTAGACATTCCCTCCATCCATGGTCCCAACCAGACCAGGACCTGTGAGCGGAACAGGAGCGAAATCGCGGTGAGGATCAGCATGATGCCAAGGAGCAGCGAGGTCCAATGCTGCTCGGAGGCCGACACGTTCAGCTGGGCGAGAATGGCCAAGCCCAGAACGGTCCCGGGTAGGCTGCCGCTGGCGAGCCGCCGGACGATCTGCCAGTTCAGCGTGTTGCCGAGCCCGTGCACGACGGTGCCGACGCATTTGGTCGCCGACGCGTAGAGCAGGTCGGTTCCCACCGCCATGGCCGGCGGCACACCGAACATCAGCACCAGTAATGGGGTCATGAGCGACCCGCCTCCGACGCCCGTCTGCCCGACCAGAAGGCCGACCAGCAGCCCCGACAGCGTGTAGCGAAGATCGATACCGAACGGAGGCGTCATCTTAACGGATCACGATTCAGTCCAGGGAAGCCAACACAAGCATATCCAGAGTTGCGGTTCCAGCCGCACGCAAGGGTGCCCCGTCGGCTAGGCAGCGGCCTTGATCATCGCGGCCGCGCGTTCGGCGATCATCATCACGGCCGGCTGGATGTTGGAACTCGGCACCAGCGGCATCACCGATGCGTCCGCGATTCGGAGCCCGGCCAGCCCGTGCAGCCGGAGCGAGGGATCCACCACCGCGCCCGGATCGGTGCCCATCCGGCATGTGCCGCAGGGGTGGTACACGGTCGTCCCGGTCTCGCGAATGTAGGCGAGCAGCGCGTCGTCGTCCTCGACGTCTGCCGGAGGCTGCATCTCCTCGACCACGAAATCGGCGAACGGCGCGGTGCGGCCCAGGCGGCGCGCCAACCGGCTCGACGCCAGCATGACGTGCTGGTCGTTGGGATGGGACAGGTAATTGGCGCGGATGACCGGCTTGTTGTCCGGATCGGGGCTTCGGAGCGTCAGCGTGCCGCGGCTATCGGGCCGGCACTGACCGAAATTGAACATGAAGCCGGGATGCTTCGGCAGCTCGTAGCCCCGGCCCGGCGTCAGGCTGAAGTTGATGAATTGGAACTGCACCTCCGCCTCCTCGGCCCCCGGCGTGACCCGGGCGAACAGCGTGGCTTCCGTCGCCCCCACCGCCATCGGTCCGCTGCGCCGCACGGCGTAGCCCAACGCCATGGCCGCCATCCGGAGCCGGGTCGCGGTCAGTTCGTTCAGCGTCTTGGCCGGACGCGTGCGGAAGCCGAAGCGTACGATCAGATGGTCCTGGAGGTTCTGCCCGACGCCCGGCAAGTTGTGGAGCACCGGGATGCCCAGCCCTCCCAGCGCCGCGCCATCCCCGATGCCGGACAGCATCAGCAGCTTCGGGCTCATGATCGATCCGGCCGACAGCACCACCTCGCGGCTCGCGCGGAACTCGGCCGCGCTCCCATCGGCGCGGCGCGCCGCGCACCCGACGACCCGGCCCTCCTCGACCAGCAGCTTGGTGACGGTGATCCCCGTCAGCACCTGCAGGTTAGCCCGCTTGCGGGCGGGGCGCAGATAGGCCCGCGCCGTGCTCCGGCGGAAGCCGTTGCGCACGTTCATCTGGATCGGCGCGACACCCTCGATGGCGTCGGCGTTGATGTCGTGGTGTAGCGGGATGCCGCAGGCGACCGCGGCCTCGATGAAGGCGGCCGCGCCGGGCGAGAGCGATTTCGGCTCGCTAACGGTGATCGGGCCGCCGGTGCCGCGGCGCTCGCTGGGCGGGCCCGTCCAGTTCTCGATCTTCCGGAAGGTCGGCAGCACGTCCTGATACGACCAGCCGCGCGCGCCCGATTGCGCCCACCGGTCGTAATCGTGCGGCGACCCGCGCAGGAAGACCAGCCCGTTGATGCTGCCGGAACCGCCGATGACCCGGCCGCGGGGCCAATTCACGCTGCGGCCGGAGAGTTCCGCCTCCGGCTCGGTGGCGAACTTCCAGTCGTAGCGGCCGGACGCGAACAGGCGTGCGTAGCCGGCCGGGATATGGATCCAGGGGTCGTGGTCCTCCGGCCCGGCCTCGAGCAGCGTGACCCGCGCTTGCGGATCTTCCGATAGCCGCGCCGCGAGGATGCAGCCCGCTGTCCCACCGCCGATGACGAGGTAATCGGAAACGACCATGGCCCAGTCTGGGCCTAGGTTACGGCGGGGACAACTCCCAGCGGATCCAGCCGATAACCGCCGCCTTCGGTCACCAGGAGGCGCGCATTGCCCGGGTCAGGCTCGATCTTTTGCCGGAGCCGGTAAATGTGCGTCTCCAGGGTGTGGGTGGTGACGTTGGCGTTGTAGCCCCAGACCTCGTTGAGCAACACCTGCCGCGCGACGGGGCGGGTGCCGGCCCGGTAGAGGAATTTAAGGATCGCCGCCTCTTTTTCCGTCAGCCGGATTCGCCGGTTCGTGACCGGTTCCTGCAACAGCTTCGCGCTCGGGCGGAACGTGTAGGGCCCGATGGTGAACACGGCATCTTCGCTGTTCTCGAAGATGCGCATCTGGGCTCGCAGGCGCGCGAGAAGCTCTGCGAGCCGGAACGGCTTGGCGATGTAATCGTTCGCCCCCGCATCGAGGCCGCGTACGATGTCCGCCTCGTCATCCGACCCGGTCAGCATGATGATGGGCATGCGCAGCCCCTGCTTGCGCAAGCTGGCACACAGGTCGCGCCCGTCGCCATCCGGCAAGCTGACATCCAGGATGACGGCGTCGAACCGCGCATCCCGGCTGGTCACCAATGCTTCCGCTTCGCTCACCGTCGACGCCTGAGTGGGCGAAAACTCTCCGTCTAATCCGAGTTGCTCGACCAACGTCTCGCGTAAAGTCGCGTCGTCGTCGACTATCAATACCGGCCGCTCACCTGCCATCCGAACTCTCTCTCGTGTGACTGCATCGGGCATCGAACCACCACCTACCACACATTCATGTGTACGGCGCTTAATCGTGATAAGTTTCGGGCTTTAAACGCAGCATTTGCGTCTTCAACTCAGCAGGACCGGCTCCGGTTGCTCACATATGCGTGAGTCGGCGGGCTGGTCTGCGTGAGAAGCCCTCTTTTGCCCCCGAGCCCGCCCTCCTTCATAACCGCGGTGATGCCCTCCGAGCCTGGACCGACGATCGCCGCGACCGACTCAACTCCCGCCCTCCTGCGCGTGCGGTCGGTTCATCGCGCGATCGCCGATCTGCGCCGCGGCACGCCGGTCGTGCTGCTCGGCGCCGCGCCAATCGTCGTGCTGCCGGCCGAGACGGCGGGCGCGCGGGGCTTGTCGGAGCTGGCCGGCCTGGCCGCCGCGCCGGCCTGCCTATTGCTGGCCCCGGTTCGCGCGGCGGCCCTCCTGCGCCGGCCGATCGCGCCCGCAGGCCCGATCGTCGCCTTCCGCACGGCCGGGCTGCTGGAACCGGCGCTGTTGCGCGGCATGGCCGATCCGACGGCTGAGCAATTGCTGCTCGACCCGCCCGACCTCACGACGGTTCCGCCTTTGGCGCTCGCCGCCATCGCTGCGGCCAAGCTCGCCCGGCTTCTGCCGGCCGTACTGGCGGCGCCGGTGAGCACGGCGGCAGGGCGCGGCGCCGCCGAGCGGGCGGCGGCCCTGGGGCTTCTGGCCGTCGAGGCGGACGACGTGATGGCCTACCCGGACGCCAGCGCCGCTTCCTTGCAGCCGGTCGCCACGGCCTCCGTTCCGCTCGCGGCCACCGCGGACGCCCGGATCGTTGCCTTCCGCGCGGCCGATGCCGGGATTGAACATCTCGCCATCGTCGTCGGTGACCCGGCGCACCGGTCGCCCGATGCTCCCGCTCCGCTCGTGCGGCTCCATTCCGAATGCTTCACCGGCGACCTGCTCGGCAGCCTCCGCTGCGATTGCGGCCCGCAGTTGCAAGTCGCCCTCGACCGTATCGCCGCGGACGGCACCGGGGTGCTGCTCTATCTGGCGCAAGAGGGGCGCGGGATCGGCCTGGTGAACAAGTTGCGCGCCTATGGGCTGCAGGATCGCGGTCTGGACACGGTAGACGCCAACCGGGCGCTGGGCTGGCAAGCCGACGAGCGGAACTTCATGGTTGCGGCCACCATGCTGGAACAACTCGGTCTGCACCGGATCCGGCTGTTGACCAACAACCCCGACAAGATCGCCGCGCTGGCCGCGTGCGGGATCGACGTCGAGAGGCGGGAGGAGCTCATCATCCCGGCCAACGGCATCAACGACCATTACCTTGCGACCAAGACACGACGGTTCGGCCACCTGCTGTGATGGCCCGCTGCTTGCTTCGTTGGTCGGCATGATCAGCCCCACCAACGCCCCGATCGATCATTCGAGCGCCTTCGGCACCGGTTCCGAGGCTGGCGGGCCCACCGCGGGCTGGCCCGAGGCCATCGAGGTTTCGCACCAGGAGGCCATGAACGGGCTCAACCCCCTGCAGCATTTGCCGGTGGTCGGCATGATTTACCGGGCTGCGACCGGGGAGCAGATCCCCACAACCATGCGGGTCGCCGGCGCTGGCCTCCTGGGCGGCCCGCTCGGGATGATCGGGGCCGGGCTGATGAGCCTGCTCGAGGCGATCATCAAGATGGGCCCGGACACGTCCAGGCCCGCCGTGCCCGCGGGCATGTCGGCGACGGGGTCCGAGTCCGGGGTCGAACCGGTCACGCCCGGCACGCTGGCGCCGGGCGCCTACACGACCCTCGCCACGACGACTCCCGACTTCCTGCGGTCTGATACGCCCAATACGGCTCTGGTGCAGAATGGCGCCGCTGCCTACCAGAGCGCCGCGCTCGAGTGGCACCGCGCTCAGGCGGCGGAGAAAGGGCTGGCGTGACGGAGGCGAGTCTCGCGGCCGACGGCTTGCTCCGGCTCGGCTCCCATCTCTGCCGTGCGACGATTGGCCATGGCGGCCGCACGCTCCACAAGCGGGAGGGCGACGGCGCCACCCCGATCGGCACGCTTCCGCTGCGTCGCATCCTCTATCGGGCCGACCGAGTGCCGCGCCCGGTCAGCGCGGTTCCCGCCATGCCGCTCGCGCCCCACGACGGCTGGTGCGACGACCCGGCGGACCGCGCTTACAACACCGCGGTCAGGCTGCCTTACGATGCGCGGCACGAGTCGCTTTGGCGCGCCGACGCGGTCTATGACGTCATCGGCGTGCTCGGGTGGAACGATCGCCCGGTCGAGCGAGGCGCCGGCAGCGCGATCTTCCTCCACGTCGCCCGCCCCGACTACGCGCCCACGGAAGGCTGCATCGCGCTCGCGCTGCCCGACTTGCGCGCCGTGCTGGCTGCGGGCCTGACGGCGATCCGGGTCGACCCGGCCTAGGCTCCTGAGCTACCCCTGACGCAAATCAGCGGGGGGGCGCGCGTGACATTCGATCTGACCGGCAAGGTCGCTGTGGTGACGGGCGGGGGGCGCGGGCTCGGTCGCGCGATCGCGCGCGGGCTGTCGGCGCACGGAGCCCATGTCGTGCTTGCGGGGCGCACGGCCGCCACGCTCGAAGCGACCGCTGCCGAGCTCGGTCCCGACACCCTCGTCCACGCCGGCGACGTGGCGCTCGAGGCCGACGTGATCGCGCTCCGCGATGCGACTCTCGGGCGGTTCGGGCGGATCGACGTGCTGGTCAACAATGCCGGGGTGAACCCGATCTACAAGACCATCGAGAAAACGACGCTCGACGAGTGGCAGCACATCCTCGGGATCAACCTTACGGGCGCGTTCCTCTGCGCGAAATACCTCGGCGGCGCGATGGCGGAGGCGGACGGCGGCTCCGTCATCAACATCAGCTCCGTTGCCGGCCATGTCGGGCTGCGCCGCTCGGTGCCCTATTGCGCGACGAAGGGCGGCCTCGAGCTGATGACCAAGGCGCTCGCGCTCGATTGGGCGAGCAAGCGGGTGCGCGTGAACTGCATCGCGCCGGGCTACTTCGAGACGGATCTGACGGCGGGCATGATCGCCAACGAGGCGCTGTCGAGCCGCCTGCTCGGCCAGACGCCGATGGGGCGCTTCGGCCGGGACCCTGACCTCGTGGGCGCGGCCGTGTTCCTCGCGAGCGACGCCAGCGCGTACATCACCGGGCAGAGCCTGGCCGTCGACGGCGGCTACCTGGCCGCGTGAGGCAACTTCGGTCGGGCGGATGCGATCTGCTCGGCATGCAGAATGACCGAAAGATCCGGTATGCCGTCGTGGGCGCCGGCTGGATCAGCCAGGCTGCGTTCATGCCGGGGGTCAAGGCGACCGGGAACTCCGTGCTGACCGCGATCGTGACTGGCGACAGCACCAAGGCCGAAGCGCTCGGCGCGCGCTACGGCATCGAGCGTGCGTATCATTACGACGCCTACCTCGCCGCGCTCGATAGCCGCGGCTTCGACGCGATCTACCTCGCGCTGCCCAACTCGCAGCACCGGCAATTCGCCGTCCCAGCTCTCGAGCGTGGCATCCACGTCCTGCTCGAAAAGCCGATGGCGACCAGCGAGGAGGACTGCCGCGCGATCACGGAGGCCGCCCGCCGCGGCGGCGCCAAGCTCATGATCGCCTACCGACTGCACTTCGAACCCGGCACGCTCGAGGCGATGCGCATCGTCCAGAGCGGGGCCTTGGGCCGGGTCGCCACGTTCGAGTCGGCGTTCACGCAGCAGGTCGAGCTCGGCAACCACCGCTCGCAGAACGGCTACTGGTCCGGCCCCGTCCCGGACATGGGCACCTACCCGATCAACGCGGTCCGCAACCTGTTCCGCTCCGAGCCGGTCGAGGTCATGGCTTGGGGCACGGAGGCGCTCGGTTTCGGTTTCCACGACACCGTCAGCGTCGTCCTGCGGTTCCCGGAGGATCGGCTGGCGCACTTCACCGTCGCCTACGGTCTGACGAGCGTCGACGAGTATCGGGTGGTCGGCGATGAGGGCACCTTGCGCGTCAGCCCCGGCTTCACCCTCAGCGGCGGCCTG
>JAVVHH010000148.1:0-9036 GCA_032249615.1 Acetobacteraceae bacterium
TCGAGGCTGTTTCTGGCTGGGTTGATTGGCTTGCGCAGAACGTGAAACACAACGTCAATCCTCCCGGCCGCTAGGCTGGTAAATTCGCAGTAAAACTAGCATCGAGCAGGGTGTCGTTCTAACATGTCAACAACTTAGTTCTGGACAGACTGGCCCTTGTGTGTCATAATAGTCACATGAGGTGAAAATGACACGACGACTGGTGGGCCACTGCTTGCTAACGGAGACGTGGCGTGGAGGCGACTTTCGCTTCTGCGTTGGCGATCGTGCGCGAGATGTAGCCCTCGGCGTCGCGATGCCGCTCCGCGAGATGGGGCGACGCGGCGCGGATCGCGGCCGCGACCAGGTCGGGGGCGAACCCTCGCCGGAGCATGGACAGGGCGGCCGAGTAGTCTCTCGCGCTCTCGTCCTTCGGCCGCGTGGTGTGTGCGGCTGCGCGGGCTTCGAGGAAGGCTGCGACCGGATCGCCGCCGGGAGTGACGTCCATTCTGATGCTCGCTCTCCCGGCGGCAGCTCTGGCCGCCGTGCGCTGCTCGATCTCCATCGCCTGCCGGACCCGGGCGACGAGTTCGGGCCCTCTGGGTGCCGTCTCTCCGCTCCACGCGCGCAGCATGACGAAGGGCGCGCCTCGCGGGCCGGCACGCGACGGCTTGCGGTTCGTGAACCCGGCGAGGCGGCCGTGGTGCCGCCAGTCTGCTGCGGCCGGATCTCCGCCGTACTCGTGCGCGATCATCCTGGCCGCCTGGGTCATCTCTGCCTTGGGCAGAGGCTCGTCGGCGACGCGGACCCAGCCGTGGAAATTCGCTGGGCTGCTCTCGTTGAGCACAGCGAACGGCAGCCCGTCCGCTCGCATCCGGTCTACTTGGTCCTGGTCGAGGTCGTCCACGAAGGCCAGGGCGTGCGCCAGATCGTCCGTTGGCGCTGCCGGGCGGATGAAGATGTCGTAGCCGAGCGCGTTCATCCTCTTCAGCCAACCGACCGCGCGCTCGATTTGATCGCCCGTCCACTTCCGGATGCGCTCTCGCGCGAGTCCGTCCACGCCCTTGGGCGGGATCGGCTGGATCTCGTAGGTGTCGCATCCGAAAGCTCGCAACTGGGTGCGCACCTGGTCGAGCGTGCGGTCGCCGGACGGCGCGGCCGCGAGCGCCTGCAGGCGGGCTGTGGCGGCCCCGGGCTTGGGACTGGTCATGCGGGCGAGCTCCTCCCTTGCGGCCGCCAGGGACGCTCTTGCGGGCCCCTGGCGAGCCATCATCGCGCGGAGCCTGGCGGCGGCCGCGCGCCAAGCAGGCGTTCGACGGTGTCGAGCCGCCGGAGGATCACCGCCTGCCCGCGCACCAGTTCGCGCAGCGTGTCCATCAGCTCGGCCAAGGGGTCCTGTTCCGGATCGCCCTCCGCCGTGCCGGTCAGCTTCTCGAGCACCTCCTCGGCCGCCACCCGGGCCCGGGTGGCCTCGCCCAGGATCTCGGCTTCCCTTGTCGGCGCCGGCGGCGCCGACGGAGTGTTCTGGCTCATTGTTGGTCGCTCCTACGGGCGCAACGCCCCCAGCCTCCATGCGAGCCACAGGACCGCGGTGAGCGGGATCAGCGCAGCCACGATCGCCGGGCCCCACGGGCTCGTCTTGGCTTCTCGGGCCTCCCGGGCCTGGATCTCGAACTGGCTCACCTGGTGCTCGACCCGCAGCATCGCGGAGGTCAGGCTCGATGCCGCCGCCTTCGCCACCTCGGTCGAATCCTGGATCGCCGCGAGCGCCTTCGCGTGGCCGCTTCTGCTCTGCGCCACGATCCCCTCCAGCGTTTGGCGCGTCTCTTCGGTGAGGAGCGTCATGCTCTCCGCGACCGGAAGCAGCGCCCGGGCCAGCTCGTCGGCCGCCGCCGCCTTCTGCAGCGCCAGGGATTCCAGGCTCGCGGACAGGTCCGCCTGCATCTTCTGCAGGGTCGCGAGCTGCTTGCCCCAGCCCTGGACCCGCTCGTCGACGGCCGAGTCGGTCAAGGTGGTCGCGGTCGCGGCCCGGCTCATAGCTGAGTCCCCTCTTCATCAGGTTGGCGAGCGTGAACCCGCGCCCAAGCGTGCTCGCCGTCACACGCGCGCCCTCGAACTCGTACGCGAAGCCGCTCAGCTTACCGTTGGCGGCCAGGTTCGGGATGACGGTCACCCCAGCCGCTTCGAGGGTATCGGCGAAGGTCGCGGCGGAGATAGGCCCAACCGCGAGCGTCGCCTCGATCAGGCAAGCGACCGCCTGGCCCGCGGGAACCTGCCCCCGTTCGGCAAGGGCGATCTGTGCGCCGGTCAGCGCTTTCCGGTGCGTGTCGGCCCGCCCGGGCTCGATCAGGTGGCTAGCCTGGATCCGCTTGAGCCCATGCCTGACCTCGATCTCGCGGATCAGCGCTTCACTACGCTTCCAGTCCTGGGAATCCGAGACCACGGCTCCGTCGAGCCTTACACGGCTCGCGGCCACATGAATGTGGTCGCCATGGGACACGACGACGTAGCCCTCGAAGCCCATGCCGGTCGCCCAGTCCTGGCCAATCGCCAGCCACTCCCTGTCCGAGATCCGGCGCTCGTCCTCGGGCACGCGCAAGCTCACGTGGGCCAGGTGCACGCCGAGCTGCGGCCGCAAGTCGTGCAGCGCGCCCAGCTCGTGAGTGAGCTGCTTCGCCGTGCGGCCGCCGAGCGTCCCGCCCAGGACTTCGACCCGGGGCCGGACCTGACCCCTGTTGTCTCGGGGCCCGAGCAGGTAGGCGCACAGGCCCGAGGCGCCCCGGCCTTTGACGAGCTTGCCGATCACGGCTCGGCAGCCGGGTCCTTCTCCGGCTCCTCCGGCCGCCCTCCGAGCAGGGAGAGCCGGAGTGCGGCGACCTGGTCGCGGACGGACTCGATCAGCGGCGCCAGCTCGGGCCCAAGCGTCCGGCCCGCGTTCGAGGCATGCGCGAGCTGGTTCAGGTTGGACAACGCCCGGGCGAGCTCGGTCCATGCCTCCCGGTTCAGCTCGGGCACGATCCGCCCCCGGGCGCGGCGCCCTAGCCCAGCTCGGCGCAGGTACTCGGCGAGTCCCGCCGGGCCCGCCCAGGCGGTGAGGCGAACGCGCTCGTCGGGGGTGAGGCGGACGGAGATCGTGGCCGTGCGCTTGTCCTCCGCCGCCTTGCGAGGCCGCCCGCCACGGCCGCGACGCCGGGCTGTGTCCTCGGCCTGGCGCTGGTCGGCCGCGTTGCGCCAGTCCTCGGGCGCGGCAGCCCGGACGGCCTCGCGGACCTCGTCGGCGGTGAGCGGCAGGCGTGTCATCGGGGGCCGCGCTGCGGTAGGCGCACCGTATCGGCCCGGCAGCGTGCGGGGGTCCGGGGCTCTCCCCGGCAAGCCAAGAGTGAGGCGACCGGAGGGAGCCGGAACGGGTTTTGCGCTTCGCAAAACATGGCTTGCTCCGGACTCGATGCAGTCGCTAGCATCCTCGGGCCGGGCGCCGCAAGCAAGAGGTGTCTACGGAGGACGAGGATGACCGACGACCCGCGCCTGCCGCCACCGATTCGACGCCGCCCGACCCTGGTCAGCGACAGCGAGGCGATCTCCGCGCCGGCGACGGAAGCGGGGCTCTGGCGGGATTACCTCGACGTCGCGGCCGCCCTCGCCTCGCCGCCACCGGAGCTCGACTTCGTGCTCCCCGGGCTCCTGGCCTCGACGCTGGGCGTGCTCGTCTCCCCGGGCGGGGCAGGCAAAAGCATGCTAGCGCTGCAGCTGGCCGCGTGCGTCGCGGCAGGCCGCTCATTGTGGGGCCTGCTGCCATCGGACCCGAAGGCAGGGACCGTGATCGTCGTGAGCGCCGAGGACCCGGCTCCCATCCTCAAGCACCGCCTGCACTCGCTGGCGCGCGTGCCTTGCGATGCGAAGGGCTACCGCTGGCACGCCGACGCCGAGGCGGTGAGCAGGTACCGGATCAAGGCGGCGCAGGGCACTGGGTTCGGGCTGGGGACCTGGACCGGCACGACGTTCGAGCCATCGCCCGAGTTCGAGCGACTGCGCCTCGAGGTCGAGGCGGCCCGGCCGCGCCTGGTAATCGTGGACACGCTGAACCGCTGCTTGGCGGGCATCAGCGAGAACGACAACGCGGCGCTTGGAAGGATCGTCAGCGCCTTGGAGGCCATGCTGGCGCCCGCCGGCGCGGCCGGGCTCGTGCTGCACCACGTGAGCAAGGGAGCCGCTCGCGAAGGGCAAGGAGACGAGCAGCAGGCCGCCCGGGGAGCCGGGGCGATCACTGACAACGCCCGGTGGCAAGGCAATCTGATCGGCCTTCCCCGGGACGAAGCGAAGGCGAGAGGGATCCCCGACGAGGACAGGCGCCGCTGGGTCCGGTGGGCCGTGTCCAAGTCGAACTACTCGCCCCCTCCGCCGGATTGCTGGCTCTGGCGCGACCAGGGCGGCGTGTTGCAGGCGAGGGGGCTGCCCGAGGCGGCGACCGTGCCGAAGGCGCTGCCGCGCGGGAGGGCGTTCGATGACTGAGCCGCAGCTCATCGAGGAGCCTTCGGCGGCCCGGGACCGCTCCCGGCTGACCAGGTTCGCTCTGGTCGACCCGGCCCTGCTGGGCGTCGCACTGTTCCGTCCGCTTCCGAAGCAACACAGGTCGGCCGCCAGGCGGCAGATGGTCGAAGTCGACACGCTCTTCGACGGCCGCAAGCTACGGGTCGTCTCGCCCTATACGCTCGGCGCGGACGATCTGTCCGTCATGCTGGCGGCGTGCGGAATGGCAGGACTCCTAGGCAAGGCGTTGAGCGCGTCGCGGTCCGAGGCGCACCGGATCGCGATTGTGGACGGCCTGGAGAGCGAGGGCGAAGTCGTCGAGGCCACCCATGTCCGAGTCCGGACGAGCCTCTACGCCCTGGTGCGCGAGGCCGGGCTGACGAACGCGGGGGACGCCTACCGACGGGTGACTGAGAGCCTGATGCGGCTGCGCGGGGTCTACTACGCGGACCTGGGCGGCGAGGGGGACAACGCCCGGCGCTTGCGCGCCGGGGGCAAGCAGAACCTGCTGGGCACGGATGTGGACGAAGGGACCGGCGAGATCCGCATCGTGCTCAACGCGCGGTTCGCGGCGGCCATCCTGGGCGGCCATCACATCCGGATCGACTTGGACGAGACGCGCCAGCTCAGCGAGCAAGGGCGCATCCTGCACGCGCGGCTGTCGGTCGCCATCCGGGTCGGCGCGCACCTACGCGTTCCGGTCGACCGCCTCGCCGAATGGATCTACGGCGGGCCGCCAAGGTCGAACCAGCAGACGCGCGACCGCCGCCGATACATCCGAGAGGCGCTGGCCGAGATCGGCGGTCTGGCCGACTGGGCGGTTGCCGAGGAGCCCAGGCGGAAGCTCGTCGAGGTTGGGCGGAGCGGGCGCGACGGACGGCCCGGCCCCCACCAGGGGACGCTGCCCCTCGACATGTGAGGGGGCGTCGTATTGTCCACGCATTTGCCGCCCGGGCACCGTGATGGAGGCTGCGCGGGGGCGCGGCCCGGGGAGAAGGCGCGTCGTATTGTCCACAGATTCCACGTTCGCCCGGGGCGGTGGACTCGCGTCGTATGGCCCACGGTCTAGCGTCGGATTGTCCACGCCATAGCGTCGTATTGCCCACGCGATGGGGGGTTAACCCCATGATATTTAACGGCGATTCCGACCTATACTAGAAGGTACTAAGACCTTCTAAGCGCCACTCCGCCCGCGCCTAGTGGCGCAGGCGGGTGGCTGGCACGCGTCCGCCCCCGAGGGGCGGAGGGAAAGATACGGGGCGCCGCGCGGCGCTGGCGGGGCGCCCTTTTCTCCCCGCCCCGGGGGGCGGGCGCGTGCCCTACGGGCTCGGGGGCGGGGCTAGGGGTATGGAGATACCCGGCGACCCCGTTCGGGCCGCCACGGAGCTTCCTAGGACGCAGAAGCCCAGGGAAGCCCCGGTTTGGCCCCCGGGCCGTGTCTCTATCTACCCCTCTTCCTCTCTAACGCTGTTAGAGCCTCTTCGAGGACCTCTGCAAGGAGCAGCCCGCTCCTCTCGGCCAGGGCGAGCATCCTCTGCCGAATCTCGGGTGTGACCTTCAGGTTCATCTGCACGGTCCGGCCAGTGGCCCGGAGGCTGCGGCCGTCCCGGGCGGGCGTAGCGCTCGCCCCAGGTTGCGACGACTCGCCCGACCGGGCTGTTCGTGGCGGCGCCGACGACGACTCCTCCAGAGCCGGGTTGCCGTCGGCAGGAGGAGGCGGAAGGCGCTTCCGGATGCGGCTGGTGTCTAGTGCCATGTTCTCAGGTCTCTTCCGGGATGGAGTCCAGGACCGCCTGGGTCAAGCGTTCGGCGGCCGCGCGAAGGCCGCCAAAGGCAGTCTCCGTCACTGCCCTTCCCGTATTCTGGGCGAGGCGGTACGCCGGGCGCTCAGGTAGGTAGCCGCTAGCTACCCGGTACCCAGCATCGCATATGAACGCCCTTGCGGCCTCTGCTTCCGCATCGGTGCTGATTCTGGTCAGGACGTACAGGAGGCGTGTGGCTG
This sequence comes from Acetobacteraceae bacterium, assembly GCA_032249615.1. Taxonomy (GTDB): domain Bacteria; phylum Pseudomonadota; class Alphaproteobacteria; order Acetobacterales; family Acetobacteraceae; genus JAVVHH01. The sequence goes on from JAVVHH010000148.1 coordinate 6,509, forward strand.
GAATGCCGTGGCGGGTGAGGGAATGTCCGACGCGGACCGCGGGCCGCAGGTCGTCGAGCGAGGCGCCGGACGGCAGGATTACGAGGTCGGCCGCTTGGGCCAGCGCGAGCGTGTCGCGGTCAGCCCGGGCTGGCCCATCGACGAGAAGAAGGTCGACTCGGGAGGCGTGTGATAGCGCGTCGGCGAGCGAGGGATGGAGCTGCACCGGAGGTGCCGGGGTGAGACCGGAAGCGAGACGGTCGCGGTACCAGTCGACCTGCGAGCCTTGGCTCACGTCCAGATCGGCGACGCGCACATCGAGTCCGGCGCGTGCCGCTTCGACGGCCAGTCCGCGGGTGAGGGTCGACTTGCCGACGCCACCTTTTTGCGACACGAATGCGATTACGGTCAAGGTAGCCGCTACCTAGCAGCTACTCAGCTCTGCGTCCAGCCGCTCCTTTCGGGATGGCGCTGCATGAGTTCAGACCGCCCGGGGCATCCTCGGTCTGGCATGCGCGGGCCTGATGCAGCATGATTCGTCGTGCGGATTCGCAGGCTGTCGCGCGGGCCGTCTTTGTGACATAGGGCAGGCGTCCAGCGTGGCCTTGTCCGGCTCGTGATTGCCTCCTGCCGTATGGGTCGCCCCGCATGCCTTCTGATGATTCCAAGTATCTCAAGGTCGTGCTCGACCCAATCCGGGTCTGCAAACACTATCGCCCCAAATTCGGGCAAGGCGCTTCGGGTGGAGGGCTCACTCTTGAGCAGTTCCGAAGGCTCTATCAGAGCGATGCCTTCTATAGCTGGTTCGGACTCGACAACTCCTTGATGTACGCCGCCCACAAGGCGGCAGGAGGCATGACGAGCGTGTACCGGCAAATCGGCATTGGGTGCGAAAAGTTGTTCCGGCGTGTGCTGATGGACTCATTTTCCCTGGAGCCTGAGGACGTCGTCTGGTCGTACGAGATGCCCGTTGCTGATGGGCGGACGCGAGTCCTGACGCTCGATGGGCGGGTTCCGTTAAACAGTATCCAGGACAAGGTAAAACGCGAGCGCTTCCACCGCTGGATGGAGGCTTCGGCTCTCCGGGTCGGTGTCGAGCGCGGGACGTTCGACGCCCTGACCGGGACCATTTTCGAGATCCGTCAGGGCTACAAGAGCAAGGACTCCAAGCGCCAGAACGCGGATATAGCCAACGCCGCCGCGGCATATTCCAAGGGGTATCTGCCCTGCGCGGCCGTGCTCTCCAATCAGATCGACGAGGACGTGCTGCTTCGCTACCGCGCGCGGCGCTGGGCCGTGGTGACGGGCGTCGATGGGCTGGGCGATCCGGTTCTTTCCACCTACGACTTCATGCGCGACGTGGTTGGCTACGACCTGGCCGCCTTCTTCAAGCGCAACTCCGCCACGCTGAGGAAGGAAGTCGATGAGGTTCTCGAAGCACTTCTCGCGCCGGAGACGACATGAACGCCATCCCTCGCGAACAGCTCCGGCAACGGGCTGACTACACGCATAAGCCCAACCTGAAGACGGGCCGCCACGGCTGGCTCCGACTGACGCCCGCGTACTCCGTCAAGGTGGTGGAGGAAGTATTCGAGCGGTGCGACCGCTCGATGAGGATCCTGGATCCCTTTTGTGGGACGGCCACCACGGCCCTGAGCGCTGCCTATCACGGTCATGAGGGGGTCACGACCGATATCAATCCGTTCCTGATTTGGCTGGGCCGCGCAAAGTTGGCGACTTACTCGTGGGAAGAAATTGAGGCCACTCGCGAGGCCTCCAAGCGCGCAGTGTCGCTTGCGCGGCGTGGCGATGTGGAACCGGCGTCGGTGCCGCCCATCCACAACATCGAACGGTGGTGGCCCGAGTCGGCATTGAAATTCCTCTGCCTGTTGCGCGCGGCGGTGGAGCAGGTGACGGCGTCCGGATCCACCGAACGCACCCTGCTCATGGTGGCGTTCTGTCGGACGCTCATTGCCCTGTCCAATGCAGCCTTCAATCACCAGTCGATGTCGTTCAAAGACGCACCGCGGCTGCTCGTGGATGTCGATATGGGCAGCCTCTATGGTGAGGATGTAAGGTTTGTCCTCCTGGGCGCAGCGCAGAATCCAGCTGGATCAGCGCAAATCTTGCTTGCCGATGCGCGCGACCTTTCCACGGTCCCCGACAGGTTTGATTTGGTCGTGACCTCGCCGCCCTACGCCAATCGAGTGAGCTATATTCGGGAGTTGCGGCCATACATGTACTGGCTCGGCTTCTTGGTGAATGGTCGGGACGCTGGCGAGCTGGATTGGACAGCCATCGGGGGCACCTGGGGATCCGCCACCAGTCGCCTAATGGATTGGAGCCGCCCGCCGGAAGCGTTCCGCAGCCCGCACCTTGATGGCGTCCTGAAGGAAGTTAGCCACGCCGACAATAAGAATGGTCGCTTGCTGTCCCACTATATCGACAAATACTTCACTGATATGTGGGCGCTCATGCAAGCTGTGACCACCTATATCGAACCTGGTGGCCGAGTGCACTACATTGTTGGTAATTCCACCTTCTACGGC
>JAVVHH010000149.1:0-8750 GCA_032249615.1 Acetobacteraceae bacterium
CGCCGAGCCGCGGGAATCCCAAATGGACTCGACCGTCAGATTTCATCCACTAGCGCCGCTGCCTCCCCTGGCGGAAGCGATTTGATTCGGACGATTGATCGACGACGTGCATCGATCGCGGCATGCGCATCGGTTTGCCGGACATCGAGGCGTTCCTCGCGGTTGAAAGCGCTCGGCGCCGCCCTGCTGGCCCGCCCCACGCCGCGCCGCTGGCGGAAATGGTTTCCAAGCATTTGAGGCTATGAGGTTTCGGTGACGGTCGGATTAGGTTAAGGTCTCGTAATCTGGGAGACGTATGTCCGCAGATACCGCGGGCAGGAAGCCCGATTTCCAGACCGCGACCACGTGCCTCGGGGGTGGCATGAGCTTCTCGACCCATTTTCGGGAATGATGTCTCGTCTCGCCGGAGCCAAGGCTTGGGCGGCCGCTCTGGCGGCGTTTGCCGTCGCGCTGGCCACCCGGCTCCTGCTCGGCACTCACCTGGACGGCACCCCATTCATCACCTATTTCCCCGCCATCGTTCTTGCCACGTTCCTGGGCGGTTGGGGACCGGGTGCGTTGGTCCTGGCTCTCTCGGCCGCAGCGTCCTGGTGCATGTTTTGGGTCGGCAGCGCTCCTCCGCTGACCGTTTGGCACGCCACCACGCTCGGCCAACTCTTCGCCTTCATCGGCGCCTCCGGCCTCATGATCGCGACGGTCGCGGCCCTTCTGCACGCCAAAGCAAAGGCGGAGGCGGCCACGCGGCTGCAAGAGGCTCTCTTCCAAGAGCTGCAGCACCGCGTCGCCAACAATATGCAGATCGTCGCGTCGACGCTCGTTGCAGCCAAGCGCGGCATCCGAGACGAGGCGGCTCTCGAGGCCATGAATTTCGCCGCATCGCGGATCGACGCGATGGCGCGCTTGCATCGGCAGCTCCACAGCCCGGCAACCTACCGGGAGGGGCTCGAGCCGGTGCTTCGTGACATCCTCGGCGAGACGTTCCGGGGCCTGCCGGTCAGCACCAAGCTCGATATCAGGCGCGAGGACCTCTCCATCGACAAGCTGACGGCTCTGGTGCTGCTGGTCCAAGAGGCCGCGACGAACGCCGCCAAGCATGTGTTCCGGCCCGCGCTCGGCTCCTCGTTCGAGGTCCAGCTCGCCCAAGCGGACGGCCGCGTGGTCCTGACGGTCAAGGACGACGGGCCCGGCTCCCAGATTTCCGTGAACCCGGACCAAAGCCGCGGGCTTGGCATGGCCATCATGCAGGCCCTGGCACGCGAACTCGGCGGCTCGCTCCACGTGCGCGGTGGGCCCGGCACGACGCTTAGCGTGACCTTCGCGACGACCTAACCCCGCCTCAGCCCCGCTCGCGCGGCAGCACGAGGCGCACGGTCGTTCCCCGGCCGGCATCCGTCTCGAGCAACAGCCGCCCTCCGGCCTGTTCGGCGAAACCCTGAGCGATGAACAGGCCCAGCCCGCTCGCGTGGGATTGCTCCTTGGTGCTGAAGAAGATTTCCGTCGCTCGCTTGGCGACCTCCGGCGTCATGCCCGGGCCGTCATCGACAACCGCGAGCTCGACGGCGTCCTGCATCCCGAGGTCCCGTTCGGCTTCGACGGGCGGCACGACGCGCGTTCGTATCGCGACGTGACCCGTTCCCGGAAGGGCTTCCGTTGCGTTTCGGAGCAGGCCTAGCAGCACGGCACCCAACAGAACGGAGTCCACCCGGGCGACGACGGGCACGGGGGCGAACTGGAGCGCGATGGAGACACGGCCGGGTGCCACCTGGGTGAAGGTTCCCTCGAGCTCGTTGATGGCGGCGTTTAGATCGACCGGTGTGGCTTGGCCGGTCGGTTGCGCCATCGCCAACAACGCGCCTGCAAGCTCGCCGGTGCGCCGCGCCGCCCAGTCTGCCCGCTGCAGATCCGTTGCCTGGCTGTCGTCAGCGGCGCGTTTGGCCGCGCGCTCGATGCTGCCGACAACGACGGTCAGAAGGTTGTTGACCTGGTGGGCGACGCCGGTGGCGAGCGAGCTCAGGCTTTGCATGCTCCGTGCCGCCCGGGACAGCGCTTCCCGCTGCCGCGTCACGTCCCGTTGGCTCGCGAAGTAGTAGCGGAGCCGACCTGCGGCATCGACGATGGCGTTGATCTGCAGCGCGCACCAGAAATGGCTGCCGTTCTTGCGGTAGTTCAGCAGCTCCTCATGCACGTCCCTCCGGGTGTCGAGCGACTCGCGGATGCGCCGGACGGTGTCCCGGTCGGTCTCCGGCCCCTGCAGGAACCGGCAGTTGCGGCCGACCACCTCCTTCTCCGTGTAGCCGGTCAGATCGAGGAAAGCCCGGTTGCAGTATACGATCGGGCAATCGGCCTGGTTCGGGTCGGCGATCACCATCGACATACGCGTCGAGGTGACCGCGAGCGCGAAGAGGTCGGGCCGCACCTCCTCGGTATCCGGAGTCCCTTCAACGTTGAGAAGGCGAAGCTCGTTCGGGTCGGTCAGGCTCATGGGCAGTGTTCCAGCACGGCGTAGTTGTTCGAATGACCCTCAACGCAAGTTGCACGTCTTGGACGCAGCCAGTCTTGATTTCGGCGCATCCCTCCTCTCTGCCGCGAGTTGGACGCCTGTCAGCTGGCGGAGCCATCGAGTGTCTGGAAGGCGTAGGGTGTTGCTTGTCGAAGACGAGTTCCTGGTTCGGGTCATCGTCTCGGACGCCCTGACCGATGCCGGCTTCGAGGTCATCGAGGCCGGCGACGGCGAGGAAGGGGTGCGGCTGCTCGACAAATCGCCCGAGTTCGATGCCGTCATCACCGACCTTCAGATGCCAGGCTCCGTCGACGGGCTCTCGCTGGCTCGGCACGCCCGGGAACGAGACGCTGCCGTGCCGATGATTTTTGCGACCGCCCGGCCCGACAGCGTTCGCTCGTTTGGGGGTCGATCCGATCATAACGTAGTGGTGGAAAAGCCTTATGGCCCGGAGCAGATCGTCGCCGTCCTGCGACGTTTCTTCGCCGCCGATGATCCGGCCTGACGCGCGCTGCGCGAGCTGGCCCGCGACGGGCACGTAGGCGGACTTACGGCTGATCCTGTGGACCCGGGTTGAACTGCCCCGCCCGGTCACACATCTCCTGCGCGCCCTCGTTGAAAGCCCGTCGATGCCTCTTTTCAGTCTATTGCTGAACGTCCTGTGGCTCGTGTTCGGGGGCGTGTGGATGGCAGCCGCCTGGTTGCTCGCGGCCGTGATCATGGCCATTACCATCATCGGCCTGCCGTGGGCTCGGTCCGCGCTCACGATCGCTCTCTACACGCTGCTGCCGTTCGGCAACACCGTGGTCGACCGCGATCCCAGCGGGGTGGGGCCGCTCGGCTTCCTGGGCAACGTGATCTGGTTCGTGCTCGCCGGGTGGTGGCTAGCCCTGGCGCACCTCGTCACTGCAGTGGCGCTGGCCGTCACGATCGTCGGGCTGCCTTTCGCCTGGGCTCACCTGAAACTGGCGCTTCTGGCGCTCTGGCCCGTGGGTAAGACCGTCATCCCGAACGATCAGCTGGCGCTCCGCTTCAACGGGTGACTGCGTCGTCGCGACGCTCCTCGCGGGCTTCCTGCCACACCTCCCAAGCCGCGCCCGCGTTCAGCACCGCGATCGCGAGCCCGACGGCCAGGTCGGGCCAAGCCGAGCGCCAGACCGTCGCCGTCACCAACCCGGCGGCAACGACCGCGACGTTGGCGAGCGCGTCATTCCTGGCCGACAAGAATGCAGCTCTGGTGAGGCTGCCGCTTTGGTGGCGGTAGCGGGCGAGCATGAGGGCGCAGCCCATGTTCACTGCGAGGGCGCCGAGCCCCGCGAGCGAGAGCGGAACCGCCGCGGGCGCGACCGGCACGGAGAACTTTTCCCAAGCGGTCCAGAGCGTCGCCAGACTCGGCACCAGCAGCAGCCCGGCCATCGCCATCCCCAGCCGCGCGCGGTTCTTGGCGGACCACCCGAGCGCGAACAGGATCAGCAGATTGACGGATGCGTCTTCCAGAAAGTCCACGCTGTCCGCGAACAGGGCCACCGAGCCGATCGCGACCGCGACCGCGAACTCCACCCCGAAATAGCCCAGGTTGAGCAACGCGACGAGGCGCACGACCCGGCGCAGCCCGGCACGATCCGCCGTCGGACCAGCCTCAAACGACATGATCCGGCCGCAACTCGCAGCGCCTCGCCGCCTCTGGCGTCTCGAGCTGGATCGTCGCATGCCCGATCTGGAACTGCTCCTGCATGTCGTGCCGCACCCGGTTCAGCAGCTCGCCCGCCGGGTCGGGTTCCTGTCGCACGAGATGCGCGGTGAGCGCGGTGTCGGTCGTGCTCAAACCCCAGATGTGAAGATCGTGCACCTCCATCACGCCTGGGAGAACCCGGAGGTAGCTCTCGACCTCATTCTGGTCGATCCCGCGTGGCACCGCGTCGAGCGAGAGGTTCACCGAATCCCGCAGCAAATGCCAGGTGCCCACCACGATCGCCGCCGCAACGACCAGGCTGACCGCCGGATCGAGCCGCTCCCAGCCCGTCAGCATGATCACGCCGCCCGCGATTGCGACGGCCAGCGTCAGCGAGGCGTCCGCCGCCATGTGGACGAACGCGGCCCGGATGTTGAGGTCGCCCTTGCGGCCCTTCATGAACAGCCACGCCGTGACCCCGTTCAGGACGACGCCCACCAGCCCCACGATGACGATCACTAAACCGCCAGACGGCTCGGGGTGGATCAACCGCCTTATCGCCTCCCAGGCGATCGCGCCCGTGGCGATCAGCAGCAGGATTGCGTTGGCCAGCGCCGAGAGGATGGACGAGCGCCGCAGGCCGTAGGTGTACCCCTGGCTCGGCCCGCGCTTGCTGAGCCACGAGGCCCCCCAGGCGCCCAGCAGGCCGACCACGTCCCCGAGGTTGTGCCCCGCATCGGCCAGCAGCGCCATCGAGTGGGAGGTGACGCCCCAGAAAGCCTCGGCCACCACATAGGCCGTGTTTAATCCGACGCCGATCGCGAAGGCGCGGCCGAAATCTTTCGGCGCATGGCTATGGCCGTGTCCGGAATGCGCGTGCTCTCCCATCAACCCTCCCGCAATTCCCTCCCAAGTGAGCACGCCCCATGGCCGTTCACTCAGGTTGGCAGCCCGTCGTTGCCCTGGCCCGCCTCGACCTCCACCGTGACATGCGACAGCGATCGGAATTTTGCCAGCCGCGCGCGATAGAAGCCGGGTCGCCGGGCCTGCTCGGTTCTCACCGAGACGATGGCGCCCAGATGCCCCGGCCCCAACCGCCACAAATGCAGGTCCGTCACCTGGTCCCCCTCGGCTTCCACGGCCCGGCGCACTCCTTCCGCCACGCCCCGGTCCGGCACCATGTCGAGCAGGATCGCCCCCGTGTCGCGCATCAGACCCCCGGACCAGCTCGCGATGACGCACGCACCCACGATGCCGGCGAGCGGGTCCATCCACAGCCAGCCGAATGCACGCGCGAGCAGCAGCCCGGCGATCACCAGCACGGAAACCGCCGCGTCCGCCAGCACGTGGACGATGGCGGCCCGCATGTTGTTGTCCCGATGCGCCGAACCCTCGGCGTGGGCGTGCTCCTCGAACACGACGGGATAGTCCTGCCCGGCGAGGCGCACATGGGCCGTGAAGGCGTGCGGCTCGGAGATCGTCTCGACACTCTCCAGCCACCCGCCGCGGTCCCGCATGGCGAAGACCTGGCGCGCGCCGTCGGGCCGATAGGTTTCCACCGTGATTTCGTCAGCAGAAGGCGCCCCGCCCGCCTCCCGGCGCAAGCGGAAGACGGGCGGCACCCCGTCCTCAAACACGCCGAGCAGCAGAGCACCGCTGGGTGTCGCGATCCGATGCTCCTCGTCAGCTTCCTCGTGCGAGTGCCCATGCCCGTGGTGATGCCCGTGGCTGTGGCCATGCTCGCCCCCGCTCAGTAGCCAGGCGCTGGCGACGTTCACGATCAAGCCCAGAACCGCGATCGGGATCGCCTCCCGGAAGTCGATGGGTACGGGGGCGAAGAAGCGGAAGAGCGCCTCGTAGCCGATCAGCAGCGCGATCATCGCCAAGATGATCGCCGAGGTGAACCCGGCCAGGTCCCCCAGCTTGCCAGTACCAAAGGAAAACCGGGGATCGTTCGCGTAGCGGCGGGCGTAGCGGTAGGCGAGGGCGGCCAGCAGGAGCGCACCGGCATGAGTGGACATGTGCAAGCCGTCTGCCACGAGGGCGATCGACCCGAACGCCAGCCCACCCACAATTTCCAGGACCATCATGGCACCGCAGAGCGCGATGACGATCCAGGTCCGGCGCTCCGCCTGCTCGTGTCCAACCCCCAGGAATACGTGGCTGTGCCCTAGCCTGTCCTGCGATGCGACGATGCCGTCCATGTCAGGCGCTCCTCACTTCAAATAGGTGCGGACGACGTCGAGAAGCTGGTCGGCAGCCTCCTCGTCCAGCGCGCCCGGATGCTTGTTGGGGTCGACCAGATGCGTCCGCACATGGTCCTCGACCACCTCGGCCATCAGCCCGGCCATCGCCGCCCGGGTGCTCGCGAGCAGGTGCATGACCCGCTCGCAGCCAGCCTCGGAGTCGAGAGCTCGCTCGATTGCCTCGACCTGCCCGCGGATACGGCGGACCCGCGCCAGCAGCTTCGACTTGTCTCGAACGGTATGGGTCATCGCGCGCCTAGCATAGGGGGCGACCCTATCCTGTCGGCTCTCTTACAGCAACATCGCCGCGAGCATGTGTTGTGACGTCGTGACTCCCGCGCGCGTGACCGCTTGGGAAGCAACCATTTCGTGCCGGCCACGTCAGGGGGATTTCGAGATCGCGCCATGCGGAGGCAGCCGTGTCGAGTGCCACCTTTTCAAACCGTCCCCGCTTTGTGTCCGACGAAAGCGTGCGCGCCTATGACGGCGTGTTCGTCTTTTTCCACTGGACGATCGTGCTACTGCTGCTTGTCCAATACCTGACCAAGCCCCTGCAATGGGCGGGCGTGTGGCCCGCACAATCAGCCAATTACTGGCACATTTCCCTCGGCCCTACCATCCTGCTGGTCATGGTCCTGCGCCTGATCTGGCGCTGGTGCCGGCCGGTCCCGCCGCCGCCATCCGATCTGTCGCTCGAGTTGCAAGTAGTCTCCCGCAGCAACCATTGGGCGCTCTACGCCATGGTGATCCTGCAATGCCTCGGCGGCTGGTTCACCGCGTCAGCGGCCGGTGTTGCTCCCGAGTTGCTCGGCTTCATCCGGCTGCCGCTCCTGATACCGAAAGACCCGGCGCTCGCGCACCGGCTCGGCTTCTGGCACGGTCTGGGCGCGCTGTTGTTGCTGGCGCTGATCATGGCCCACATTGCGGGCGCTCTCTACCACGCCCTCGGCAAGCGCGATGGCGTGATCCAGCGCATTCTCCCCTTTGGTGACCCTCCCGCGGTATGAGTGTCGCCGTCTCGCGAACAGCGGACGTATTCCAGGCTACATCTTCGGCGCGTAGTAAGCGATGCCCTCGAATACCATGTCGGGGCGGGTGGACAGGATGGACACGCGTTCGGCCTGGTTCGTCGTGAAGAAATGTGCGCCGGTCCCGCTCTCGAAGAAGCGGTAGACCGGCACGTCGCCCGCCTGCTTCGTGGAGTGCTCATAGAAGCTGGCGCTCTGCTCGAGAACGAAGGCCGAGCCCGGCTTTGACAGCGCCGCCGACTCGGTCGCGTCGGCCGTGTAGAAATGCATTCCGTTCTGTGTGTCGAAGAAGCGCGCGACCGGAATTGCGGCCGGATCATCTTTCGGCGAGGCCAGCCCGGCCATGCTGCTGCCTTCATAGACAAGGTCGGGCCGCGTCGCTCGGAGCGTCTGGGTTTCCTGCGCGTCCGCCGTCATGAAATGCGAGCCTGACTGAGTGTCGAAAAAACGTGCGATTGGCGTGAGAGCTTTCGGTGGCACCGGATTTGGGCTCGAGAGCGACGTGAACTGCTTGAGAACACCCATCTGCGCGGTGTCGCCGCCCGTCGTCGTCTCGAGCGAAAACGAGTAGTTGCCGAGCCAGGGCCCGGCCGCCCAGTAGGTTCCCCCCTGCCAAACGTCGGCATGCGCCTGCATGTAGCCGAGCATGTTCGACAGAGCCGCAAGGCTCACCGTATCGGACGAGACGCCGAACTCGCCGAGAAACAAGCGGTGACCCGTCGCTTCTGCCCAACTCGTGACAGACGCCAGCCGTTCGGCGCCGATCGTGGCGGAGACGACGCCTGTATGGGTGCCGCTGTCGTCACTATCGAGATACTGGTGCACTTCGATCGCGTAATTGTTGGAGGGGTCGACGACGCCGCTGGCGAATGCGGCGGCGTTGCCCGATGATTGCCAGGTCTCGGCCGTATCCCACGCGGTTCCCGGGACGAGGATCTCCTGCGTTGTTGCGCCGGACTGGCGGATGGCAGCAATGGCGAGGTTCGCCGAATTCAACCATCCCGCCGCCGATTGCGTGTGCGGCTCGTTCATCACTCCGAAGATCACGTTGGGATTGGATGCGTAGTGCCCGGCGAGCTTCGACCAGAAATCGGCAAAGGCTGCGTTTGACGCGGGAGTGCTGCCGATCTCGGTGCCGTAAATATCCCCATAATTGTGGGGATCGAGGATGACCTTCAGGCCATCCAACGCGGCGCGGGCAATCAGATTGTCCATCAAGGCAAGCTGCGCGGGGTCTAGGGCCCCGCCGGCTGTGGGCTGCATCCGTTCGATCTGGAACGGAACGCGTACGACACCTGCCCCAT
>JAVVHH010000150.1:0-8653 GCA_032249615.1 Acetobacteraceae bacterium
GAGAACATTGCCATCCTGGACTGGATCGCGCACCAAGATACCGCGCTGAGGCCGTCCGGGCCCATGGGCCATACCCATTTGCTAGAGGCTCTGGCGTTCATTTCGACGGAACTGCACAAGAGTTTCAAGCCATTCTTCTCCGGTGCGGGCGCCGAGGACAAGGCCAAGGCAGGCGAACTGATCGGCAAGCGGATGGGCTACCTCGCCGGGACGATGCAGGGCGATTACCTGTTCGGCTCAGAAGTCAGCGTCGCCGATTGCTACCTGTTCGTGATGCTGCTTTGGGCGAAGAAGTTCGACCTCGAGCCGCCCGCCCCCCTGGCGGCCTTCCGCGACCGCATGATGAAGCTGCCGGCGGTCGAGAAGGCGATGGAACACGAGGGCATCGCCTGATCTCCCCGCAAGTGGTGTAGGATGACACATAAGCTGTCCCTGGCCGACGCCGAAACCCGGCCAGCGGCGGACCCCCGGATTCGCATAAGGTGTCCGTCGTTGACACATAAGGCGTCCCTGGCCGCCTCCCGTGACACATAAGGCGTCTCTGGTCGAAAACGGGCCCGTTCCAAATAGGCCCCTCAGTGGTGCCACGCAGCATCATGCGGAGAAGCTGAACTCCGTCGCGCCCCAATTCCTGCCTTATTCCGGTTTAGCCGGCCGACGCAGGCGCGGAAGCAGCCCGGGGGAAGTACCAGGCGGCATCCTGCCGCCGGCTCAGTCTCTGGACGAGGGTTACCCGGTCTTGCGACGGCCAATCAGGCCCAGGCCGAGCAGGCTCACGCCGAGCAACGACAGCGAGATCGGTTCGGGGATCGCGGTGGCTGTGCCGTTTACCGTAAACTGAAAGCTGACCGCAGCAGCGGTACCAGCGCTTGCCGTCAAGAGCTGGAAGGTGCCCGGGGTCATTGTCCCGCCGGACGTGTATGTGCCGGTGCCGACGATGTCGATCGCCTGACCGGTCTGGGTGTTGTGCGTTGCCGTGGCGTTGGCGAAGTCGAGCGTGATCGCCCCGCCACCGAACGTGAGGAAGGCGGAACCGACAGGGTTCGCAGTCGTGGTGCCTAACCCGCCGAGCTGGACGTCCTGGATGGTTGCGGCCGTCCCTACGAATGCTGAAAAGGAGCCCTGCCCGAGGGTGACCAGCACCGACCCTGGAGTTCCGAAGCCGTTGCCGCCCCCGGTTACGGTGCAGCCGGCCAGCGCGGTGCCGCAGCCGAAGTCGAGCCGCGTGGCGTTCACCTCGGTAGTAACATTGCCGGAGTCGTTGAGGTAGACGCCGAACCCCCTGGCCGAGAAGGAGCCCGAAATTGGCGCGGCGGAGGCCGCCCCTGCAAATGCGATGCTGAGAACTGTCCCTAACAGAGCTTTCTTCATTTGAGCTACCACTGCAGTTTGCGCGAACGGGGAAATGTCCAACTTCGTGTTCCTTCTTCGGGTGGGCGACACGACGAGTGAGCGGCCTGCGCCATCCAAAGATTGATTTACAAAGCCCAAAAAGGCAACTTGAGCAATTTAGGGTTGAGTCGCCGGCGACGATTCAGCCAGGCGATTGCCGTGTGGATGGGTTTCGACACGCACAAGCGTGATAACGTCGGCGCTTTCGAGCACGAGGGAGTGCCGCGTCCGGCCGTAGTCGGGGCGGGGTCCAGGTGCTTAGGCCACACAGCAGCCTAGGGGCTCAGTGGTTCATCCGGGGCCGAATACGGCGACAAGCGTCCATGAAATCAGTTTCCGGGTCGCCTCCAACCCGAGCGAGTGCCGGGCTGACGCCCCGAGAGTGCAGGAACCAGAAGCGACCAGCGTGCCAGCTTGAGGCGCACCCATCGCAAGCTCGTCTGCTGTGGTTCCATTTTTTAGACGACACGGAGGTGTCCGTCCGGGCGAACCCTTCTCACCGTTCGGCCGAAATTCGCCGAGCGCACAGTGTCTCCGGCCAAAATCTCGGCTCTACTCAGGATGCGCGTGACCGTTTCAGCGCCAGCTTATGCGTCATTAGGACATCTTATGCGTCACCCTACAGCGGGCTAGGTCAGGTTCTCGCGGGCGGCGGTGGCGAGCCGGTCGGCGCGTTCGTTCATGGCGTCGCCGGCGTGGCCGCGGACCCATCGCCACTCGATCGCGTGGGGCTTCGCGGCCTCGAGCAGGCGGCGCCACAGGTCCATGTTGGCGACGGGGTCGCCGGCTGCGTTCCGCCAGTTGCGGCGGACCCAACCGGTGGACCAGCGCGTGATGCCGTTTTTCACGTATTCGCTGTCCGTGTGGACGATGACGTTGCAGGGCCGGATCAGCGCTTCGAGCGCGGCGGCGGAGGCGGTAAGTTCCATGCGGTTGTTGGTCGTGACCGGATCGCCGCCGGTGAGTTCGCGCTCGGTGCCACCGAAGCGGAGGATGGCGGCCCATCCGCCGGGACCCGGGTTGGGCTTGCAGCCGCCGTCGGTCCAGATCTCGACCGGCGGGGTTTCAGAGTCCGTAGGCATGTTCGTCGCGCGCTGAGAGGTGAAAACGGAGGCGGCGGAGGTATTCGAGGGGGTCCTTGCGGGTGACCATGGCGCCCTCCGGCGTGTTCACCCAGTCGTAGAGCCGGGTCAGCAGAAAGCGGATGGCGGCACCTTGGCAGAGCACGGGTAGGGCGACGCGTTCGGCGGCCGAGATCGGGCGGATCGCAGTGTAGCCGCGCAGAAGCGCCCGCGCCTTGGTGATGTTGAACTGGAAATCAGGCTCGAAGCACCAGGCGTTGAGGCAGATCGCGATGTCGTAGGCCAGGAGGTCGGTCGCGGCGAAATAAAAATCGATGAGGCCGGAGAGGTGGCCGTCGAGGAAGAACACGTTGTCCGGAAAGAGGTCGGCGTGGATGTGACCGCGCGCGAGACCGGCGGGCCATGCGGCGAGGATGCCATCGAGAGCAGCGGTCAGTTCGACGGCGAGTCCGGGCTGAACCTGGTCGGCGCGGGGAAGGCAGCGGTCGAGCAATGGACGCCAACCCGCTGGACCCAAGGCGTTGGGTCGCTCGGGGGCGTATCCGGCGCCGGCTTGGTGAAGTTGGGCGAGGGCGGTGCCGACGGGGCCGCAATGCTCGGGGCGGACGCGCCGGGGCCAGACACCCGGCAGAAAGGTCGTGATGCAGGCCGGCCGCCCCGCGAGATGGCGTAGCGGTTCACCATCCAACCCGGCGACGGGAAGCGGGCACGTGATGCCCTGTCCCGCCAGATGGCGCATGAGACCGACGAACCAGGGCAACTCGGCCGGGTCGACCCGGCGCTCGTACAGGGTGAGGATGAAGTCGCCGCCCGTGGTCCGGAGCTGGAAGTTGCTGTTCTCGACACCTTCGGCGATCCCACGGAACGCGACGGGCGTGCCGAGGTCGTATTCGGTCAGGAAGGAGGCGAGCGCGTCGTCGGTGACTTCGGTGTAAACGGCCATCCGACCCTGATGATGTCAGGCGAGGCCGGCAGGGAGCTTGAACACGACGTCCTCCTGCGTGACGCGGCGCTCCTCGATATCGAGGTGGTACCGCTCGCCGAGGGTGCCGAGCAGTTCCTGCACCAGGGCCTCGGGGGCAGACGCCCCTGCGGTCAAGCCGAGGCGCCGGACGCCGTCGAGGGAGGACCAATCAAGCTGGTTGGCGCGGGGAAGCAGGATGGCGCGCTTGGCACCGGCGCGTTCGGCCACTTCGCGCAGCCGCTGCGAGTTGCTGCTGTTGGGACTGCCGATCACCACGACGAGGTCGCACTCCGGAGCGATGGCTTTGACCGCCGCCTGCCGGTTGGTCGTGGCGTAGCAGATGTCCTCGTTCTTGGGGCCCTCGATGAGCGGAAAGCGCAGGCGCAGGACGTCGACGATGTCGGCCGTGTCGTCGACCGAGAGGGTGGTCTGGGTGATGAAGGCGAGGCGGGCCGGGTCGGCGGGGGCGACGATACGGGCGTCCTCCACGTCCTGCACCAGCGTGACGCTGCCGGCCGGGAGCTGGCCCATGGTGCCGACCACCTCCGGGTGTCCGGCGTGGCCGATCATGAGGATGTGGCGTTGGTCGGGGCCGCCGCCGGCAAAGTGGCGCTCGGCCTCGCGGTGGACCTTGCTGACCAACGGGCAGGTCGCGTCGAAATAGAGCAGATTGCGGCGCTGCGCCTCGGCGGGGACGGATTTCGGCACACCGTGGGCCGAGAACACGACGTGGCCGGCTTCCGGAACCTCGTCGAGTTCCTCCACGAACACCGCCCCCTGCGCCTCGAGGTCCTCGACCACTGTGCGGTTGTGGACGATCTCATGGCGGACATAGACGGGCGCGCCATAACGACGCAGCGCTTCCTCGACGACGCGGATGGCCCGGTCGACGCCGGCACAGAAGCCGCGAGGCCCGGCGAGAACGACGCTCATCTGTGGTTTAGGCTGCAGTGGGGTGTCCATCATATCCGGCCTGACCGCGAACTTTGGGGCGGGGACTGTCCCGCGGCCTTGTTATGGCTACAAGAAGGGCCTGCGCCAAGGGCGGGCGACGGATGAGGCGAGGAGAGCGACGAATGGCAGCGATGTGCGGGCGTTTGGCAGGCCTGGGGTTGATCGCCTTACTCGCCGGCTGCGGCGGCGAGAGCGGGGCGCAGTTCGCGCCCGTATGCCCACGCCCGGCCATCCTCGGCGACGCCGGCGACTTACAGCGGTTCCGCGGGCAGGGTCGCGACTTCCTCGACACGACGCTGCAGGGCCGCATCACGAGCATCAATGGGAGCTGCACCCAGGATGGCAGCCGCGCCGTGGTCGCCACGGTCAGCGTGGGGATGGAACTGACGCGCGGACCGGCCGCGGTGGGACGGGCCGCGGATGTGGCGTTCTTCGTTGCGGTCAGCCAGGGAGACCGCGTGCTGGACAAACAGGTTTACACCCTACGAGTCGTGTTCCCGGAGAACACGGACCGGCTGCGGTTGACGGGCGACAGTGTCGACCTGCGGCTCCCCGTCAGCCCGACGATGAAAGCGGATACCTATCAGGTCACCGCCGGTTTCCAGCTGACGCCCGAAGAGCTGGCCGAGAACAGGAAGCGCATGCGGCGTTGAGCGCGCCTCCCGTCAGGGGGCCAGGGTGAGGTCGTCGCGGTGGATGAGTTCGTCGCGGCCGCGCCAGCCGAGCAGCGACTCGATTTCGGTGGAGTTGTGGCCCGCGATGCGGCGGGCATCGGCGCTGCCGTAAGCGGTCAGGCCGCGGGCGAGGATGGTGCCGTCGGCGGACCGGACCACGACCGGGTCGCCGCGGTCGAACTCGCCTTCAACCGCGCGGACGCCCGCGGGGAGCAGCGAGCGCCCGGCTGCCAGGGCGCGGGCGGCGCCGGGATCGATCGTGAGGCTGCCGGCGGGTTGCAGGCTGCCCGCGATCCAGCGTTTGCGGGCGGAGCGACCGTCGCCCTCCGGCAGGAACCAGGTGCAGCGGGCGCCATCGAGCAGGGCGGAGAGCGGCCGCGCCGTGTGACCGAGCGCGATGGCCATGGCGCATCCCGCTTGGGTCGCGATGCGGGCGGCAGCGAGCTTCGTGCGCATCCCGCCGCTCGAGTAGCCCGGCGGCGGCTCGCCGCCCATCGCCTCGATCTCGGGCGTGAGGCTCGGGACGACCGGGATATGGGCAGCCGCCGGGTCGCGCTTGGGATCGGCGGTGTAGAGGCCGTCGATATCGGACAGCAGCAAAAGCTGGTCGGCTTGCACCATCTCCCCGACCCGAGCGGCGAGCCGGTCGTTGTCGCCGAACCGGATCTCTGCGGTGGCGACCGTGTCGTTCTCGTTGATGACCGGCACGCAGCCGAGCGTGAGCAGGGTGCTGAGAGTCGCGCGCGCGTTGAGATACCGGCGGCGATCCTCGGTGTCCTCGAGGGTCAGCAGCAATTGGGCGGCGACCAGCTTGTGAGCCGCCAGCGCCTGCGTCCAGGCTTGGGCGAGCCGGATCTGGCCGACCGCGGCCGCGGCCTGCTTCTCTTCCAGACGGAGCCGGCGCTTGTGCATCTTCAGGGTGGTGCGGGCCAGGGCGATGGCGCCGGACGACACCACGATGACCGCCGTCCCGCGGGCGCGCGCGGCGGCGATGTCGGCGGCGACGCCGTCGAGCCACTGCGTCCGCGGCATGGCCCCGTCGACGATCAGCGCGCTGCCGATCTTGACGACGAGGAGTTTCGCGTCGGCGAAAGAGGGCGTCATCCGCGCTCGGGATGGCGGGCGGCCGTGACGCCGGCCATCACGGTGCGCAGGACTTCCGGCAGCCCGGCCTGCGTAACGCCAGACATCAGCATCACGGGCCGGCCGCTGGCGCGGGCCAGCGCGGACCGGCGAGCACTCGCCTCGCGCGGCGTCATCGCGTCGACTTTGTTCAGCACGAGAAGCTCGGGCTTGTCGGCGAGCCCTCCGCCATACGCTTCGATCTCCGCGCGGATCGTACGCCACGCGTCGACCACGTTGCCCGCGGCGCCATCGATCAGATGCAGCAGCATGGCGCAGCGCTCGACATGGCCCAGGAAGCGGTCGCCCAACCCCGCGCCCTCGTGGGCGCCCTCGATCAGGCCGGGGATGTCGGCGACCACGAACTCCTCGGAATGCGACAGGCGGACGACGCCGAGTTGCGGATGGAGCGTGGTGAACGGATAGTCGGCGATTTTGGGCCGGGCTGCCGAGACGACACTGAGGAAGGTGCTCTTGCCGGCGTTGGGCAGGCCGACGAGACCGACATCGGCGATCAGCTTGAGGCGGAGCCAGACCCAGCGTTCCTCGCCGGGGTAGCCGGGCGTCGCTTTCCGCGGTGACCGGTTGGTGCTGGATTTGAAGTGCGCGTTGCCGTGGCCGCCATCGCCGCCGCGCAGCAGGGTGACCCGCTTGCCGGGTTCGTCCAGGTCGGCCAGGAGGGTCTCCCGGTCCTCGTCCAGGATCTGCGTGCCGATCGGCACCTGGATGGTGATGTCGTTGGCCGCCGCCCCGGTCCGGTCCGACCCGGCCCCATTGCCGCCCTTCGGCGCCCGGAAGTGCTGGGTGTAGCGGAAGTCGATCAGCGTATTGAGGTTCTCGGCCGCGACGAACACGATGTTGCCGCCCCGGCCGCCGTTGCCGCCATCGGGACCACCGAACTCGATGAAACGTTCGCGCCGGAACGCGACGACGCCGTTGCCGCCGTCGCCGGAGCGGCAATAGATTTTAGCTTGGTCGAGAAATTTCATCGGGGGTCTCGGGTATGGCTTGGGGCCCCACCCTCACCCGGCCCTCTCCACGCGGGAGAGGGGTGATGAACGGGGTTGGGCGCTACTCGGCAGCTTCGGCGGCGGGAAGGACGGACACGTGCACCCGGCCCTCGGACCGGCGCTCGAATTTCACATGGCCGTCGACGAGGGCCCACAGGGTGTGGTCGCGCCCAACGCCGATGTTGAGCCCGGGCTTCACCTTGGTGCCGCGCTGACGGATGATGATGTTGCCGGCGATGACGGCTTCGCCGCCGAACTTCTTCACGCCGAGGCGGCGGCCGGCGGTATCGCGACCGTTGCGGGACGAGCCGCCTGCTTTCTTGTGTGCCATGGCCGGATCTCCTTACGCGGAAACGGTTTCGGGTTCTGCAACGTCGGGCGGCGGCGCGGCTTCGGCGCTGGCCGGCGCGGACCGAGGGTGGTCCTGGTGGCCGTCGGCCATGATGCCGGCGACGCGCAGGACGGTCACTTCCTGCCGGTGGCCATTCTTGCGGCGGCTATTCTGGCGACGGCGCTTCTTGAAAATGATGATCTTGTCGAGCCGGTCCTGCGCAATGACGGTGGCCGACACGGTCGCGCCGGCGACGAGGGGCGTGCCCACCGTCGTGCCGACGTCGCTGCCGACGGCGAGGACTTCGCCAAAGGTCACGGTGTCACCCGCTGCTCCGGGCAGCTTCTCGACCTTGAGCACGTCATTGGGCATGACGCGGTATTGCTTTCCGCCGGTGCGGATGATCGCGAACATCAATGATCCTATGCGGCCATGCCGTAACCGGCGGCCCTTTTTGTGACATGGGGTCAGCGACGGCGAGGCCGCTGGCCGGGAGGCGCGCCTTATACTGGGACCCGCTAGAAAGTCAAGAAAGCAGGATTTGCCAACGCGCGAGGAGGCACAGAGCCGCCACGACCGTGACATAGGAGCCGAGGATCGTCAGGTTGGAGGCAAGGAGACGTCGCATGGGCATCACCGAGTTGACAGGAATAGGTAAAACCCTGAGTGGCTGAAATACAACAGCAGAGATGGAATCTGAAAAAAGATTAAGGTCAGAAGCGCGATTGACCTCGCGCGTGTCCTCGTTACACTCGTCGCATGGTCTCGTTGGCCCCCCTGGTGCTGGATGGTGGCTCCCGCTTGCGGGCGATGCCGTGCGCCGCGGGTCTCGACCGGCTTCTCCTTCGACTTAGCTGCCCCTGAGCGCCGCGCCGGCTTGCCGCCGGCATCGCCCAGGGGTTTGCAGACCTGGGGCGACCTGGGACGGACAAGCGAAGCCAAGCAAAGGACCCATCCATGAGTATCGACCATCCAAACTTCGGCACGTTGCCGGACGACCGCGTCATCATCTTCGACACGACCCTGCGGGACGGCGAGCAATCGCCGGGCTTCTCGATGAACTTGGCCGAGAAGGTCCGGATGGCGGAGGCGCTTGCGGAGTTGGGCGTCGACGTCATCGAGGC
>JAVVHH010000151.1:0-8603 GCA_032249615.1 Acetobacteraceae bacterium
TTCCCCCACAAGCACCTCAAGCTTGCGCGTCTACCATTCCGCCACGACCGCATCGAGGCCGGGGGGTCATAGCGGATGGACGCAGCGGCGGCAACGCTCGAATGGCAGATCAGTGACGCACCGGTCGCGTATGAGGCGGCGCTTGCCGCCATGCAGGCGCGGGTAGCCGCAATCGGCGCCGGGTCGGGCGACGAGCTGGTCTGGTTGCTGGAGCATCCGCCGCTCTACACGGCGGGCACGTCGGCCAAGCCGGAGGGGCTGGTCGCGCCCGATGCGCTGCCGGTGTTCAGGGCGGGCCGAGGCGGCCAGTGGACCTATCACGGGCCCGGCCAGCGCGTGGGTTACGTCATGCTCGATCTCAATCGCGCGCACGGCTCGGTCCGGCCGCGCGACATCCGCGCCTATGTCGAGGGCCTGGAGGAATGGCTGATCCGCGCGCTCGACCAATTCAACGTCAAGGGCGAGCGGCGGTCCGGCCGGGTCGGGATCTGGGTCGCGGACCGGGCGAGCGGGACCGAGGCGAAGATCGCGGCCATTGGCGTGCGGGTGACGAAATGGGTGACCTGGCACGGCGTTTCGCTGAACGTCGAACCGAACCTCGCCCATTTCCACGGGATCGTACCCTGCGGCATCGCCGAGCACGGGGTCACGAGCTTGGCCGCACTCGGCGTGCCCGCGACGCTCTATGACGCCGACATCGCTCTCCGGGCGGCATGGGCGACGGTATTTGGCGAGCTCAGGGTAGCGTCGGCAGCTTCTTGAAGCCCGGCTCCTCGTCCGGCTCTGCCAGATCCTCGCGGATCAGGGACACGGAAGCGCCTGGTGGGCCACGGCGGCACGCCCGCAACAGCTCTTCCACCGCGGCAGTGTCGCCATCGACGAGCGCTTCGACCGTGCCGTCGCCACGGTTGCGGACCCAGCCCGTGATCCCGAGCCGGTTCGCCTGGCGCACCATCCAGTCGCGATAACCCACCCCCTGCACCAGCCCTGCGATCCGCAGCCGCTTGGCGCTCACGCTGCCCTCGCCAACACCAAAAAGCGGTGCGCGAGAGCGATGTCGCTGGCGATGTCGCGCCGCCGCTTGGCTGCCCACTCGTCCTCGCCCCAGCGTTCCACTTGGAACAACTCGTCAAGAGCGGCGAGTTCGAAGGCGCGGGAGGGACCGACTGCTCCCTCGGCGAGCGCGAGGCCCAGGACGACGCTGCCCAGGGCCGGCACCGCCACCCCCAGCGCCGCCAGAACCGGCGCGGACTCGCTGCGGAGCCGGGCGCGGATGGCGGCGAGCGACTCGGGCGGTTGCGCGACATGGGCGATGCCCACGGTGGGAATGAGCTTGGCGCCATGCTCGTGCTCTAGCCAATCGAGCCAGGGCTGCCATTCATGCGCCTGGTGCGCGACGAGCGGCGCGGGGTGCTCGGCCCGGTAGCAGAGCAGGTCGGTCTCAGCGTAGCGCGCGATCGCGTCTGCGGTGGCGGCGGGATCGGGGGCGATCCGCTCCTGCGCCGTGCCGGCAAGCTGAGTGAGCGGCACGTCCGCCGCGGTCATTTCGCCGCCCTTGCCGCCGCCGGCCGCCTGCCACTCGGCGGCGATCGCTTCGGCCATTGCGCGATTGCCGACCCGCAACACGGCGCCGCCCGGCAGGCGCATGGCCTTTCCGTCCAGCTCGATCGTGAACCCCTCGGCGTCGGCGGCGGCCGCAGCGCTCTCCCAGAATCGTTTCATCGCAGCAATCCTCGCAGCAGATCAGCGGGTTTGACGGATCGGACCGGCGCAGCGGCCGGGGCAGCTCGTTCACCGCGGGCCTGGCTGAGGGCGGGCGCGCAGGTGTCGGCGGGCAGCCCGCCGCCCAGCACGATGCCGACCCGGCCCGAGGCGATCGCACCCGGATCGAGCGTCACCTTCGGGGCGGCGAGCGTTCCCTTGACCCGCAGCGGGACGCTCAGCCCGCCGCCGACCCGAAGCTGCGGCCGAAGGTGCAGATCGACCGCCTCGTCGCGCAGGTCCAGGGTACCGCTCCCGGTCAGCGCGAGCTTGCTGGTGTCGAGCGCGAGCGCGGTCAGGGTCGCCACCCCGCCCGCCACGTCGGCGCGGATTGCGGCGCAGCGAACGGTCGTGCTGCCGCCCGCTTCCAACGGCACATCGATCGTGCGGAAGACCCCCGCGGCCAGCCGCTCGAGCGCCTCGTTCGGCACGCGGCCGTCGACCACGGCAACGCCCGCGTAGCCGCTCAAGGTCGACGCGACAGCGGCGACCGTGTCGCCGGAGCCCGCGAGGTCGGCGTGGATATCCAGCGTTCCCGGCGATGTTGCGCCGAGCGGCAGGCCGGGAGCTTGGATGGTCGCGTGCAGCGCCGGCGGGGTTGCGCCCGCCGCAACGTCCAGGGTCGCATGGGCGATCCCGCTGCCGACCGCCGCGCTGACCGGCTCGAGATGCAGCGTGCCGTTCTGCAACACCGCATGCGCCTGCACGGTCTTGTAAGTGACCCCACCGGCCCGGAGAGAGGCGGCCGCCAGCTGCAGGTCGGCATCGCCCGCGCGCAGAGGCGCGAGCGGTAATGTGCTGTTGGGGATGACACGCGCTGGCTGCGGGGTCGCGAGGGGCGCGGCAGCCGGCGGCGGGGTCGATATCGACGCCGTTGGCGCGATGGGGGGTGGCGCCAGCATATCGAGGTCGAGGCTCGTGCTGGTCAGCGAGCCGCGGAGGGCGGGGCGGCCCGCCGTCGTCAGCGTCAAATTCCCCGCGAGATCACCCTGCGCGCTGGTCAGGCGCAGGTTCTCGAGCGCGATCTGCGAAGGAGCGATCGACAGCCCAGCCGCCACATTGAGCGTCCGGAAAGACGGCAGCACGTATCCGGCTTGAGCACCGGCCTCACCCAAGTCAGGCGACCGCACCCCGATCTGCAGCGCCGCCTGCCCATCGGTCCCGACCGTGCCGCTGGCAGTCGCGGCGAGACCCGGCCCGTCGATGCGGGCATCGAGCGGGACAGGGCCCCGCAGCAGGGCGGCGATACTTCCGACATGTCCGTCGATGCTGAGCGGCAGCTGGCCGATCGACGCGGCGGCCGAAAACGTGCCGGGATCGGAGAGTGACGCGGCAGTCAACAGAACACGTTGAAAAGCCAGTTTCCCCCAACTGCCCTCCCCCGCCTGCAGACGGAAGGCTCCCGGCTCCGGCAACACAGCCGAGAGCGACACGTTGTGCACCGGCGGCAGCGCCCGCCCCACCAGCGGCGACAGTGCGGCGAGATCGGCGGCCTCGACGGTCAGGGTCGCCGCAGCGCTCGTGCCAGCCAGCGTGGCCTTAACGCCCGGGCCGGTGGCATGGAGCTGCAGCGGGAACGGCGCGTCCCCGATCGGGCCGGCCGTGCCCGCGATCGTGAAGGGCTGCCCCGCGGCAACGACGCTTCCCGCGACGTAACCGGACTGTGGGTCGAAGGCGAGATGCGGGGCGGTGACGGCCTTTGCACCCCATTCGATTTTCGCGTCGGTGACATCGAAGGCGCCCACGGCCAGCAAGAAGCGTGGGGAGGGTTGGCTCGGGGCACTTGGCGCGGCAGTCGGAGCCGGTGGCGGCCGGAAATCCCAGTTGGCGCGGCCCGCTGCATCCCGCTCCAGCCGCACGGATGGCGCGACGAGCGTCACGCTCGCGATCTGCACGCGACGCTCGAGCAGCGGCTTGATCGTAACCGCCGCCTCCAAGCGCGCGATGTGCGCCATCTGCGGGTGCGGGAAGCCGGGCGGGTTGCTGAGCGACACGTCGCTTAGCGAGATCGTCGGCGTGAAGGACCAGGCCAGGCGCACCGGCCCGGCGATCGTCAACTCGCGCCCGGTCGCGCGCCGCACCTGCTCGGCGATCCGCGTCTTGATCGCGTCCCCGTTCAGAAACCACGACGCGGTGCCAACGGCCGCGATCGGCACCAGGACGAGCAGCGCCAGGACGACGACCCAAACGCGCCTCATCGCTTCGCGCCGCTGCGGCTCGGTGGCTTGGCCGGCTTGCTCTCGAAGCCCACGGTTCGGAACGTCTCGCGCATGTGGGGCGCAAGGTCGGCCTCGACGATCAGCCGACCGCCCGACGGGTGCGGCAGGTCGAGCGCGCGGGCGTGCAGGTGCAGTTTCGGCGAGATGCCGTCGACTGCCGCGCTCCGGGCGCCGTTCTGGTCGGGCTCGTGGTATTTCAGGTCGCCGACGATCGGGGTGCCGAGCGCGACGCTGTGGACCCGGAGCTGATGTGTCCGGCCCGTCACCGGCGACATCTCGAGCCAGGAGAGGCGCTGCCCCGCCGTGTCGAGGGTACGGTAGTCGGTGACCGCACGTTGGCCATCCTCGTCGTCGCGCGCCGCCGGCACACTGCGCTCGCCGCGGGCGCCGGCATACTTGACCAGCGGCAGGTCGATCCGGCCCTCCAGCGGATGCGGACGGCCGGAGACGACGGCCCAATACGTCTTCTTCACGTCGCGGCCGCGGAACGCGGCGGCGAGCTTGGCGGCAACACCCGGGCTACGGGCGAGAACGAGCACGCCGGAGGTGTCGCGGTCGAGGCGATGCACCAGCCGCGGCCGGTGCGGGCTTTCGCCCCGCAGGCCATCGAGCATGCCGTCGAGATGCTTGGTGATGCCCGGGCCGCCTTGGACGGCGAGGCCGTGCGGCTTGTTCAGCACGATCAGCAGGTCGTCGCGGTAGAGGACCATGTCCTCGAGCTCACGGGCAATCACCGGGTCGGCGAAGCGGGGCTGCGGCTTGGGCGGCGGCGCATCCGGCATGGGCGGCACGCGAACGGCCTGACCCGGCACGAGCCGGGTCGCCGCCTCGGCACGCTTGCCGTCGACGCGGATCTGCCCGGTGCGGCAGAGCTTCTGGATCGCGCCCTGCGTCAGCGTCGGGAAGTGCCGGCGGAACCAGCGGTCGAGCCGGATGTCCGCCTCGTCCTCCGTGACGGGACGTTGCTCGATCATGCGCCCTGCTCGCGGCGAAGGCTGGCCCAGGTGGCGAGGCGGCGGCCGATCTCCCGCTCGAAACCGCGGTCGCGCGGCTGGTAGAACTCGGGGCGCTCCATTCCGTCCGGAAAATAGTTCTGACCGGAGAAGCCCGCTTCGGTGTCGTGGTCGTAGGCGTAGCCGGCGCCGTAGCCGAGGTTCTTCATCAATTTCGTTGGTGCATTCAGGATATGGGCGGGCGGCATGAGGCTGCCGGTTGCCTTGGCGCTCGAGGCGGCCGCCCTGGTGGCAGCGTAGAGTGCGTTCGATTTGGGAGCGGTGCCGAGATACACGATCGCCTGGGCGATGGCCAATTCACCCTCTGGGCTGCCGAGGCGCTCGTAGGCTTCCCAGGCCGCCATGGCCTGCAGCAGCGCCGCGGGGTCGGCCAGGCCGATGTCTTCGGAGGCGAAACGCACGAGGCGGCGCGCGACGTAGCGGGCATCTTCCCCGCCGGCCAGCATGCGGGCAAACCAATAGAGCGCCGCGTCCGGGTCGGAGCCGCGCAGCGATTTATGCAGCGCGGAGATGAGGTTGTAGTGCTCCTCGCGGTCCTTGTCGTAGAGCGCGGCACGGCGGCCGATCACGTCGGCCAGCCCGGCGGCGTCCAGCAGGGGACCGGGCGGCACTGCGAAAAGCTGCTCGGCCATGTTGAGGGCGTAACGGCCGTCCCCGTCCGCCATCGCGCAAAGCGCGGCGCGGGCCTCGGGCAAAACCGGCAGGGGTCGGTCTGCCTGCGCTTCGGCGCGGGCAAGGAGTTGTTCGATGGCCGCTTCGTCGAGCCGCCGCAGCACCAGCACCTGGCAGCGTGAGAGCAGTGCGCCGTTCAGGGCGAAGGAGGGGTTTTCGGTGGTTGCGCCGACGAGGACGATGGTGCCGTCCTCGACGACGGGGAGGAAGCCGTCCTGCTGCGCGC
Organism: Acetobacteraceae bacterium; assembly: GCA_032249615.1. Classification (GTDB taxonomy): domain Bacteria; phylum Pseudomonadota; class Alphaproteobacteria; order Acetobacterales; family Acetobacteraceae; genus JAVVHH01. The sequence continues at coordinate 5,892 of JAVVHH010000151.1, forward strand.
GGTTGAAGCGGTGGACTTCATCGACGAAGAGGAGAGTGCGCTGGCCAGTCTCGCGCCGGCGCCGGGCTTCGTCGAACGCGCGCTTGAGGTCGGCGACGCCGGAGAAGACGGCCGACAGCGAGACGAAGTGCAGCCCGGCGGCATCCGCGAGCAGGCGGGCAATCGTCGTCTTGCCAACGCCGGGCGGACCCCAAAGGATGAGCGATGCCAACGCCCCCCGCTCGAGCATGCGAGTCAGCGTGCCGCCGGGTCCGACGATGTGATCCTGGCCGACGACGTCGCCGAGCGCGGCCGGGCGGAGACGTTCGGCGAGCGGCTTGCCGGCGGTTTCGGCTTCTGGTGGAGCCCCGAATAGGTCGTGCGTATTGCGGGCCGACATGGAGGCTAGATAGGCCCGATGAGGGCTGGTTGCGAGCGGGCCTTGCGCCCGGCGCCGAGTTCGCCCTGCCCTCTCCCGCAGGGAGAGGGTTCTTGTGACGGGAGCGGGCGGTTAGTCTTCGCTGTCGTCGTCGGTCGCAGCCTCGGGGCGCGGGCCGCTATCCTGGCCCTTGGCGGCCGGGTCGCGGTCGACGAGTTCGATGACGGCCATGTCGGCGGCGTCGCCGTAGCGGATACCAGCGCGAAGCACGCGGCAATAGCCGCCGGCGCGACCGCGATAGCGCTCCGCGATCGGGCCGAACAGCTTGGCGACCAGCTTGGGATCCTGCAGCTTGCTCATCGCCTGCCGACGGGCATGCAGATCGCCGCGCTTGCCCAGCGTGATCAGCTTCTCGGCCACCGGCCGCAGCTCCTTCGCCTTGGGCAGCGTGGTGGTGATCTGCTCGTGCTTCAGCAGCGCATGGGCCATGTTGCGGAACATGGCTTCGCGGTGGGTGCTCGTGACGCCGAGCTTACGCCCGGCCATACCGTGACGCATGTCGAAACTCCTAGAAAGGCTCGTCCAGCCGCTTGGCCAGATCTTCGATGTTCTCGGGCGGCCAACCGGGGACGCTCATGCCGAGCGCGAGCCCCATGGCGGTCAGCACTTCCTTGATCTCGTTCAGTGACTTGCGGCCGAAGTTCGGCGTACGGAGCATCTCCTGCTCGGTCTTCTGCACGAGATCGCCGATGTAGACGATGTTGTCGTTCTTCAGGCAGTTCGCGCTGCGTACTGACAGCTCGAGCTCGTCGACCTTGCGCAGCAGGTTGCGGTTGAACGGCAGATCGTCCTGGACCTCGTCTGCGCGCGCCAGCTGCGGGTCATCGAAGTTGATGAACAGCTGCAGCTGATCCTGAAGGATGCGGGCGGCCAGCGCGACCGCGTCTTCGGGCGTCACGGCGCCGTTCGTCTCGACGACGAGGAGCAGCTTGTCGTAGTCGGTGACCTGGCCGACGCGGGTCGGCTCGACCTTGTAGGACACGCGCTTGACCGGCGAGTAGATCGCGTCGATCGGGATCAGGCCAATCGGAGCGTCTTCCGGACGGTTCGCCGCGGCCGGCACGTAGCCTTTGCCGATATTGACCGTGAACTCCATGCCGAGCTTCACGCCCTCGTCCAGCGTGCAGATCACGAGGTCGGGGTTCATCACCTCGATATCATGACCGGTCTGGATTTGGCCGGCGGTGATCTCGCCAGGGCCGGTCGCCTGCAGCACCATGCGCTTCGGGCCCTCGCCATGCATGCGGAGCGCGAGCTGCTTGATGTTCAGCACGATGTCGGTGACGTCTTCACGAACGCCGAGGATGCTGCTGAACTCGTGCAGCACACCGTCGATCTGCACGGCCGTGACTGCGGCACCCTGCAAAGAGGAGAGCAACACGCGGCGGACAGCGTTGCCGAGCGTCATGCCGAATCCGCGCTCTAGCGGCTCGGCGACGACGGTGGCGATGCGGTGGGGGTCTGAACCGGGCTCTACGTCGAGCTTTTCCGGTTTAATCAGCGACTGCCAGTTCCTCTGCAGGACCATGGACCAGCTCCAAAACAAAATACGCGCGGCCCATCACGGCCGCGCAAAAAGTCGATCCGGCGATTAGACGCGACGGCGCTTGCGCGGCCGGCAGCCGTTGTGCGGGATGGGCGTCATGTCGCGGATCGCCGAGATCGAGAAACCGACCGCCTGCAGCGCCCGCAGCGCGCTCTCGCGCCCGGAGCCCGGCCCGCTCACTTCTATCTCCAGCGTCTCCATGCCGTGCTCGCGCGCCTTCTTGCCAGCGTCTTCCGCGGCGACCTGCGCCGCATACGGCGTCGACTTGCGGCTGCCCTTGAAGCCCTGCATGCCGGCCGAGGACCAGGCGATCGTGTTGCCTTGGGCGTCGGTGATCGTCACCATCGTGTTGTTGAAGGTCGCCGCGACGTGGGCGACGCCTGCGATGATGTTCTTGCGTTCCTTGCGGCGGGGGCGCGCGGCGGCGGGTTTCGCCATGGGCGGTGGTCCTAACGAGTTAGCTGCTCACGCAGCGAGTAGTGGGTGCGCCGCCGGAGCGGCGCGGGACTTACTTGGTGACCTTCTTCTTGCCGGCGATCGCCACTGCCTTGCCCTTGCGGGTGCGCGCGTTCGTGTGCGTGCGCTGACCGTGCACCGGCAAGCCGCGGCGATGCCGCAGGCCGCGATAGCAGCCGAGATCCATCAGGCGCTTGATATTCATCGAGACTTCACGACGCAGATCGCCCTCGACGCGATACTCACGATCGATCAGTTCGCGAATCCGCAGCACTTCGTCATCCGACAGCTG
>JAVVHH010000152.1:0-8601 GCA_032249615.1 Acetobacteraceae bacterium
CGGCGTTTCCCGCGCCCGCGTTGCCTGCGCCCGCGTTGCCTGCGCCCGCGTTGCCGCCGGCATTGGCCGCGCCGCCCCCGTGGCCGCCGCCACCGGCGTTGCCCGCGCCCGCGTTACCGCCGCCGGCGTTGCCCGCGCCGCCGGCATTGCCGCCCCCGCCGCCCCCATTGCCGCCGCCACCGCCGTTGCCCGCACCGCCCCCGTTGCCGTTGTCGCCGCCGCTGCCGGCGCCCTCAGCCAGGGCCGATGTAACCGCGATGCCGAGGCAGAAGGACATTATGAGGAGGCCGATGCGCGGCTTCGTCTTGGAGGTGGAAGATCGGCGCAGGAACGAAACGACCATCGTCGAGGCAACCCGTTGAGCTGTGAAACTGCTACAACGCAGGCCGCGGGAGTTGCTGTCTCCATTTTCTCGTCTCGCGTTCACATAATTGAGAGATCGGCTCGTTCTGTGCCTCCAATCGCGTTCTGGGCACGAACTCGGGTAGTGAGCTCGCATGCCTAGAAAATCCCTGCTGCTTTCCTTCCTCCTGCTCGCGTCCTGCACTCACTATGCTGGCGTCGGTGGAAGCGCGGCGGCACCTCGTCAGATCGGCCTGCCCGCGTTGGGCGAGGGGGCTCAGGCGCTACGCTTCGCCACCTGGCAGCAGGCCTTGGAGCACAACCTGAGCGGCCAGACGGCGTCCTGGAGGGACACTTCGCAGCTGCGCGGCAGCATCGCTCCGATCGAGACCGTCTACTCGACCACGGAAGGATGGTGCCGCGCCTATGAAGAGGTAATCGCGGCGGCGGACAAGCAATACCGGGTCGTCGGGATCGCGTGCCGCAAGCCGGGGCCGCGTTGGCTCGTGCTGAACGTCCGTGCATTCAACGAGAACGGGTTGGTTCCGTAGCGATCAGGACGACGGCCCGACCATTGCGATCGCGCGCTCGAGATGCGGCAGCGCGTTCGTCGGCTGGCCGGCGTTGAGCAAGGCGAGCGCGTCGGTGATGTGGGCAGCGGCCATGCTCGCGCGCTCGGGTGTGACGCTCGACTGGAACGCGATCACGGTTTCCGCGGACTCGAGAAACTCGCGCGCCGCAAAGGAGTCGTTCGCGGCCAGCGCCCGCCGCGCCTGCACCAGCTGCTGGACCGGTGAGCGCGGCTCGCGTGGGGGCGGCGCGGCGGGCGCCGGCCGCTCGAGAGATGCGACCGCGGTCTGATCTCTGCCGCTAGAGGTCGGCTCGGTGGCCTGCGGCGATCGCGCGGGCGGCACCCGGCGCGACGCGACGTGAGCGGACCGGGATGGCGGGGCCGATGGGCGGTTGGTCGGCTCGAGCGCGCGTTCGGCATGCAGCGTCAGGCTCGCCACCCGTTCTGAACTCGATGCGGCGGCACGAGCCGGCGCGGCCGTGGTGGGCGCTCGCTGCGGCGCAACGGCGAGTGAAGACCCGTTCGGCGAGTCGGTTGACGCAACGCGGACCGCGGGCTCGGGAACCGACGAGGGCACCACGACCGGAGCAGGCGAATTCGCGGGCTGTGGGACCGTTGCCTCGGCGTAGATCGGGGGAGCCGGCGTCGGGGCGATAGGTTCGCCTGCCGGAGCAGGCGGGGTGGCGGGTTGCGGCAAGGCGGAAGCGGCCTCGGCACGGATCGGAGCAGCCGGGGACGGGGCCGGAACCTCCCCTACCGGGGCAGGCGTTGGGGCGGGCTGCGGCAAGACGGTCGCCGTCTCGACCCGCGCCGGAGCAGCCGGCGTCGGGGCCACAGGTTCGGCTGCCGGAGCAGGTGTTGTAGCGGGCTGCGGTAAGGCGGAGGCTGCCTCGGCCTGGATCGGAGCAGCCGGGGTCGGGGCCAGGAGCTCTCCTGCCGGAGTAGGCGACGGGGCGGGCTGCGGCAGGGCGGCCGCCATCTCGACACGCGCCGGAGCAGCCGGCGTCGGGGCCACCACTTGCACTGGCAAAGCAGCGGGCCCCGCGCTGGCGATCTCTCCGGTTTTAGGCGAATGCGCGGCGAACCACGTCGTCGCCGCGGCGCCCGCGCAGACGAGCAGGACCGCTGCGGCAGCGGCCCGGCGCAACTGAGGCTTCCGCTCGGCGCTTCGACTGCGACCGGTGGTCGCGCGCCGCGCCTGCAGCACGGGGAGGGGACGCGCGAGCACCGCTGCGGCCGGCTCCGGCACGTCCGCGCCCGGCTCCGATGCGCTCCGTGCGACTGGGACGCTCTCCGGTGAACGGAGGCCAGCCGGGTCCGTCGCCGTTCCGGCGCTCTCGGCCGCATGAGGACTGAACATGTCGGCGGCTTCGTCCACATGGGCAGCTGTCACAGCCGTCCGCTCCTGGGTCGCCAGGAAAAGAGCGCCGCTGGCCAGCATGTTGACGAGGCGCGGCACGCCACCGGACCAGGCTTCGATCCGCGCGATCGCGTCGGGCCCGATCAGATCTGCGGGCCTGCCTGCGCGAACCAAGCGGGCCGACAGGAAAGCGGCCGTCTCGCCCGCCCCGAGCGGCGCGAGCGGCACGACGGTCACCGGCCGTTTCAGCGTTCCGACACGTTCGAGCACGCCCGCAGGGAGGTCGCGGCACCGAGCCAGCACCAGACCACCGCGTTTGTATGCGATCAGCTCCCCGAGCGCCTCGTCCTCGATCCGGTCAGCCTCGTCGATGAGCAGGACCCGGTCTGACGGGATCGCGCCATCCACCAGCGCCCGCTCGGAGTCCCGGCCGCCCCACCGATGCTGGGCAGGGGGCGTCCCGGCCGCCGTCAGGGCGCGCGCGAGCTCCTCCAGCAGAAGCGTCTTGCCGCTCCCCCGAACTCCCACGAGGACGACCACGCATGACGCCGCCTGTAATGCATCGAGTACGGCTCCGCGCGCAGCCGTCCAGCTGCGATGCGCCACCGCCGTCTCCACTCTGACGAGCAGCGGCAACGGCGCGTCGGCCGCGGGTGGCGGGGGCGCGGGGTTGCAAACCGAGATGGAGCGGGTAGCCGGGGCGCTATCGACTCGCACGTTGCCGCCTGTCGTCCCATCCAGCACGACGCTGCTCATCCTCGCCCACACGTAATCTGGCAGTAACTGCGCATGTAGCGATCACGGCGCAACCGCAGCCGGACCTCGCGCAAGGTCACGACCGCGTGACGCGCTGCGCAGCGCCGCTCTGTCCAGCGGGCGACTTTGTGGCAAGCAGGACGGGGCGCGCGGATGGGCGGGTGCGACAGACGGAGGTGTGCGGTGCGGACGCTAGGGCTGCTGGGGGGCATGAGTTGGGAGAGCACGGGGGTTTACTACCGTCTGCTGAATGAGGGCGTGAAAGCGCATTTCGGCGACGGGCTGCGCTCGGCGCCCCTGCTGTTGTGGTCTGCCGATTTCGGGCCGATCGCGGCGCGCCAGGCGGCCGGCGACTGGGCGGGTCTCGGCGAGGAGCTTGGCAAGGCCGGGCGGCGCCTGGCTGCTGCCGGTGCCGGGGCGTTGCTGATCTGCACGAACACGATGCATCGCCTCTACGCCGAGGTCGAGCGGGCGGCAGGGGTGCCGGTCCTGCACATCGCGGACCCGACCGGGGCGGCGCTGCGGGCAGCAGATCTTCGACGTCCTGCGCTGCTGGGCACGCGGTTCACCATGGAGGGCGCGTTCTACCGCGACCGCCTCCGCGAACGGTTCGGCATCGAGGCGCTCGTGCCCGACGAGGTGGGCCGGGCTGCGGTGCACCGCGTGATCTACGAGGAGCTTTGTCGCGGGATCGTCCGGGACGAGAGCCGGCGCGACTACCTCGCGGTGATCGATGTCCTCCGTGCGGGAGGAGCGGATAGCGTCATCCTGGGCTGCACGGAGATCGGGATGCTGATCGGGTCCGGTGATACGAACCTGCCGCTGTTCGACACCACGGCCTTGCACGCGGAGGCCGGCGTCGCGTGGATGGTGGACAAGGAGTAGAGGCGGTGGAACCGGGTTCGGGCGCAACTGGACGCCCTCATTCCGGTCGGGCCTTGACGAACTCGATGAACGCCCGGAGCGGGGCAGGCACCAAGCGGCGCCCGGGATAGTAGAGGAACGGCCCCGAGAAGGATTGCCACCAGGACTCGAGGACAGCTTCCAAGGCGCCACTGTCGAGGTGCGGGCGCAACCATTCCTCGAAGAGGGTGATGATCCCGGTGCCGGCGACAGCGGCGTCCACGGCGAGGTCCGTCGCTGCGCCAGCGCTGACAAGCAGTGGCCCCATCGGGTTGACACGCACGCGTTCGCCGCCGCGCTCGAACTCCCACACCATCATGGCGCCGCTCGAAAAGCGGCCGCGCAGGCAGGCATGGCCGAGCAGGTCACGGGGGTGCTCGGGCCGCCCGTGGCGGCGGAGATAGGCCGGGGACGCGGCCGTGGCGAACCGCTGCACGCGCGGCCCGATTGGCACGGCGATCATATCGCCTTCCAGCCGCTCGTCGTAGCGGATGCCGGCGTCGCAGCCTGCGGCCAGCACGTCCACGAAACTGTCTTCGGCAATGATCTCTAGGCGGATGTCGGGATAGCTCGCGAGGAACGGCGCCACGATGCGGGGTAGTACGAGCCGGGCCGCGCTGACGGGGACGTTGAGCCGGAGCGTGCCCGTCGGGCGGTCGCGAAAGCCGTTGACCACGTCCATTGCGGCTTCCACCTCGCCCAGGGCCGGGCCGAGCCGCTCGATCAGGCGGGCCCCCGCCTCGGTGGGCAGGACACTGCGGGTGGTGCGATGGAGCAGCCGGACGCCGAGCCTGGCCTCTAGCCGACGCACCGCCTCGCTCAAGCCTGACGCGCTGATGCCGGCCGCCCGTGCGCCTTCCCGGAACCCTCCGGCGCGGGCGACTGCAAGGAAAGCCTGAAGGTCGCCGAGATTCGCCTGCATTGTTCGCCACTCCGCACGGGGCGTGCGGATTGTAGCCCGTTATAGTGCAGGCGCGATGGCCACAGCTAAGACCCGTTCAACGGAGAGCCATTATGACGACGACCATCATCGAAAAGGCCGGAACCTTTCCCCTCGGCGACCGCAACGTGAACCGGCTCGGCTACGGCGCCATGCAGCTCGCCGGGCCAGCCGTGTTCGGGCCGCCCCGGGACCGCGGCGCGGCCCTTGCCGTGCTGCGCGAGGCGGTCGCCAACGGGGTCGATCACATCGACACCAGCGACTTCTATGGTCCGCACATCACGAACCAGATCATCCGAGAGGCGCTGGCACCCTATCCCGCCCCCCTCACCCTCGTCACTAAGGTCGGCGCACGGCGCGACGAGAAAGGCGCCTGGCTCCCGGCCCTCTCGCGCGGGGAGCTGATCCGGGCGGTGCACGACAACCTGCGCCACCTCGGATTGGCGGTGCTGGACGTGGTCAACCTGCGCAGCATGTTCGACGCTCATGGGCCCGCCGAGGGGTCGATAGAGGCGCCGCTCACCGTGTTGGCCGAGTTGCAGCACCAGGGCCTCATCCGTCACATCGGCCTCAGCAACGTCACGCCGGCTCAGGTCGCCGAGGGCCGCAGCCTTTGCACCATCGTCTGCGTGCAGAACATGTACAATCTGGCGCATCGGGGCGACGACGTGCTGATCGACGACCTTGCCCGCGCAGGCATCGCCTATGTACCGTTTTTCCCGCTCGGCGGCTTCAGCCCGTTGCAATCTCCGGCGCTGTCCGACGTTTCGGCGCGCCTGGGCGCCACGCCCATGCAGGTTGCGCTCGCCTGGCTCCTGCGTCGCTCGCCCAACATCCTGCCAATCCCAGGCACCTCGTCCGTCGCACATCTGCGGGAGAACCTTGCAGCGGCCAAGTTCGAACTGCCGGACGCGACGATGGCCGTGCTGGACCGGATCGGCGCGGAGAGCGCCATGGCCTGACGGGCCTAGCGACGGTATGGTGCCCGCGCCGGAGGCGGGCGGCTGGCCCGGTGTATCTTGGCGGGGCCGTCACGCCATGCGATCAGATCCGCCTGGATCTGCAGCGCCAGATAGCGCGACCAGATCCGGCACTGAGCCAGGCTTCCCGCGGTGAACCATAGGCCCGGTTGCGCCGTGCGCCGCCACATGTTGCGCAGTTCTCCGCCCGCGTCGACCCCCCACACGGGGCCCACGCGGTCGGCGATCCCGTCGCCCAGCGCCGCCCGCACCACCGCCTGCTGGCTCTCGTATCCCGTCGCCAGCACCACCAGGTCCGCCTCGACCAGCCGTCCATCCGCAAGCCGCGCCCCCTCCGGCACGAACCACTCGATGTCACCGAAATGCAGCAGGTCGATCTCCCCCGATACAATCAGGTCCGAGCAGCCGACGTTGAAGTAATAGCCGCCGCCCCGCCGCAGGTACATCATCTGGAACCCGGTCTCGTCCTCGCCGAATGTGAGACGGAACCCGCGCGCCGCGAGCCCCTCGAGCAACGCCCGGTCTGCAGCCTTCGAAAGCGCGGTCGAGAGCTGATAGGCCCGCACCAGCGCCGGGTAGGGGGTCGCCAGCGCGAGCAGGTCGCAGTCTTCGATGGGCGGGCCCTCGCCGTAGATCGCATACACGCGCTGCGCCTCCCGCAGGCTGACGACATAGGTCGGGCTCCGCTGCACCATCGTCACCGCCGCCCCGCTCGCGTGCAGGTCCTGCGCCACGTCGTGCGCGCTGTTGCCGGTGCCGATCACGAGAGCATGCTTGCCGCGCCAGGCGCTGCCCTCCGTGTAGGCGCCCGAGTGCATCACCGTGCCCGCGAACGTGTCGAGCCCTGGCAGATTGGGCATCACGGGAATTCCACTGACGCCAGTCGCGAAGACCACATGCTTAGGCCGCATGACCCGGCTTTCGCCCTGGCGCCGCAGCGCGAGCGTCCAATCCGTCCCATCATGCGATCCGCCCTCGAGCGTCGTCTCGGTCCAGACGTTCAGCTCCATGCTCTCCGCATAGGCCTCGAACCAGTGCGCGAGCTTGTCCTTCGGGATGAACGTCGGCCAGTTCGGCGGGAACGGCATCAGCGGCAGATGATTGACGTGCACCTCGTTGTGCAGCGTCAGCGCGTGATACCGCTTGCGCCAGTTGTCCCCCACCCGCGCATGCCGGTCGATCACCAGCGTGTCGATCCCGAGCGCCCCGAGCCGCGCCGCGATCGAGAGGCCCGCCTGGCCGGCGCCGATGACGACGACCTCGGGGTCGCGGTCGCGATACTCGGTGGAGCGGCGGCGCCGGTCGAGCCAGTTCTCGCCGCCGAAGCTGCGCGCGAAGTCCGGCCCGGCCGGGTCGGCCGGCGCATGCAGCGCCTCGAGCGTGGTCAGCACCGTCCAGCCCAGCAGGCCGCCCGCCCCGCTTCCCGCCTCGCCCTCGATCAGCCGCGCCACCGCGTCGCCCACCCCCGCCCGCGTCTCGAATGCCAGCAGCGCCTCGACGACCGGCACGCCGGCCCGCTCCACTCGTCGCGGCGTTGTCCGACCTTCCGCGAGCCGCACCCCGCGCAGGCCGGCCGCGAGCAACCGCTCGGCCAGGAATGCCTCGATCGCGTCGTGCCCGGAGATGGTGCGGATCTGCCAATCCAGAGCCAGCACGTCCCGCCAATGGCACTCGGGCGCGAGCAACCGCGCCATCGCGCCCGCGTCGCCCGACCCGGCTGCCGCCCCGAACGCAGTCACCCACGCTTCGGCGCGGATCGCCGTGTCGTCCGTCCGCATACCGTCCATCACTGCCTCCACTCTCGTGTGTGCCGATCATGCGCACACCGCGAGCCTGCGTCAGCAAGTTGCCGCGGTGCGGGCACCGTGGTGGTGGGCAGGTCGCGACACTCCGACTCAGCGAAGGACTAGAGCGTGTACCCATTACGGGCTAGCGGCTCGGTGAGTGTCTGTGATTCAAGCTCCTCGAAGGGAGCTCATCATGGGTGGACGTTACGACCTGACCAACTTCGAGTGGAGCGTGATCGCGCCGTTGCTGCCGCAGAAGTCGCGCGGGGTGGCGCGTGTCGACGACCGGCGCGTGCTGAGCGCGATCCTGTGGGTGCTTCGGTCTGGCTCCCCATGGCGAGACTTGCCGGAGCGGTATGGCCCCTACACGACCGCCTACAACCGGTTTGTGCGATGGCGGCGAGCCGGTATCTGGGACGCGATCATGGATGCGATCACCAAGGCCTACGACGGGCATATCCAAATGATCGACAGCTCCTCGGTCCGGGTGCACCAGCACGCCGCCGGGGCAAAAAAGGGGGTCCAGATCGTTGCATGGGCCGTTCACGCGGAGGACTGACGACGAAGGTCCACGCGCTGGTGGATGCGCGCGGGCTGCCGATCCGAATGGTCTTGACGGCTGGCCAGGTGCACGACAGCCAGGCCGTCCCGGCGCTGCTGGAGGGCTTGACCGCCAACAGCGTGCTGATCGCCGACAAGGGATACGATGCCGACTGGATCAGGACCATGATCGAGGAGCGCGATGCGGCCCCCAACATCCCAGTCAAATCCAACCGCAAGCAGCGGTTCTGCTTCAGTCGCAGTCTCTACCGCGAGCGAAACCGCATCGAAAGGTTCTTCTGCCACATGAAGCAGTTCCGCCGTGTCGCGACACGCTACGAGAAGCTCGCCGCCAACTACCTCGCAATGCTGAAGCTTGCCGCCATCCGGCTATGGCTGAGAGCTTATGAGTCCACGCCCTA
>JAVVHH010000153.1:0-8522 GCA_032249615.1 Acetobacteraceae bacterium
TCCTTACGTTCGGCGGCACGAAGAGGCAAGTCGCTTGGCACGCAAACGCTATTACGTGTGTAAGGTCAGTTTACCTTTGGAAGCGGCCTTTAGCTCGCCGCCACAATCCGACGAGCTCTGACAAGGGGTAGCCTTGGTCCGAACGGCGGGCGTTCGAGGACTGCGGGCTATACTCCCATCAGCCCGGCTGTCATCTGCTCGTTGATCCCGATGATGAACGAGAAATCGGGTTTTTGGGCGCTCAGCTCACGCTGGACGACTAGGCCGATGGATATCATGGAGGCGCGCAATGGCTCGGGTAGGGCGTTGGTCGAGTCTTTCAACGTGATGACCAGCGTCGTCCACAGCAGGCTGTTGTCTGCCAGTGCGCGAGTGCGGCTGACGTCAGTATCGTTCTCGGCGTGCCGGAGAGCGGCCGTAGCGCGACGGAAGACGTCAGCCTCCTGCTCACGCAGGTTACGATCGGCCGAACGGGCTTGGTAAGCGCGTGTCGCGACTAAGCCATGCATGAGTTAACCTGCTCCGCGGGTGGGGCCGGGCGGCCGAGAAGGGCGTCTTCATGCCGAATGATTCGACGGGCTAGCTTTAGTGCGGTGTAGCACTCGTCGGCTTCGGCGGCGGCCAGCGCCCGGTCCAAGATCTCACGGGCCAATGCCGACGTGGTCGCTTCCTTGAACGCGGCGGTCAGTGTGCGCGCTGTCTCGAGGCCCTGCACACGCTCCTCGTCAGTGCCGATATAGGCAGACTGGAGAGCGAAGTAGAGCCGGCGGGCCGGGCTGTCGGCCGCCTCGGGAGCCATGATCTGTTTGCCGAAAAGGAAACGCGCGTGTGCTGTGAGTTCGATGCGGGCTTTGGTGCGGAAACGGATCGGAGCGCCGTTGATGATCATCGTCTCCCCTTGCCGCAGTTCCAAAACGAGGTTCGACATACTGTCAGCCTCTAGCTTTCATCAGGCGTTTAAAAGAGGCCCGGCGACGGATGATCCGCCGCCGGGAAGCTGAGTTACTTAAAGAGGCTGAGCAAAGACTGCGGGCTCTGGTTCGCCAGCGACAGGGCTTGCGTGCCCAGCTGCTGACGGATCTGCAGTGCCTGCAGGTTGGCCGATTCCTTGCTCAAATCGGCATCGATGAGCGCACCGAGGCCGGCGTTGAGGCTGTCGATCTTGGACGAGTTGAAGGTGATCGTCGCGTCCAAGGTGTTGGCGTCAGAGCTGGCCTGGTTGAGCTGGCCGGCAACTGTCGTTTGTAGGCCCTTGATGGTGGTAACGTCGTTTGCGCCGGGCGGAGTGCCGAGCGCGGAGACAGCCGCAGCCTGAACAGCGCTGGCGGCCGGATCGGTACCGAACGATTCGGGGGTTGTGCCCGAAGCAGGCGTGTAGGTTCCACCAACCAACGCATACAGGCTGGCAGCAAGGCCGGTGTTGTCTTCTGCCTTGATAGTCAGCTGCGAACCAGCCTCGGTCGCCACGACCTTAGTGTCCGCATTGCCCGTTCCCAACAGCGTCTTGCCGTTGTAGGTCGACCCTTCGGCCGTGCTGGCGACTTGAGAGACCAGCGCCTTGAACTGTGTCAGATACTGGCCGCGCTGGTCGTCCGAAATGCCTTGGTCGCTCAGCTTGACCAGAAGCGAGTTCGCGCTGTTCAGCGTGTTGGAAATCGACGTCAAGCCAGTGATCGCCGTCCCAACCAGGCCCTTGGCGTTTCCAAGCTGCTGGTTGACGGTGGTCAGAGCGCCCGTATCGGCACGGACTTTCTGTGCCACGGCGAAAGCCGCGCCGTCGTCGGTGGCATCGGCGACACGATAGCCGGTGCTGATCCGCTTCTGCGTGGCCTGCAGGTTCGTCTGCGTCGCGTTGAGCGACTGCAGCGCGACTTGGGCGGCGATGTTGGTGTTGACAGAGTTGAGAGACATAAGGGAGCGCCTTCTTGCTTAATCACAAAATCAAGCCCCCGTTTTGCTGGGCTGACGTCACTATGCAGGCAAGGTCTTAACGTCTGGTGAATACAGCCGACGATTTCTGCGCAATGTCGATACAGCGGCGCATCATGGTCGGAAGCGCCTCCCCGAACAAGGCGTCAAGCGGCCGGCATTCGCCCGGAGCGACGATCTGTTCGACATTTGCCCAGTAAACGTCGGCGAACAGCTCGAAATGAGTAAAAGCGTGCCGGGCCGTGCCGCCGAGCTGCCACTCTGCTCCCTGCGGCGCGTGTGCGATCGCCTCGTCGCGACTCCATGGTTCCGATCGCCACGCAGTGCCAGGAAGTTCGAGCATCCCGCCCAGCAGGCCGGTCGGCGGGCGGCGCGCGAGAAGCACGTCGCCGGATGCCGATTGGAGCCAGAAATGGGCGCCATAACGCATGGGCCGCGCGGCTTTCGGGGCCTTGCGCGGCAGCGTTGATTGCAGGCCTGCAGCCCGGGCGATGCAGCTTTCCCGCCATGGGCACAGGGTACAGGCGGGAGTACGGGGCGTGCAGATCGTGGCGCCCAGGTCGAACAAGGCCTGGGTGAAATCGGCCGGTCGGGCGGACGCTGCCGGGTCATGGCCCAGGGTGCGGGCGCAAGCGACGATTTCGGCGCGGGCCGACGGGAGCGGGCGGTCGATGGCGAACACCCGGGCGGCCACGCGCTCGACGTTGCCATCAACCGGCACGACCGGCACGCCGAAGGCGATGCTCGCGACCGCCGCGGCCGTGTATTCGCCGATGCCGGGCAGCGCGCGCAAGGCGGTCAGATCGTTCGGGAACTCACCCATCGCGGCCACGATCTTGGCGCAGCGATGCAGGTTGCGGGCCCGCGCGTAGTAGCCGAGGCCCGCCCAGGCTTGCAGGACCGCGTCGTCATCGGCCGCCGCCAACGCTCCGACCGTGGGGAAGCGTTCCAGGAAGCGGGCAAAGTAGGGGCCGACGGCCGCCACCGTCGTCTGCTGGAGCATGATCTCGGACAGCCAGACGCGGTAGGGATCGGACACCTCGCCGGGGGCGGCGCGCCATGGCATAGAGCGGCGATGCCGATCGTACCACCGCAGCAACTCGGCAGCTGGAGGGATAGGGGGCACCGGACCGGTATGGCGAGCGACGAGGCCGCGGGCAAGGGAGTCCGCTTCGTGAGCGGCCCGCGGCCGATCGGCACGCTGCTCTCGGCCGTGACCCGGCCGGCCTTCCGCTCCCGCGCCGCCGCGGCCGCTCAGCTGATGGCGGACTGGCCCGCGATCGTCGGCCCCTCGCTGGCCGCGATCAGCATGCCCCGCCAGCTCAACCGCGGGACGCTGACGCTGGCCTGCACCGGGCCGGTCGCACTCGAACTGCAACATTTGGCTGGCCAGCTGGCCGGCCGGATCAACGCATATTACGGCCGGACCGTGGTGGAAGGCTTCCGCTTCGTGCAGGCGGCCGCGCAGAGGGGCGCCGCCGTCCCAGGGCGGCGGCCGCAGCCGGCGGCTCCCGTCGCCATCCCGGACATGCCGGAAGGGGCGCTGCGCGACGCGCTCGCAGCCCTTGGCGGCGCCGTGGCGCAGGCCAGCCGGCCGGGGGCACGACGGCGCGAGACTTGACGCGGTCGCCTGGGTCGAGAGCATAAAAGGTGGGATCGTCCCGAGTCCGAGGCCGCCATGACATCGACACGCCGCACCCTGCTCGCCGCCAGTCTGCTGACGCTACCGCTCGCCCGCGCTCGCGCCGAAGGCGAAGACGCAAGGATGAGCGAACGCGCCATCGGCAATGCCGACGCGAAGGTCACGGTGCAGGAGTATTTTAGCCTCACCTGCACCCATTGCGCCGCGTTCCAGAAGGAAACGTTCCCGAAGGTGAAGGCGGAGCTGATCGACACCGGCAAGATCCGCTACATCTGGCGCGACTACCCGCTCGACCAGCTGGCGCTGTATGCCGCGATGGTCGCCCGGGCCTTGCCGCCGGACCGGTATGAGCCGTTCGTGTCGGCGCTCCTGTCCACCCAGGACCGCTGGGCGTTCACCCGCACGGCCAATCCGGTGGAGGAGCTGCAGAAGATGGCGCTGCTGGCCGGGCTTTCCCGCCCGACTTTCGACGCGACCGTGCGCGACGACAAGCTCAAGCAGTTCGTGCTCGACGAGCAGGCTGGGGGTGAGAAGAAATATGGCGTCAACAGCACGCCGACCTTCGTCTTCAACGACAAGCCGACGCCTGGCGCGATTCCGTTCGACACCTTTGTCAAGGCCGTGGAAGCGGCGTCCGCCTAGCGTTGGAGCCCGCGGCCCAGCCTGCCGAGGACGAGGGCGCCGGCCGCGGTGAGGGCTCGCGGGCGCGGTTCGTGCGGCTTGCGATTGCCGGTTTCAAGAGTTTTGCCGAGCCGGCGACCGTCGAGATTCTCCCCGGGCTGACCGGGATCGTCGGCCCCAACGGCTGCGGCAAGAGCAACGTCACCGACGCGCTGCGCTGGGCGATGGGCGAGGCCAGCGCGCGGACGATGCGGGGCGCGGAGATGGACGACGTCATCTTCGCCGGCACGACCACGCGGCCCAGCCGCAACCTTGCGGAGGTGGTGCTCACGCTGGAGATGGCGGACGGCCAGCCGGAGCTGTCGGTGGCGCGGCGGATCGAGCGGGGCGTCGGCAGCGCCTACCGCGTCAACGGGCGCGAGACGCGGGCGCGGGACGTACAGACCTTGTTCGCTGACCTCGCCTCGGGGGCGCGCTCGTCGGCGATGGTCAGCCAGGGCCGGGTCAGCGCGCTGGTGAATGCGCGGCCGGAGGAACGGCGGCAGGTGCTCGAGGAGGCGGCGGGGATCACCGGGCTGCACGCGCGGCGGACGGAAGCGGAGACCCGGCTGAGGGCAGCGGAAGCCAATCTCGGGCGCGCCGAGGAGCGCCGGGCGATGCTCGGCACGCAGCTCGAGGGGTTGCAGAAGCAAGCCAAGCAGGCAGCGCGCTATCGCACCGTGTCGGCGACCGTCGGCGAGGCGGAGGCGATGATGCTCTCGATCGGGCGCGAGCGGGCGCGCGCGATCGCGACGGAGGCCGCAACGGCCCTGGCTGCCGCGGGAGCGGCGGTGACGGCCGCGGCGGCCGAGGCGGTTGCGGCAGCGCAGGCGGCCCGGGCGGCACAGGCCGCCATTCCGGATTGCCGCCAGGCTGAGTCGGCCGCGCGGACGGCGCTGGAGCGGGCGCGGGTTGCCCAAGAGGGGATGGCGGCGGAGATCGCCCGAGCGGAGGGCGCGCTCGCCGCCGCGACAGCCCGGCGCGCCCAGGCGGTGCGCGATCTCGCCCATGCCGAACAGATCCAGCGGGATTCCGACGCGGCGGATGCGCGCCTCGAGGCAGAGGCGTTGCGGCTCGCCGACGAGATCGAGGCTTATCCGGCCGCGCTCGGGGCTGCGCGAGCGCGCAGCCTGGAACTGGCGGAGGCGCTGGCGGCGGCAGAGGCGGCGGCGAGCGCCGCGACGGAGCAGGCCGCCGCACTGGCCGCCCGGGCGGCGAGCCTCCAGCAAACCCTGTCTGCCGCCGAGGCACGGTCGCGGCGAGCGAGCGAGGCGATGGCGCGGTTGCAAGGCGAGAAGGCGCGTGCCGAGGCCGCCGCGCCCGACCCGGCCGACGTCTGTCGCGCGCTGGAGGCGGAAGCAGCGGCGATGGCGGCGGTGACGGCCGCGCGTGAGCGGGCGGATGCGGCGGAGGCGGCCCGCGCGGGGGCGCTTCCGGCGGCAGCAGCGGCGCGCGAGCGGTTGCACCGGGCCGAGGCAGCAAGGGGGACGCTCGCGGCAGAACTCAATGGCCTGTCCAGGGTGCTGTCGGTTCGCGATGGCGAGCGGTGGCCGAAGATGGTCGATCGGCTGGAGGTGCCGGCCGGCTTGGAGGCGGCGCTGGGGGCGGCACTCGGCGAGGAGCTCGCCGCCGCGGCGGACCCGAATGCGGCCCGGCACTGGCGGGAGTTGCCGCCGCTGGATGATCCCGCGCCGCTCCTTGGCGAGTCGCTGGCGACGGCCGTTCGCGGGCCGGCCCTGCTCGCGCGGGCGCTGGCCGGCGTCTCGGTCGTGGCCGACGACCGGACGGGCGAGGCTGCGCAGGCCGGTCTTAGACCGGGCCAGACCCTCGTTTCGCGGGCTGGGGCCGTGTGGCGGTGGGACGGGTACACGGTGCGCGCCGGTGCGCCGACGGCGGCGGCGGTTCGCCTGCAGCAGCGGAACCGGCTCGCCGAGTTGCAGGCCCAACTCGCCGAGGCCGAAGGCCTGATGGGGGAGGCGCGCGCGGCCCGGGAGGCGGCGGACGCGGCGGAGCGGAGTGCGACGGTTGCGGACGGGCAGGCGCGTGCCGGGTTGCGCGAAGCCGAGAAGGCGGCGGAGCGGCAGCGGACAGAAGCCGCGGCCCTGCGCGGCCGGGCCGAGCAGAGCGGCGCGCGCCTCCGCGATCTCCAATCACAGATCGACGCGCTCGCCCCGGAGCGCGACGACGCCGCTGCCGCGCTCGCGGTCGCGCAGCGCGAGGGGGAGGCGGCTCCGGACGTTTCCCTGCTGCGCGCCGAGGTGGACCGGAGCAAGGCCGCTCAGGTGGCGGCTCGCGGGCGCGACCGGGATGCGCAACTCGCCCTGCAGGCGTTGGAACGCGCACATGCGGCCGGGCAGACGCGGCTTGGCGTGATCGGGCGTGAGCGGGACGATGTTCGCATGCGGGCCGCCGATGCACGCGGCCGGGTGACCGACCTTGCGGCACGGGCGCAGCAGGCGGCAGTGGAGGCCGAGGCGCTGCGCGGTGCTCCGGCCGCGGCGGCCGCGCAAGCCCAGCAGAGCGAAGCGGCGCTGCGCACGGCTTTGGCCGCGCACGGGGAAGCCGCCTCCGCACTGGCAGCGGCGGAGCGCCACGAAGCCGCCGCCGCCGCCAGGGCGCGCACGGCCGAGCAGGCGCTGTATGCTTGCCGCGAGGCGCTCGTGCGGTCGGAAGGGGCGGCGTCGGCCGCCGACCAGGGTGTCATTGCCGCCGAGGCCGCCGTGAACGAACGGCTCGGCGCGTTGGACATTCCGCCGCCGCCCGCCGATGTGTCCCTGGCCGCCGAGGAGCGGGCGCGCGCGAAATGGCAGCGTTTGGCGCGCGAGCGCGAGGCGATCGGGCCGGTCAACCTGCGGGCGGACATCGAGGCGGAGGCGCTCGCGGCCGAGATGGCGACCATCGTTGCCGAGCGGGACGAGATCGGCAGCGCCATCGCGCGGCTGCGGGGCGGGATCGGGCACCTCAACCGTGAGGGCCGGGAGCGTCTGTCGGACGTGTTCAGCGCTGTCGACAAGCACTTCCAGCAGCTGTTCGCCCGTCTGTTCGGGGGCGGCCGGGCGCATCTGGCGCTGGTCGGCTCGGACGACCCGCTGCAGGCCGGGCTGGAGATTTATGCGCAGCCACCTGGCAAAAAGCTCGCGACGCTCTCGCTGCTATCCGGCGGCGAGCAGGCGCTGACCGCGCTGAGCCTGATCTTTGCCGTTTTCCGCTGCAATCCGGCCCCGCTCTGCGTGCTCGACGAGGTCGATGCACCGCTGGACGACGCCAATGTGGAGCGCTTCTGCACCCTGCTCACCGACATGGTCGCCGCGACCGGCACGCGGTTCCTGGTCGTCACGCACCACCATCTGACGATGGCGCGCATGGACCGGCTCTACGGTGTCACGATGCAGGAACGGGGAGTCTCGCGGCTGCTGTCGGTCGACCTCGGTGCCGCAGTGGAGTTGGTGGAGGCCATGGCCGCGGAATAGCGGCCGCACCAAACAGCGGGGCGCGTCCTGCTTAGCCTTGACACCCCCACCCCCCGAAGCTAGCAAACCGGCGCCTTTGCGGCGCGGCCATTACGTGTGCGAGGGGCGGAAATGAGCGACGGGGACGACGGTTCCTTTGAGGAGCGCCTGCGAGGTGCGCAGGAACGGCATGCGGCTTCATCGCCGAAGCCGGCATCCGGACCCGGAACGGGGCCGAGCCCGATGGGCATCGGCGTCCGCGTTGGGGTCGAGCTGGTTTCCGCGCTCGCGGTCGGGCTGGCGATCGGGTGGGGTTTGGATTGGCTGCTGGGGACGAAACCCTGGTTGCTTGCATTGTTCGTGCTGCTTGGCGGTGCGGCTGGAGTGGCGAATGTTTGGAGGCTGATGATGCCTCCTGCGAAACGCACTCCGGGGTTGTGACGAGAGGGGACAGGTTTTGGCGGCCGAAGCACCACCGAAGATCGATGCACTGGGCCAGTTCGAGTTGCACAGCTCGCTGGGCGCGATTGGCCGCTCCGTCAACTTCACGCAGTCCAACCTGATGATGATCATCGGCGCGGCGCTCGTGCTCGGCACGCTGTATTACGGGGCCAAGCCGAAGGCGGTCGTGCCCGGCCGGTTCCAGGCGCTTGCCGAGATCGCCTACACCGGCGTGATGCAGATGGCGGTCGGCAGCATCGGGCCGGAAGGCAAGCGGTTCTTCCCGTTCATCTTCGCGCTGTTCTTCTTCGTGCTGATGGGCAACCTGCTCGGTCTGCTGCCCTACTCCTTCACCTACACCAGCCACATCGCGGTAACGGCCGGGCTGGCGGTCATGGTGA
>JAVVHH010000154.1:0-8411 GCA_032249615.1 Acetobacteraceae bacterium
ATCTCGATCGCGCTCGGCTTCGCGCACTTCGCTGCGTCCCCGGAGCTGGAGGTCGACCTGATCGACATGCCGGGCCATGAACGCTTCGTGCGCACGATGATCGCGGGGGCGACCGGGATCGACGCGGTGTTGCTCGTGGTGGCGGCCAATGAGGGGATCAAGCCGCAGACGCGGGAGCACCTCGATATCGCGGGATTGCTGGGCCTGAGACGGGCCGTGATCGCCGTGAGCAAAGCCGATTTGGTGGAGCCCGGGCAGGCGGCGGAGATGGGCGAGGAAGCGGCAGTGCTGGCGGCGCGCGCCGGGCTGCAGGCGGACGCGCCGGTGGCGGTCTGCGCGCCCGCGGGCACAGGGCTCGAGCGCCTCCGGGAGGCAGTGGCGCGGCTGGGCGTGGCGCTCGCGGCGCCGGCTTCGGACGGCGTGCCGTTCCTGCCGATCGATCGCGCCTTCAGCGTGGCCGGGCACGGCACGGTGGTGACCGGCACGTTGCGCGGCGGCCCGCTCGCGCCCGGCGACACGCTGGAACTACTGCCGGCGCGGCGGCCGGTGCGGGTGCGCGGGCTGCAGGTGCATGGTGCGCGGGTGGGCGGGGCCGTGCCGGGGCAGCGGGTGGCGGTCAATCTGCGCGACGTCGAGGCGGGGCAAGTTGCGAGCGGCGCCGCCCTGGCGCCGGCGGGCGTGCTGGGCCCATCGCGCTGGCTCACGGTGCAGCTGCGCTCGGTCGCGGACGCCGCGGAGCTGCCGACCGCCAGCCGGGTGCAGGCGCTGCTCGGCACGGCCGAAATCCCGGCGCGGCTGCGGCTGCTCGACCGCGACGTGCTGGGGCCCGGGGAGACGGCGCCGGCGCAACTGCATCTCGCCGAGGCGGTCGCGATCCCGGCGCGGGAACACCTGGTGCTGCGCCAGGCCTCGCCGGCGCGCACGGTCGCGGGCGGTCTGATCCTCGAGGCCGAAACGGGCCGGCAGCGGCGGCACGCGGCGGCGGTGCTGCAACGCGTGGCTTTGCTGGCCGGAGAGGACATGGCGGCCCTCGTCGCTTCCGCGATCGAGAATGCGGGCGAAGCGGGAATGACGCTGCACTCTCTATCGCGCCTGACCGGGCGGGCGCCGGTGGCGGTGGCGGCCCTGGTGCAGACGCTGCCGGTGGTGACGGGGCGCAAAGGCACCGTGGTCGCGCGCGCCGGGTTCGAGCGGTTGCAGGCGCGTATTGTAATCCTGTTGCGGCGGCACGAGGACGGATTGCGGCGCGAGGCGCTGCTCCCCCTGCTGCCGGCGCTCGGGCCGGGTCTGCTGGATGACGCTCTGCAGGCGCTGGCCGGAAAGGGCAGCGTGCGGCAGTCGGGCGGGATCTACGCGGTGCCGAGGCCTGAGCGCGATGCAGCGAAGGCACAAAGCGAGGCGGCGCTGGAGCAGCGCATGGCGGAGCTGCTGCGGCGCGGCGGGCTCACTCCGCCCGACCCGGCCCCGCTTGCCGCCGATATCCGCATGCGGCGCAGCCTCGACCGGTTGCTGCGGGAGGGCGTGCTGGTCCGCACGCACGACCGGGTCCAGAAGCGCGATATCCTGTTTCATCGCGAAGCGGTGGCCGAGGCGCAGCGGCGGCTCGCGCCTCTGCTGGCCAAGGAGCCCGGCCTGCTCGTCAGCGAGATCGGGGCGGCGCTGGGCATCTCGCGCAAATACAGCGTGCCGCTGCTCGAGCATCTCGACGCGATCCGGTTTACGCGCCGGGTTGCGGACCGCCGGCTTTTGGCGACCTTATAGCGGCGCGGGAGGCGATTGGGGTCTGGTGGCCCCCCTGGTCTTCAAAACCAGCGGCTCGCCAATAGCGAGCGGTGGGTTCGATTCCCATCCGCCTCCGCCACCCCGCTTCAGCCGACTTGCTCGACCAGATCGGCGAGCGTGTGCCGCGCGTGTTCGACTTCGGGCCAGGGAATGCCCCCGAGCGGGAAATGTCCGGCGAGCACGCTGCTGATGACCGCGTTCAGCGTTTCGAGCTGCTTGCGGGAGGCAGGGTCGCGCCCCTTCGCGATCAGCAGGTGGCGCATCGCGCAGAGACGCTGGGTGGTTTCCGCGAAGGCATGGTTGTCGCCGCTCGGCTTGGCCGCCAGCGCGCGGTCATAGGCCGCGAGCGCCGCCCTCCCCTCGCTGACCGCGGTATCAGACATCGGGGCCCGACCGGGTGCCGCCGCGCCGGCCCGGGCGCA
This sequence comes from Acetobacteraceae bacterium, assembly GCA_032249615.1. Classification (GTDB taxonomy): domain Bacteria; phylum Pseudomonadota; class Alphaproteobacteria; order Acetobacterales; family Acetobacteraceae; genus JAVVHH01. The sequence continues at coordinate 2,205 of JAVVHH010000154.1, forward strand.
GATTGCACGTGAGCGCCTTCGTGGTGTGGATCGTGGTGTTGGCGTCACCGGTGATGGCGAGCAGCACGTTGGCGATGTCGCCGCGGGCGTACCCTTCCCAGCCGAACACCCAGGGAACGCCGATCTGGTAGATCCGCTTGCCGCCGATCATGAACGGCCTCAGCCGCTCGGTGACCATGGCGCGCATCTCGCATTCGCCACGCAGGGTGGAGAGCGTGGCCCAGCCCATATGTTCCACACCGAGCTCGTCGGCCAGCTCCGGCGGCAGCTCGACGAAGGCCTCCGGCTGCAACTCGGCGGTGTGCGGCGTGACCCGGCTGATGACGCCGCCGCAATGGAGCTCGGTCAGGCGGAACGTCGTGAGCACGTAGGGAAAGCGCGGGTCCTGCGGCGGATTCAGCTCGTTGCCGGGCTGCGGCCAGGTTTTCGCGGCCGGGTTGCTCTGCTGCTTGTAGAGTAGGTTTTCGACCGGACTTTCCATCGGCTCGTAATGGGTCGGCAACGGACCGTCCTTCAGCCCGGTCGGCACGAAGAGCTGGATGTTCCCATCCGCTTCCATGATGAACGGGTCGGCCCCGCTGAGCGCGTCCATGCCGTGCGGATTGGTGCTCCAGTCCGGCCGGTAGTCGGGCCGCTTGCTCTTTTCGAAGTCGGGGACGTCGAGCCCGGTCCACTCGCCCTTTTCCTCGTCCCACCAGACCATCTTCTTGCGTTCGGACCAGGGCTTGCCCTCGGGGTCGGCGGAGGCGCGGTTGTAGAGGGTGCGGCGGTTGCTCGGCCAGGCGAACGCCCAGCCATGATGGCTGCCGTCGCCGCCCGGAGGATCCGGCTTGCGTGAGCGCGCCTGGTTGTGCCCGTCCTCGGGGAAGACGCCGCAATACATCCAGCCGCCGCAGGCCGTGGATCCGTCGTCTTTCAGATGCAGGTATGACGAAATCTGTTTGCGGTCGGCAACGGTGTAGCCGTTGACTTCGCGCAGCACCGCTTCGGCCTCGGGCTCCTGCTTCTCGCCTGTCACCGGATACTCCCAGGTCAGCGCCTGGATGGCGCGGTCGCGGGGCAAGTCGCTGTCGGCGTAGAGCTCCTTGAGGCGCCGGCCGAGATGGTAGATGAACCAGAGATCGGACCGGCTGTCGCCGGGTGCCTCGAGCACGGCGTCGTGCCACTGCACGAGCCGGCTGGTGTTGGTGACGCTGCCGGCCTTCTCGCCGACGAGCGCGCTGGGGAAGAAGAAGACCTCCGTGCCGATCTCCTCGGGGCGCACTGTGCCGCGCTGCACCCGGTTGCCCTTTTGCCAGAAATTGGCCGTCTCGGTCATCGCGAAGTCGCGCACGACCATCCACTCAAGCTTGGCGAAGCCTTCTTCGACGAGTTGGGTGTTGACGGCGCCGACGATCGGGTTCTGGCCGATCATGAACTGCCCCTTTACCACCCCGCTGCTCATCGCCAGCGTCATCGGCAATTGCGAGACGTCGCCGGTGAGCTTCGGGACGAACTGGTAGCCCCATTCGTTTTCGGCGGTGGAACCCGCGCCGTACCAGGCCTTCAGCAGGCTGACGGCGTATTTCGGGAAGTTGTGCCACCAGCCGGTAGCCGGGGTTTCGGTCTCGCAATACTCGGCGAACGTGCCGTGCTTGTGGTGGAAGGCGTGGGGCTGCGCGAGATAGGTGGGCAGCATGTTGTAGAGCGTCGGGATATCGGTGCTGCCCTGGATGCTGATGTGGCCGCGCAGCGCCATGATGCCGCCGCCGGGCCGCCCGATATTGCCCAGCAGACCCTGCACGATCGAGGCCGCGCGGATGATCTGCACGCCGGTGGTGTGATGCGTCCAGCCCACGGCGTAGCAGAAGGCGCCGGTGCGTTCGCGGCCCGAGTTCTGCACCAGCACTTCGCAGACGCGCAGGAACACGTCTTTCGGGCAGCCCGTCACTGACTCGACCATCTCGGGCGTATAGCGGGCGTAGTGCCGCTTCAGGATCTGGTAGACGCAGTTGGGGTGCTGCAGCGTGGGATCGGTCGGCGGCCGGCTTTGCGCCATGCTCTCGTCGCCCTCGCTGCCTTCAGCGCCTGCCTGACGATGCTGCGCGAGCGACGACGGGACCTTCTTGCCTTTATACTGCCAGGTGGCGGCGTTGTAGTTGCCCTGCGCCGGATTGAATCCTGAAAACACTCCTTCGTTACGCTCAGGGTCTTCGTAGCCGTCCTCGATGATGTGCGAGATGTTGGTGTAGGCGAGCACGAAGTCGCGGAACCAGTGATCGCCCTCGAGGATGTAACGGATCACGCCGCCGAGGAAAGCGATATCGGTACCGGAACGGATCGGCGCATGGGTGTCGGCCAGCGCGCTCGTGCGGGTGAAGCGCGGATCGACATGGATCAGCGTGCCGCCCTTGCGCTTCGCCTCGACGAGGAAGCGGAACGCGATCGGGTGGTTTTCCGCCATGTTGGAGCCCATGACGACCACGACGTCGGAGTTGGCGAGATCCCACAGCGACATCGTCGCCGCCCCGCGCCCGAAGGAGGTGCCCAAACTGGGCACCGAAGAGGAGTGTCAAATTCGAGCTTGGTTCTCGATGTTCACCATGCCGAGGCCGCCGCCGAAGAGCTTCTTGATCAGATAGTTCTCCTCGTTGTCCAGCGTGGCGCCGCCGAGCGAGCCCAGGCCCAGCGTGTGGTTGACGGTGCGGCCATCCGGCAGGCGTTCGACGAAGGTGTCGTCGCGGACTTGCTTGGTGAGTTGCGCGACCCGCTCCATGGCCCAATCGAGCGGCTTCTCTTCCCACTCGGTGCCATAGGGCTTGCGGTACAGAACCTTGTTGACACGTTGCGGGCTCAGCAGCACGCCAAGCGTGGAGGCGCCTTTCGGGCAGAGCGTGCCTTGATTGACCGGGCTCCGCGGGTCGCCCTCGATGTGGATCGGCTTGCCGTTTTTCGCATAGATGAGCTGGCCGCAGCCGACGGCGCAGAATGGGCAGATCGAGGTGCCGACCTTGTCCGCCAGCTCGAGCCGTGGCCGCAGTTTCTCCGACGTCGTGCTGCGCGCCGCGGTGGACATGACGCTCTCGCCGGCAAGCTGGCGCGGGATCGACCAGTTTTTCAGGAACCCCGACGCACGTCCGGCAACACCACGGCGAACTCGACGCATAGACCAACCACTCCTGCTGGGCGTTGGGGTATTAACGCGTCAATACCCGCAGACAGTTTGCGTCGCATCAGACAACGCAATCACGATGTCGTGGCAGCGCTTGCCGGGGGCAGCCGACCCTGCTGCCGCGCTTTATAGCTTGGGCACCGTTGCTCATGGAGACGCACGCAGGTGAAAACCATGGATGGGGTCGTGACGATCGTTCAGGAGAGCCGGTTCCAGCTGACCGACGACAACGGCGTGTCGCACCTGTTCGTCCTCGGGCACGACTCATTCGCCGAACCGGATCAGCTGACGCCGCTGCAGCGGCGCCAAGAGCGGGTGACCGTGCACTTCTCCGAGGGCCGCAACATCATCGGTTTCATCGCCCACTCGATCGAGGCGGCCCAGTAGCCGGCAGCAAAGGACCGCTTCATGGACATGCATCCCCGGGCTCTGGAAAACACCAACTCCGAGTTCAGCCATGTGATCGCGAACGAAAGCGAGTTGACCGCGGGCGTGCTGATCGAGCCGGGCCGGTCCTACGGCTTCTTCACCGACACGACGGTGTGCATCGGCTGCAAGGCTTGTGAGGTGGCGTGCAAGGAGTGGAACAACCTGCCCGCCGACAATATCGGCCTGACCGGCGAGAGCTACGACAACACGGGCGCGCTCTCGGCCAATACCTGGCGGCATGTGGCGTTCGTCGAGAAGAAGTCCGGATGCGGCGGCTCGAGCGTCCGCTCACCGGAGGAGCTGCCGTTCCAGAGCGGCTGGCTGATGCTGAGCGACGTCTGCAAGCACTGCCAGAACGCGCCCTGCCTCGAGGCCTGCCCGACCGGCTCGCTGTTCAAGACCGAGTTCGACACGGTGGTGGTGCAGCAGGACATCTGCAACGGCTGCGGCTACTGCGTCCCTGCCTGCCCGTTCGGGGTGATCGACGTCAGCCTGCTGGACGGCAAGGCGCATAAATGCACACTCTGCTACGATCGGCTGAAAGGCGGTCTCGAGCCCGCCTGCGCGAAATCCTGCCCGACGGACAGCATCCAATTCGGCGAGTTGAGCGACCTGCACGCGCGCGCGCATGAGCGCGTCGCCCAACTGCATGAGCAGGGGGTGGCGAGCGCCTACCTCTACGGCGCCCCCGGCGGTCCGGGAGCCACCGGCGACATCGGGCACCTCAACGCCTTCTTCCTGCTGACCGATCGTCCGGAGACCTACAACCTGCCGGCAGCACCGACTCGGCCCGCCAACCGCGTGATGCCCGCGCTCCTGACCGGGCTCGCTGCCGTTGCGGGCCTCGCGCTGACCGCGTTCGCCGCTTTCGACCGCAGGACCTAGGAGAGAACGATGTCCGACGCTGCAGGCGCCATCGACGGGCCGGCGGATCCCGTCGCCGCTCCTTCCATGGCCACCGGTGTCACACGAGGTGACAGCCCGGCTTGGCAGGGTCCGACCTATTATGGCCGGCCCGCGCTGAAGGAGGCGCCGTTCAACACGTGGGTGGTCGGCGGATACGTGTTCCTCGCCGGGCTGGCCGGTTCGTCGGCGATCCTGGCGGCCATCGCCGATGCGGCCCGGCCCGACGAGGCCGAAGCCACCGTCCGGCGCGGTCGCTACCTGTCGCTGCTCGCGCCGACTATCGGGGCCGGGCTGCTCATCTATGACCTGCACACGCCGCAGCGCTTCTACAACATGTTCCGGGTCGCCAAGCGCACCTCGCCGATGAGCATCGGCACTTGGATTCTGAGCACGTTCAGCGTGTTCGCTGGGCTGACGGCCGGGCTGCAGTTCTTGGCCGACCGGGTGCCGCGATGGCGGTGGACCCGTGGCGCGGCGCGGGCGACCAGCATCCCAGCCGCCGTCTCGGGCGCCGGAATGTCAACCTACACTGCCGCGTTGCTGGCAGCGACCAGCACGCCGCTCTGGGCGGCGGCCCCGGCCGCTTTGGCCGCCCGGTTCGGCGCCGCCTCCATCTCGAGCGGGGCCGCCGCGCTGTCGTTGAGCGAGCCGGCCGGACCGACGCGGGACGCGCTGCAGAAGGTCGCGGCGGCGGCGATGGGGTGCGAATGCCTTGTCGGCGCCGTCCAGTCCCGCGCGTATCGGCGGACCGGCGTCGATGAGGCGCTCCAGGGCGGTTGGGGCGTCGTCGAGAAACTGGGGGGAACCGGTCTGGGCGTGGTCGTGCCGCTAGGGCTGCACTTCCTGTCCCGCCAGTCGGACGATAGTGGACACCTCACGCGGCTAGCCTCAGTGGCAGCCCTGATTGGCAGCCTGCTCCTGCGCGTGTCGTTCATGCAGGCTGGGAACGTCTCGGCGCGGCGGCCCGAGATCAGCTTCCGTTTCGCGCAGCCCGACAACCTGCCGCGCAGCCGCGCCGCCCGGCGACGCACCGTCCGGGGTCAACGGTGATTGGAGATCACGGCCGGCTTTCGGCCAGGGCTTGCATGACCGCCGTATCCTGAACCTTGCGGACGAACAGGGCATCGCTGGCGGCCACGGCCGGAATATCATCGCGGCCGATGACGGCGGGGCCGGTGCCGCGGGCAGACCAGTCCAAGTAGTGGATGAGCTTATTGTCGATCATCGGTGCCGCCGGCGAGTTCATCAGGACAGTTTGGAAGAACATCTCATCTGGGATGTAGGTCGACTTGAAGTAAACGACCAACCAGGGCTTCTCGTCGATGGTTTGCAGAGCCTGTTCGACGGCCGCGCGAGACAGGCACCAGTAGAAGCTGCCGCCGAACGGGTGAAAGCCGGCCAGCGCTTTTCGCTTCAAGAAAGGAAGCTTAACCGGGCGCTTCCGGCCTGGGATGCGGACAAAGTAGCGCTCGATCCGCGCATAGCCTCCCCTATCCGGCCCCGACCATTGAGGGATTGGAAACGCAAAGTGCTCCATCATGGAGCGGCCGGCGAGTTGGCCGAGTTGCGCCCGGATGACCGCCTGGCTGCGGATGGGAAAGCACATGCCACTGAGAAGGATTGCATAGTCTGCGTCGGTCCGAACGAACCACCGCATCCCCTCGATCGCAGCCGCGACCGGACCGAAGCGGCCCCAATGACATAGGTGCCGCGGGAGGAAG
>JAVVHH010000155.1:0-8375 GCA_032249615.1 Acetobacteraceae bacterium
CGGTCATCCTCGGTGTGCTGCTGCTGCGCCGCCGGCCCGTACCCGCGCCGCTCTAATTCAGGAGATGCAGGTGGTCGGCGTGGCGCAGCGCGCCGGCCCGCATGATCTCGGCTGCGGCCACGCGGATCGAGTGGAGCTTTCCGTCGAGGTTGCGGCGCCAGAAATCGAGGAAGCGATGAAGCTCGGGATAGTCGGGCGCGATGTCCATGTTCTGCCAGACATAGGTCTGCAACAGGGCGGGATGGTCGGGGTAGTGGTAGAGGATCTCAGCGGTGGTGAGGCGGTAATCCTTGATGTGCAGAAACGCCATTCCCGAGCACTCCAGGTTGAACGATCGAACTCCGCGGCGCCATGCCGACCCGTCAATGGTGCAATAGGTCCAGTTAACAAGTCACTAAATTTCTCGTGTTTCCAATAGCTTAGCACTCGGCTCCAGCCAGTGCTGCTATTCGGTTGACTTGCGGGGCCGGCTTCTCTACATCCTCTGGCACTCTCCGATCGAGAGTGCTAACGCCCGTGTCTCGGGCCTCAGAAATCTGGAGCGTTCACGATGAAGTTCCGTCCCCTGCATGACCGTATCGTGGTCAAGCGGATCACCGCCGAAGAGAAGTCGCTCGGCGGCATCATCATCCCCGACACCGCCAAGGAAAAGCCGATGGAGGGCGAGGTCATCGCCGTCGGACCCGGCGCCCGCAACGAGCAGGGCCAGGTGGTCGAACTCGACGTCAAGGCCGGTGATCGCGTGCTGTTCGGCAAGTGGTCGGGCACCGAAGTCAAGCTCGATGGCGAAGAGCTCCTCATCATGAAGGAGAGCGACATCATGGGCATCATCGAGGGCAGCGCCGCGCCGGCTCAGAAGGCCGCGTAACGCTTTTCCAACCAATAAGAGGAAACAATTATGTCAGCTAAGGACGTACGGTTCGGCAGCGATGCCCGCCAGCGCATGCTGCGCGGCGTGGACATTCTCGCCGACGCAGTGAAGGTCACGCTGGGCCCCAAGGGTCGCAACGTGGTGATCGACAAGAGCTTCGGCGCGCCGCGCATCACCAAGGACGGCGTCACCGTCGCCAAGGAAATCGAGCTTGCCGACAAGTTCGAGAACATGGGCGCGCAGATGCTGCGCGAGGTCGCGACCAAGACCAACGACATCGCCGGTGACGGCACGACGACGGCGACCGTGCTCGCCCAAGCGATCGTTCGCGAGGGCTCCAAGGGCGTGGCCGCTGGCCTAAACCCGATGGACCTGAAGCGCGGGGTCGATCAGGCGGTCAAGGCGATCGTCGAGGAACTGGCCAGCCGGACCAAGAAGATCACGACCCCGGCCGAAACGGCGCAGGTCGGCACGATCTCCGCCAACGGCGAGAGCGAGATTGGTCACATGATCTCCGAGGCCATGCAGAAGGTCGGCAACGAGGGCGTGATCACGGTCGAGGAAGCCAAGGGCATCCAGACCGAACTCGACGTCGTCGAGGGCATGCAGTTCGACCGCGGCTACATCTCCCCGTACTTCATTACTAATGCGGAGAAGATGGTCGCCGAGCTCGACCAGCCCTACATCCTGATCCACGAGAAGAAGCTGTCCGGCCTGCAGACCATGCTGCCGCTGCTCGAGACCGTGGTGCAGAGCGGGCGTCCTCTGATGATCATCGCCGAGGATATCGAGGGCGAGGCGCTTGCCACGCTCGTGGTCAACAAGCTGCGCGGTGGCCTGAAGGTCGCGGCCGTGAAGGCGCCGGGCTTCGGCGATCGCCGCAAGGCGATGCTCGAGGACATCGCGATCCTCACGGGCGGCCAGGTGATCTCCGAGGACCTCGGCATCAAGCTCGAGAGCGTCACGCTCGCGATGCTGGGCCGTGCCAAGCGCGTGCTCATCGAGAAAGAGAACACCACGATCGTCGAGGGCGTCGGCTCGGCTGACGACATCAAGGGTCGCTGCAACCAGATCCGCGCGCAGATCGAGGAGACCACCTCGGACTACGACCGCGAGAAGCTGCAAGAGCGTCTGGCCAAGCTCGCGGGCGGCGTCGCCGTCATCCGCGTCGGTGGCTCGACCGAGGTCGAGGTGAAGGAGCGCAAGGATCGCGTCGACGACGCGCTGCATGCGACCCGCGCCGCGGTCGAGGAAGGGATCGTCCCGGGCGGCGGTGTGGCGCTGGCGCGTGCCAGCCTCATTCTCGCCCAGCTGAAGCCTGAGAACGAAGACCAGAAGTTCGGCATCGAGATCGTCCGCAAGGCGGTCCAGACCCCGCTGCGGCAGATCGCCGAGAACGCGGGCGAAGACGGTGCGGTCATCGCCGGCAAGGTGCTGGAGAGCCAGGACTACAACTACGGCTTCGACGCGCAGTCGGCCGAGTTCAAGGACATGGTCGCCGCCGGCATCATCGACCCGACCAAGGTCGTGCGCACGGCGCTGCAGGATGCGGCCTCGGTCGCCAGCCTGCTGATCACGACGGAGGCGATGATTGCCGACCGTCCTGAGAAGAAGGCGTCGGCCGGCGGCCCTCCGGGCGGCGGCATGGGCGGCATGGGCGACATGGACTTCTAAGTCCAGGAGTCCTGAGTATCGATACGGGGGCAGGCCGCAAGGTCTGCCCCTTTTTCATTGAAAATACAGCTCGATTTTAGCTTAACGAAAATGTGATTGACTCAGTCCATAAAACCTGCACCTTCACGCCCCGACGCTGCTTTTCGATCACTACACGCCGTATTGACCACCGGTCGTATTGTTCGTGAGACTGCGGGAGAACCGGCTGTGTTGCCGGCCAAACTGCAGGAGAGACGATGTCGATGGCTACAGGCTCGGTAAAATGGTTCAATGCCACCAAGGGGTATGGCTTCATCATGCCGAAGGATGGCGGCAAGGATGTTTTTGTGCACATCACGGCAGTTCAGGCTGCCGGGCTCAAGGGCCTCAATGACGGACAGAACGTGAGCTATGACGTCGTCATGGAACGCGGAAAGGCCGCCGCCTCAAACCTCAAGTTGGCCTGACCAGAGCGACACTGGTTGCCTTCGTCGAAGGCAGCTTCGTCAAGCTTGTGACTGATGTATCTCGGGGCGGCGTCTCACGCCGCCTCGGCTAATTTCCGCCCCCGCTACCGCGCCTTCTCTGCCGGAGGGTTCGGGTCCCAGAAGCCTGATTTCGTCGACCCGAAGGCGGGCGCTGGTTCCGTGGCCTTGTCGGGCGCCGCCGCAGGGTGAGCCACCGTCCGCACCTGGATGGAGGGCGGCGCCTTTGTCAGGCTGATCATCGCCTGTACGCCCCCCAGCGAGATTGCGGCCATCACCAGGAATGCGAGGACATAGCGGATGATCCCCATGCCGAGCTTGCGCGGCGGGATCGGGCGCGGCGGCGGCGGTGGCGGCATCGGACGCGTAGGCCCTCGCCGGACCGTGGCACGCGGCGGCTGCCATGCCCGGCAGGCTTCGTCGTAGGCGGCGCGGCGATCGGGGTCGCTCAGCGTATCGTACGCGTGTTTCAGGGTGATGAACGCATGGGCGTTACCCGACTGCGCATCGGGATGCAGCTCCTTTGCGCGGCGGCGATACGCGCTCCGAATCGCCTCGTCGGAGGCGTCCGGAGCGACCCCGATGACCGCATACAGGCGTTGGACGTCGGTGCTCATCACCCCCGCTGTATCACAGACAGGGGCCCGATCCGACCGCTGGGTGGATTAATTCGCGCCGTTCTGCCGGGCGTTGGTTGACGCCTCCGTGCAAGGGGTGACAGTCGGGGCGCAGCGGATTTTCCCAGGGAGGCGCACGATGCGAGGGTTGTTCGATCTGACTGGGCGCACGGCGCTGGTCACCGGGTCCTCGCGCGGGCTCGGCCGTTCGATGGCGGAGGGCTTGGCGGCGGCTGGCGCGGCGGTGGTGCTCAACGGCGTCGACCTGGCACGGCTCGAGGCGGCCGCTGCAGCTTTCCGCCAATCCGGCGCCACCGTGCACGAAGCGGCTTTCGACGTATCCGACGAGGGAGCGGTGACGGCGGCGTTCGAGCGGTTCGACCGCGATGGCATCGCGGTCGACATCCTCGTCAACAACGCCGGCATCCAGTTCCGCCGCCCGATGCTCGAGCTTGAGATGGACGATTTCCGCAGGGTGCTGGATACCAACCTGACTAGCGCCTTCATGATCGGGCGGGAGGCGGCGCGGCGCATGGTGGCCCGCAAATCCGGCAAGATCATCAATATCGGCTCGCTGATGAGCCAGTTCGCCCGGCCGACGGTCGCGCCCTACACGGTGGCCAAGGGAGGCATCAAGCTGCTGACCCAGATGATGGCCGCCGAATGGGCCGAGCATGGGGTTCAGGCGAACGCGATCGGGCCGGGCTACATGAGCACGGACATGAACCAGGCCCTGATGGACGACCCGAAATTCGACGCTTGGGTGAAGGGGCGCACGCCGTCGCGCCGATGGGGGCGGCCAGACGAGTTGGTCGGAACCTGCGTGTTCCTCGCGTCATCAGCGGCGGACTACGTCAATGGCCAGATCATCTATGTTGATGGCGGCATGTCGGCGGTGCTGTGATGCGGGCCGTCATCATCCACGGGGCGCGCGACCTGCGCATCGTTGAAGCGGAGCTGCCGCCGCTGGGCCCCGGCGACGTCCATGTCCGCATCCGCAACGGTGGGATCTGCGGTTCCGACCTGCACTACTACCAAGACGGCGGTTTCGGCGCGATCCGGATCCGAGAGCCCCTGATCCCCGGCCACGAGATCGCCGGCGAGGTCGCGGCGATCGGGTCCGAAGTCACGCACGTGGCGGTGGGCGACAGGGTGGCGGTCAACCCGAGCAACCCCTGCGGGCATTGCGAATATTGTCTCGAGGGTAAGCCGCGGCATTGCCTCGACATGCGCTTCTTCGGCAGTGCGATGCGGTTTCCCCATGTGCAGGGCGGGTTCCGCGAAGTGCTGGCCTGCACGGAGGCGCAGGCAGTGAAGCTGCCGCCGGGCTTGAGCCTGGCGCATGCCGCGTTCGCGGAACCCCTTTCGGTGTGCCTGCATGCGGCGACCCAAGCCGGTCCGCTGCTGGGCCAGCGCGTCCTCGTAACTGGTGCGGGGCCGATCGGGGCGCTGTCGATCCTGGTCGCGCGGCAGGCCGGCGCCCGGGAGATCGTGGCGACCGACCTCGCGGACGCGCCCCTGGCCATCGCCAGGCGCATCGGCGCAGACGGGGTCGTCAACGTCCGCAGCGACGCCGCAGGCCTGGAGCGTTTCGCGGCCGGGAAGGGCTATTTCGACGTGGTGTTCGAAGCCTCCGGCAGTGCGGCCGCGCTGAGTGCCGCGATCGGCGTCGCGCGACCCGGCGCGGTCGTCGTCCAAGTCGGGCTCGGCGGCGACATGGTGCTGCCGATCAACACGATCGTCGCGAAGGAGATCGAGCTCCGTGGGACATTCCGCTTCGACCGCGAGTTCGAGTGGGCAGTGGGCTTCCTGGCCAGCGGCGCGATCGACGTCGCGCCGCTGCTGACAGAGATCGTCCCGCTGGATGAGGCGGTGCGCGCATTCGAACTCGCCGGCGACCGCTCCAAAGCGATGAAGGTGCAGGTCGCTCTGTAAGGCTAGCGTTCGAAGCGGACTAGCTTGCCCGAGGGCTCCCCGAGCACCTCGTCGTCCTGCATCACGACCCGGCCGCGGATGATGGTCGCCTGCGGCCAGCCCGTCACGGTCGTGCCGTCGAATGGTGTCCAGCCGCACGGGGACACGATCCAGTCGTTCTCGATGCGGCGGCGGCGGCCCATGTCGACCAGCGTGAGGTCGGCATCATACCCCGCGGCCAACCGGCCCTTCGCGAGCACGCCATAGACTCGAGCCGGGCCGGCGGACATGAGGTCGACCAAGCGGCCCAGGCTGAGCCGGCCGGCGTTCACGTGGTCCAGCATCAACGGCACCAGGGTCTGCACGCCGGTCAGCCCGGCCGCCGTGTCGGGCCAGGGACGCTCCTTGGCGGCTCGGGGATGCGGCGCATGGTCGGAGCCGATGGTGTCGGCGGTGCCGTCCGCCACGGCGCGCCACGCCGCCTCATAATGGCGGCGGTCGCGGATGGGCGGGTTCATCACCCCGTAGCCGCCGAGCCGGTCGTAGACATCGGGCGCCCACTGCGTCAGATGATTGACCAGCAGCTCGGCGGTGGCGAGGTCGCGGTAGTCCTTCAGATAGTCGAGCTCTTCCGCCGTCGAGACGTGCAGGATGTGGATGGGCCGCCCGGTCTTTCGCGCCAGCGCCACCAGGCGTCGGGTGCCCAGGAAGGCACATTCGACATCGCGCCAAACGGCGTGGTCGCTGAACGGATCGCCGCGCTTGAACATCGGCTTGCGCTCCTGCAGCCGGTATTCATCCTCGCTGTGGAACGAGACGCGGCGGTGGCCCGAACGCATCACGGCCTCGAGCGACGGATCGTCCTCGATCATCAGGTCGCCCGTCGACGACCCGGCGAACACCTTCGTGCCGCACACCCCCCGCTCCAGCTCGAGCGCGGCCAAATCGGGCGTGTTCGCGCGGGTGGCGCCGATATAGAAGCCCATGTCGCACCACGCGACCCGCTCGATGTAGTCCTGCTTCCAATGCGCCTGCTCGGCGCCGGTGATCGACGGCGCGGTGTTCGGCATGTCGAAAACCGCGGTCAGGCCGCCGAGCACGGCTGCCCTCGTCCCTGTCGGGATGCTCTCAACGGCCGGGTCGCCGGGGTCGCGGAGGTGGACGTGCGGGTCGATCAACCCGGGAAGCACGTGCAGCCCGGCCGCCTCGACGACCCGGTCCGCGCCCGCACTCCCGAGCGCGCCGATGGCCCGGATGCGGCCGCCGCTGACGCCGACATCCGCCGCAGCCTCACCCCAGGGGAGGACGCATGTGCCGCCACGGATCAGCAACTCGTATTGTTCGGCCACCGCGCCCTCCCGATAATCGCGGCGTTGGTGCCGTAGCGCACTCCGATACGCAACCCAGGCCTTGACCCGGGCAGCGCGGGGCATCACATCGGGTCAATCTGGACCGGTCAGGTCCGCTTAGGCGCCTTGAGCATGCTGAGATTGTCCAAATTGGCGGATTACGCCGTCGTCGTTCTCGCCCGCCTCTCCTGCGGCGATTGCGTGCAGACATCGCCCGGCATCGCGGCCGCGACCGGCTTGCCGGAACCGACGGTGGCCAAGGTGCTGAAGGGCCTGGCGACGAGCGGCCTGGTCACGAGCCAACGCGGCGCGCGCGGCGGCTACCGCCTCTCCCGGGCGTTGAACGCCATTCTGGTGTCCGACGTGGTTGCGGCGATCGACGGTCCGGTGCATTTGACCGCCTGTGTGCAAGGCTCGCCGTCAAGCTGCGAAGCCGAGCATATTTGTAGCTGCCGAGGCGGTTGGGATCGCGTGAACGAGGTCGTCATGCAGGCGCTCGGCACCATCTCTATCGCCGACATCGCACCCATCCGGGCGTTGCCCGATCATCTTGCTCCGGCTCTTCCCGAGCCGGGCATTCCAGCCGAGTAGGTTCCCATGCCCGCAGTCGCTGAAACGCTCGATACCGTCCAATCGATCACGCAATCCGGCTATAAGTGGGGTTTCGAGACGAATATCGACATGGAGATCGCGCCGAAGGGCCTGTCTCCAGACACGATCCGCATGATCTCGGAAAAGAAGGGCGAGCCGAGCTGGATGCTCGACTGGCGGCTGAAGGCCTACGAGAACTGGCTGACAATGGAGGAGCCCAACTGGGCCAAGGTCGGCTACCCAAAGATCGATTATCAGGACATCCATTATTATGCCGCGCCGAAGCGGCCCGCCCCGAAGAGCTTGGACGACGTCGATCCCGAACTCCTGGCGATGTATGAGAAGCTCGGGATCCCGCTGAAGGAGCGGGCGATCCTGGCGGGGGTTCAGGCGGAGGCGGAGGATGATGACCGGCTCAGCCCGCCATCCGGCTCCAACATCGCGGTCGACGCCGTGTTCGACAGCGTCTCCGTGGCCACGACGTTCCGCGAGCAGCTGTCCAAGGCCGGCGTGATCTTCTGCCCGATCAGCGACGCGATCCGCGAGCATCCGGAGCTCGTCCGCAAGTATATCGGCTCGGTCATTCCCGCCGGCGACAACTATTTCAGTGCGCTCAACTCCGCCGTGTTCACCGATGGCAGCTTCGTGTACATCCCCAAGGGCGTCCGCTGCCCGATGGAGCTGTCGACCTACTTCCGAATCAATGCCCGCAACACCGGCCAGTTCGAGAGGACGCTGATCATCGCCGAAGAGGGCGCCTATGTCAGCTATCTCGAGGGCTGCACCGCGCCGCAGCGGGACGAGAACCAGCTGCACGCCGCCGTAGTCGAGCTGGTGGCGTTCGACGACGCGCAGATCAAGTACAGCACCGTGCAGAACTGGTATCCGGGCGACA
>JAVVHH010000156.1:0-8308 GCA_032249615.1 Acetobacteraceae bacterium
GCTGGCCAAGTTCTCGTCCAGCACCGGCCAGGCGAATTCGTCCGAGGCCGCATCCAAGATCTCCTCGTAGCAGAGCAAGACCTGACCCGGCGCAAGGGTAACCTGCGGCATCTCCGCGGGGGCCGCCAGCAGAACGATCGCGCGAACGTCGGGGATGGAGGGCGCAATCGCCTCGATGATGCCGAGGAAGCTCAGCTCGGCGAACACCACGACGCTGCCGGCATCGCGGATGATCCAGGCGATGTCGTCCGGCGCCAGGCGCGGATTGACGGTATGTACGATCGAACCCATGCCGCTGACGCCGTAGTAAAGCTCCAGATGCCGGTAGCCGTTCCACGCCAACGTCGCCACGCGGTCGTGCCGCGCGACCCCCAGGCCGTCCAGCGCGCGCGCCAGCCGGCGCGCCCGGCGCTCGATTTCGGGATAGGTCGTGCGATGCAGGCTCCCATCCAGCATGCGGGAGACGACCTCCGCGCGCTGGTGGTGCCGCGCCGCATGGGTGATGATGGAGGACACCAGCAAAGGCTGCGTCTGCATCAGTCCAAGCATGGCCGTTCCTCTTTCGGTGTCGTTTTGCGACAGTTTATAGCGCGTTCCCCCGATTGTCGCCCTGGCGACGCTCATCCAGCCGCGGACATCCCTGCATGATCGATCATACCCACGACCCCTCTCTGCAGAGTTGGGTTGCCTCGGCCAACGGCCATCCGGATTTCCCCATCCAGAACCTGCCGTTGGGCGTGTTCAGCCCCCTGGCCGGCGCTCCGCGGGGCGGGGTCGCGATCGGCGACGAGATCCTCGACCTCCGCGCGCTCCACGAAGCCCAACTGCTCGACGAGGAAGCGCAGGCAGCGTGCGACCTTTGCGCGGGCCCGACGCTGAACGGATTTCTCGCGCTCGGCGAAGGCCCGCGCCGGGCGTTGCGCGACGCGATCAGCGCGTTGTTGCAAGAAGGCTCGGACGAGCGGCAGCACCTGCTGCACCGGGCGGCGGACTGCCTGATGTACTTGCCTGCTTCGATCGGCGACTACACCGATTTCTTTGCCGGGATCCACCACGCCCGCACTACCGGCGCGATGTTCCGGCCCGAAAACCCGCTGCTGCCGAACTACAAATACGTGCCCGTCGGCTACCACGGCCGGGCTAGCTCGGTCACCCCGCCGGGAGACGTCCGCCGCCCTTCCGGTCAGCGCAAACCCGCCCGGGAAGACGTGCCGAGCTTCGGGCCGAGCCGCAACCTCGACTATGAACTCGAAATCGGCATCTGGGTCGGCCCCGGCAACGCCCTGGGCACGCCGATCGCCATTGCCGACGCGCCCGGCCACATCGCCGGCTACTGCCTGCTGAATGACTGGTCGGCCCGCGACATCCAGGCCTGGGAGGCGCAGCCGCTCGGCCCGTTCCTCGCCAAGAGCTTCCACACGACGATCAGCCCATGGATCGTCACCCCGGAGGCGTTCGCGCCGTTCCGGGTCGCGCAGCCGCCCCGCCCGGACGGCGACCCGGCCCCCCTGCCCTATCTCTCCGACGAAAACGATCAACGCGCGGGCGCGCTGGCCATCGAATTGGAAGCGCTGATCTCGACGCCCGACATGAAGCGCCAGGGCCTGGCGCCTCACCGACTTTCCCTCGGCCGGGCCACTGACCTCTACTGGACCCCGGCGCAGCTGCTCACTCACCAGGCCAGCAATGGCTGCAACCTGCGCCCCGGCGACCTGCTGGGAACCGGCACGATCTCGGCCCCTGACGGCACCGGCAGCCTGCTCGAGCTCACCAGCGGCGGGCGGCAGCCGATCACCCTGCCCTCCGGCGAAGTTCGCCGGTTCCTCGAAGACGGCGACGAAATCCTGCTGCGCGCTCGCGCCCGCGCGGAAGGAGCTGCGCCGATCGGCTTCGGTGAGTGCCGCTCCTTAGTGCTGGCCGCAGCCGAGCTTACCCAGCCAGGGGCGAGTGATCGAAACGCGTGAACAGCGCGCCGATCCCGGGATAGACCGTCTCGCAGCCGGCTTCGCGCAGGTCTTCCTCGCGGAAGCCGCCGGAGAGCACGCCGATCGCCTTCATGCCCGCCCGGGTCGCCGCGATCGCGTCGTAGGGCGTGTCGCCGATCGCGACGGCGTCGGCGGGCGCCACCCCGAGTTTCTGCAGGGCGGCCTCGAACACGTCCGGATCAGGCTTGGACTCCCCGACATCGTCTGAACAGGTGCTGGCGTCGATCAACTCGGTGATCCCGGCCACCTCGAGATAGACGTCCAGCTCCTTCTGCTTCGCCGATGACGCGACGGCGATCTTGAGGCCGGCTTCCCGCACCCGGCGCATGAGGTCGGGCACCGCGCTGAAGGGCCGCACCAGGTGCAAATAGTCCGAGCGGAACAGATCGCTGCGGTATTCCTCCATCGCCTTGCCGTGGTCGGCGACCTCGGCCTCGGTGAGGAAGACCGGGATCAGCTTGTCGCCACCTTTCCCGATCTGGCCCCGCGCGTCGATGAAGCTGACGGAATGGCCGAACTTCGCAAACGCACGCTGCCATGCGGCGGCATGCAGGTCGACGGAGTCGACCAGCGTGCCATCGACGTCGAAAACCGCCGCCCGCATGCGCCCCACGTCAGAACCCCAGGATCGCTTTGGCGACGATGTTGCGCTGGATCTCGTTGGACCCGCCGTAGATCGAGATCTTACGCCAGTTGAAGTAGATCGGCGCTGCCTCGGCTGCGTAATCCGGCCCGACCGGCGGCTCGTTGCTGCCTTCCTCGCTATCGTCGTACGGCAGAACGTAGGGGCCGACCACGTCCATCAGCAGCTCGGTCGTCGCTTGCTGCAGTTCGGATCCTTTCAGCTTCAGGATGGAGCTGGCCGGATTTGGTTTGCCTTTTTCCCGCTTGCGCTCGTCGGCGACGACCCGGAGCTGGGTCATCTCGAGCGCCTTCAGCTCGACCTCGACCGCGGCAACCTTTTCGCGGAAGTGCGGCTCGTCGATCAACGGCCGATCCCCAACCCGCTCCAGCGCCGCGAGCTGCTTGATGCGCCGGATCCGCGCCTTGCTCACGCCGACGCGCGCGATGCCGGTGCGCTCGTTGCCGAGCAGGAACTTGGCGTAGTCCCAGCCCTTGTTCTCCTGGCCGACCAGGTTCTCGACCGGCACCCGGACGTCATCGAAGAACACCTCGTTGACCTCGCGCCCGCCATCGATCGTGACGATCGGGCGGACGGTGATGCCGGGCGTCCGCATGTCGATCAGGATGAAGCTGATGCCCTCCTGCTTCTTGACCGAGGGGTCGGTCCGGCACAGGCAGAAAATCCAGTCGGCGTATTGCGCCAGCGTGGTCCAGGTCTTCTGGCCGTTGACGACGTAGTGGTCGCCATCGCGCACCGCCGTGGTCCGCAGGCTCGCGAGGTCCGACCCGGCGCCGGGCTCGGAGAAGCCTTGGCACCACCAGATGTCCAGGTTCGCGGTTGCCGGCAGGAATTGCTGCTTCTGCGCCTCCGAGCCGAACTGCGCGATCACAGGGCCCACCATGTTGGCATTGAAACCGAGCGGCGGCGGCACGCAGGCCTGCTGCATCTCGTCCTGCCAGATGTAGATCTGAACCGGCGACCAATCCTGCCCGCCCCAGGCGGAAGGCCAGTGCGGCACGGCCAGCCCGGCCGCATTCATGATCCGCTGCGCCGTCACCTGATCGTCCCGCGGCACGTGCTCGCCACGCTGGATGTGTTCGCGGATGGAGAGCGGGATCTTGGTGGTGAAGAACCCGCGCATGCGCTCGCGGAACGCGTTTTCTTCCGGTGTGAACGACAGGTCCATGGCGCGCTCCTCGTTTCTTTTCAGATGGTGGTCGTCGGCGGGTCCGCAATCGGGGTCATCAGCTCGCGTTTGGCCAACTTGCCAACCGAGGTATGGGGCAATTCGTCGCGCACCTCGAGCGCCGTCGGCAGTTCATGGCGCCCGAGCTTGTCGGCCAGGAACACCCGGAGCGCCTCCAGCGTCAACGCCGATGCGCCGGTGCGGAGCGAGACGAACGCCTTGGCCGCCTGTCCGCGATACGGGTCCGGGATGCCGATCACGGCGGCTTCGCGCACGTCCGGGTGCTCGTGGATCGCGTCCTCGATTGTGCGGGGATATACGTTGAAGCCGCCGGAGATCAGCATGTCCTTCTTGCGGTCGACGATGGTGAAAATGCCGTTGGCACTCATGTGGCCGATGTCGCCGGTCAGGAACCAGCCGCCGCAGAACGCGGTCGCGTTCTCCTCGTCGCGCTGCCAGTAGCCGGCGGTGACGTTGGGCCCGCGCACGCGCAATTCGCCGGTCTCGCCGGGCGGCACGGTGCGGGCGGGGTCGTCAAGCGCCGCGACGTCCATGTCCACGGCCGGCAGCGGCACGCCGATCTCGCCCGGGCCGGGCGTGCGACCCAATACCAGATTGGTCCCGGCCGGCGAGGTTTCGGTCATGCCCCAGCCGCCGCCGATGCGCAGCCGGGTCAGCTCGCCGAAGCGCGACAGGATCTCCGGCGGCAGCGCGGCGCCGCCAGAGCTGCACACGAGCAGGCTGGAAAGGTCGGCGCTGCCGATCCGCGGATGATTCACCAGCGCAATCCACATCGTCGGCACGCCGGCGAAGTGCGTGCAGCGGCCGCGCTCGATGTCGTCCAGCGCGGTATCGGCGTCGAAGCGTTGCCGCAGCATCAGCATCGCGCCGTTCTGCAGGCACCGAAGCATGACGGCGGTCAGTGCATAGATGTGGAACAGCGGCAGCACGCACATGAGCCGCGCGCCCGGCCCGATCGCGCGCCCGATGCCGCGATGCCAGGTGTTGTAGATTGAGACCGCGCTGGTGAGGTTGCCGTGGCTGAGCATGGCGGCCCGCGGCGGCCCGGTCGTCCCGCCGGTGTATTGCAGAAGCGCCAGATCTGACGGCACTAGCGTCCGCGGCTCGAATGCCGGCCCGTCCAGCCCGGCGAACGCGATGGCACCCTCCGGCAGGCCTGCCCCGCCCGGGCCGCCCCACTCGGCATCCTCGGCCACGATGAGCCGATCACACCCGCCCTCTCCCCACGCCGCCAGCGCTTGCGGCAGCACGCCCGGGAGATCCGTGGTGATCACCGTGCGCGCGCCGCTATCGGCGAGCTTGCGCAGGATCGCGCGCGCCGGGTCGAGCGGCGTGAGGTGAACCAGCCGCGCCCCGATGGTCGCCACGGCAAAGAAGCTGATCGGATGCACCGGCGTGTTCGGCAGCAGCAGCGCTACGGCATCGCCCCGCCCGATGCCGAGGGCTGCCAACCCCCGTGCCAACCGTTTGACGCGCTCGCCGAGTTCGGCATAGCTGACCGTCCGCCCGCGGAAGTCGATCGCCGGCTGCGCGCCGAATGCGGCGACCGAGCGCGCCAGCAGCGCCGGCAAAGTCCCCTGCTCGATGGGCGCATCCCATGCGAGCCCAGGCGGGTAATGCACTTCCCAAGGCCGGGTCGAGGCAGGACGAGCCGTCGTCATCGCGTCCGGACGCGTCCTATCCCGCTCGCGGGGGAGGCTGCATCAGGCCAGCCCCGCCGCCGGCTCGAGAGACTTGTCCCCGGTTGCGGCCGCGAAGTCCTTTAGCCGGTTGCGCACCCGCTCGCGCCCGACGAGATCGGCGTAGAACATCGGGCCGCCCTTCCAGGCTGGCCAATTGTAGCCGTGCAGCCAGATCGCATCGATGTCGCCGGGCCGGTCCGCGATGCCTTCTTCCAGGATCTTCGTGCCCTCATTGATCATCGGATAGATCAGCCGTTCGATGATCTCCTCCTGCCCGACCGGGCGGCGAGTGATGCCGAGCTTGGCGGCTTGCTCCTCGATGATGGCGTCGACGGCCGGGTCGGGCGTGGCGGTGCGGCCCTCGTACGTATAGTAGCCCGCGCCCGTCTTCTGCCCGTAGCGGCCTGCGGCGGTGATCGCGTCGGCCACGGGCGCGACTTTGCCGAACGCCTTGCGGATGCGCATGCCGATGTCGAGCCCCGCCAGATCGGCCATCGCGAACGGGCCCATCCGGAACCCGAAATCGGTCAGCGCCCGGTCCACCTCCTGCGGGCTGGCGCCGTCGAGCAGCAAGCGCTCGGCGGCCTCCGTCCGCTTGGACAGCATGCGGTTGCCCACGAAGCCGAAGCAGTTGCCGACCACGATGCTGACCTTGCCCAGCCGTTTGCCGAGTTCGGAGGCCGTCGCGATCGTCTCCGGGCTGGTCGCCTTGCCGCGCACGATTTCGAGCAGGCGCATGACGTTGGCCGGGCTGAAGAAGTGCATCCCGATCACGTCGCCGGGCCGGCTGGTCGAGGCGGCGATCTCGTCGATGTCGAGGTAGCTGGTGTTGGTCGCGAGCACGGCGCCGGGCTTGGCGAGGCGGTCGAGCTTCCCAAACACCTCCTTCTTGACCGACATCTCCTCGAACACGGCTTCGACGATCACGTCGGCCTCGCGAACCCCCTCGATATCGAGCGCGCCGCCGATCAGGCCGCGCCGTGTCTCTGCCTGCTCGGCCGTGATGCTGCCGCGCTTGGCCGAGCCCTGATACAGCTCGCCGATGCGGCCAAGCCCGCGGTCGAGGGCGGCCTGTTCGGTTTCGATGACCGTGACCGGAATGCCGGCGTTGGCGAAACACATCGCGATGCCACCGCCCATGGTGCCCGCGCCGATGACCGCGGCCCGTCGGATCGGGCGGGCGCTTGTGCCCTCCGGCAGCCTGACTTTCTGGGCTTCGCGCTCGGCAAAAAAGGCGTGGCGCTGGGCCCGGCTCTCATCGCCGGTGACGAGGGTCTCGAACAGCTTGCGCTCGGCCGCCAGGCCGTCGTCGAACGGCATCGTCACCGCGTTGCGCACGCTTTCGACGCAGGCCCGCGGTGATTGGGCGCCCGACGCCTTCAATGATGGCGCCGCCACCCTGTCGATCAGGCCCGCATCGTCCTTCGCCGGCTGCAGCTTCTCGTCGCGGTCGCGCACCTTGCGCTTCTCCACACCCTTCCGGGCCCACTCGACCGCCGCCTGCGGGTATGGCCCTTCGAGTAGCGCGTCGGCCAGGCCGATCGAGGCTGCTTCGCTGCCGCCGATCGGGTTGCCGGTCACGATCATGCCGAGCGCCTTCTCCACACCGACAACCCGCGGCAACCGCTGCGTGCCGCCCGCGCCCGGCAGGATGCCCAGCTTGACCTCCGGCAGCCCGAGTTTCGCCGAAGCCCACACCACCCGGGCGTGGCACCCGAGCGCCAGCTCCAGTCCGCCGCCCAGCGCCACGCCCTGTATCGCAGCGACCACCGGGATCGGCATGTCCTCGACCGCGGCGATCACGACACGCAGGTTGGGCTCGGCCGGGGGCTTGCCGAACTCGGTGATGTCGGCGCCGCCGCTGAACGCCCGGGCCGTCCCCGCGAGCACGATGGCCGCGAGGTCGCTCTGGTTCCGTAGACCGTCCAACGCCTCCATCAGCCCGGCGCGCAGCTTGACCCCCAGCGCGTTGACCGGCGGATTGTCCATGCTGATGACGGCCACGTCGCCGTGGCGCTGCACGTTCACGACCATGCGCGATCCTCCCTGTTGCCTCGGCAGTATCCAGTCTTGCT
The DNA here is from genome assembly GCA_032249615.1 of Acetobacteraceae bacterium. Classification (GTDB taxonomy): domain Bacteria; phylum Pseudomonadota; class Alphaproteobacteria; order Acetobacterales; family Acetobacteraceae; genus JAVVHH01. The sequence goes on from JAVVHH010000156.1 coordinate 7,575, forward strand.
GCAATCAGCAAGACCAGCCCTAATCCCGCAATGCTGCATCCGCCCGTCTTCGCCCGTCTCCGGCTTCCGGTCATCGCGGCGCCGCTTTTCACCATCTCGAACCCGACCCTCGTCATCGCCCAGTGCACCGCGGGCGTCGTCGGCTCCTTCCCCGCGTTGAATGCGCGGCCGGAGAGCCTGCTCGATGAATGGATCGCGGAGATCACCGAGGCGCTGGCGGCTTGGGACCGCGATCACCCCGACGAGCCCTCCGCCCCTTTCGCGGTCAACCAGATCGTTCACCGCAGCAACGCGCGGCTCGAGCATGACCTCGCCGTGTGCGTCGCGCGCAAGGTGCCGATCGTCATCACCTCGCTAGGCGCCCGGCCGGAAGTCAACGCGGCGGTGACCGGCTACGGCGGCGTGGTCATGCACGACGTCATCAACGACCGTTTCGCGCACAAGGCCATCGAGAAAGGGGCCACCGGCCTGGTCGCGGTCGCCGCCGGCGCGGGCGGTCACGCGGGAACGCTGTCGCCGTTTGCGCTGGTCCAGGAGATCCGCGCGTGGTTCGACGGCCCGCTCGCGCTTTCCGGCGCGATCGCGAACGGCGCGGCGGTTCTCGCCGCGCAGGCGATGGGCGCCGATTTCGCCTACATCGGCAGCGCCTTCATCTCGACCGAGGAGGCCAACGCCGTCGAGGGCTACAAAGCCGCCCTGATCGCCGGCACGGCCGACAGCATCGTCTACACCAA
>JAVVHH010000157.1:0-8269 GCA_032249615.1 Acetobacteraceae bacterium
TCTCCGCGTCGTCGCTCGCGACCTGTTTCGGCTCGGCACTCACGCGATGGCCCGTCCCTGCCCGTCTCGGCTGAGACACTAGGCAACGGGCGGTACGCGCACAACCAGAGGCGGCATGGAAAGCGGGCGTGCAACTTAGCCCGCTGTAGCGCCCGAGCAGACAAGTCCCAGGCGCCGTGAAGGTAGAACGGCCGGCGCGGAGCGTTCCACGCCGGCCGTTCTATCTACCGGAAACCGAAGAAAGCTAGAACTGCGAGAATAACCACGATCAGGCCGATGATGTAGATGATGTTGTTCACGTCAGTCCTCCGATGCGGGCGCGCTTCTCTGGCCGCATGGAAGGATTACGCCCCGAGACGGTTTCGGTTCATCACGGAGCGGTGGGAGGTTCGATTGTTTCTTGCTGTGTCCTCCAAGCGGCGGCGCATGGCCGCTTCTGCCAACCAACAGCAGGCTAACGAAATCGTGCAGCCACCCCGCGGCGGAATCGCGCAGCGTCGAGATCAGAAAAAGCTGCAAGTATAACTAAATAGAGGGCGTTTTTAACGCCAAGTGAAACAGGCTTGACGCTGGCCGTAGAGCAGAACAAAATAAGAACTACGCCATGCACCCCATTTGCCCCACCCCCGGCCCCGCGATGGCCCTCGATCAATTGCGTGACGCCGTCGCACGGCTGGAACGGCATCGGGCGGCCCCGCATGCGCCACCCCCGCTGCCGTTCGGCCTGCCCGATCTCGACGCCGCTCTCGCCGGCGGAGGCCTCGCACGCGGCGCGCTGCACGAGATCGCCGGCACCGACGCCGATGTCCAGCACGGGGCAGCGGCAGCCATGTTCACCGCCGGCATCTTCGCCCGCATGGAGGGAAACGTGCTCTGGGTGCTCGAGCAGCATGATTTGTTCGCGCCCGGGCTGGCCGCTGCCGGGCTGCATCCAGACCGGGTGATTTATGCCCAGGCAGGGCGGAAAGACGCTCTGCTGGTGATGGAAGACGGGTTGCGCCACCGTGGCTTGGCGGCCGTCGCCGCCGAATTGTCGGGGCGCATCAGCCTCACCGCCTCACGCCGGCTGCAACTCGCGGCTGAAGCCACGGGCGTCACCGCCCTGCTGCTGCGGCGTCCCAGCAAGGGGGAAGCCGAACTCGCCGGCGCCAATGCCGCGGTCACGCGATGGCGCGTCGCCGCCCAGCCCTCGGCGCCGCCGATCCCAGAAGCGCCGGAGGTGCCGGGGCTCGGGCGGGCAAAATGGCGGCTGGATTTGTTGCGCAGCCGTGGCGGGCGAACGGGATCTTGGATCGTGGAGGCATGCGATGCGTCGGGTCGTCTCGATATGGTTGCCGCACTGGCCGACCGACCGCCGGCGCAAGGCACGCGGGACCGACGCGAAAGCAGGCGCGCCGCCGCGTGACGTCCCGCTGATCACCGCGTGGCAGGACGGCAACCGCCGGGTCATCGAAGCCGTCGATCCGGCCGCCGCCGCGGCCGGGTTGCGGCCTGCGATGGCGGTGGCGCATGCCATGGCGGTGGTCCCGAACCTGCACGTGCTCGAGGCCGACCCGGCCGATGACGAAGCCGCCCTCGAGCGCCTCGCTCGCTGGTGCCAGCGGGTGACGCCGCTGGCCGCACCCGATACCCCCGATGGCATCTGGCTCGACATGACCGGCTGCGCCCATTTCTGGGGCGGCGAGCAGGCGCTGCTCGACGATCTCGTCGCCCGTTTGGCCCAGGACGGCATCACCGCCCGCGCCGCCATCGCCGACACGCCCGGCGCCGCCCACGCCCTCGCCCGCCATGGCGGCGCCCCGACCCATATCGTGCCACCCGGAGCACAGGCCGACACCATCGCGCCTCTCCCGGTCGCCGCCCTTCGCCTCCCTGACGACATGGTGGCAACCCTGCGCCGCCTCGGCTTCGAGCAGGTGGAAGCGCTCGCCCGGGTTCCGCGCGCCCTGATCACGCGCCGCTTCGGCCCGCTCCCCGGCCGCCGGCTAGACCAGGCGCAGGGCCGTGTGCCCGAGCCGTTGCAGCCGCTCGCCCACGAAACTCCGCTGCAGCACCGCATTGCCTTTCTCGAACCGCTGCTGACCGCCGACGCGCTAGGAGCCGCCACCGCCTGCCTGCTCGACCCGGTCTGTGCCGCCATGGAACGAGCCCATCTGGGCGCTCGCCGGGTCGACCTGTTGTTCGAGCGGGTCGACGGCGCCGTATTGGCCACCCGCATCGGTACCGCCCGCGCGAACCGCGACCCGCGCCACCTCGCCCGTTTGCTCGACGAGCACCTGGAAACCGTCGATCCCGGCCTCGGCATCGACGCCATGCGCCTGGTCGTGCCGCTGGCCGAAACGCTGCGGTGGCAGCAGGACGATACCGGCAACAGCACGGACGTCTCTGCCCTGGTCGACCGGCTCGCCAACCGCCTCGGCGCCGACCGCGTCTACCGGGTCGCCCCGGTCGAGAGCGATGTCCCCGAGCGTGCCGTCCGCCGCATCCCCGCGCTGGCCCGCGCAGGGGCCGCCACCTGGTTCGGTGGCGACGCTCCCACCCGCTTGTTTCACCCGCCCCGCCCGATCGACGCCCTTGCCGGCCTGCCCGACCACGCTCCCGCCGCCTTCACCTGGCGGCGGCGGCGGCATCACATCCGCCGCGCCGACGGGCCCGAGCGCATCTATGGCGAATGGTGGCGCCGGGACGCCGAATTCTCCGCCGTCCGCGACTATTTCCGCGTCGAAGACGAGGACGGCAGCCGCTTCCTCCTGTTCCGCCAAGGCGACGGCGTCGACCTGCGAACCGGCGGGCTGAGCTGGTACCTGCAGGGGATTTTTTGACCTACGCCGAACTCCAAGTCACGACGAACTACAGCTTCCTCCGGGGCGCCAGCCATCCGGAGGAGCTGTTCGCGCAAGCTGCCGCCTACGGCATATCCGCCCTCGGCATCGTCGATCACAACTCGGTCGCTGGGATCGTCCGCTGCTGGGAAGCGGCGAAAACGACCGGGATCCGCCTCGTCGCCGGCTGCCGCCTCGCGCTGCGGGACGGCACGGTCCTGCTCGCCTACCCGACCGACCGACCGGCCTGGTCGCGCCTCTGCCGGTTGCTCACGGAAGGCAAGCGCCGCACCGGCAAAGGCGGCTGCGATATCGGCTGGGACGATCTCGCGGCCGGAGGCGATGGGCTGCTCTATATCCTGGTGCCGGAGCAGCCGGACGCGCGCTTGCAGGCCCAGCTCGCCCGCCTCGCCGCCGACGCACCCAGCCGCGCCTATCTCGCCGGCACCATCCGCCGCCGACCCGGCGACCAGACCCGGCTCCACCGCCTCGCCACCTTGGCCGCCGCCGCCCGTATCCCGCTGATCGCCACCGGCGATGTCCTGTTCCACCGCCCGGAGCGGCGCGTGCTGCAAGACGTGATGGCCTGTATCCGCGAGGGCTGCACGATCGATGCGGCCGGGTTCCGTCGTGAGCGCTTCGCCGACCGCCATCTCAAGCCGCCGGAGGAGATGGCCCGGCTGTTCGCCCGCCACCCCGACGCCATCGCCCGCACCGAAGAGTTGGTCGCCCGCTGTCATTTCGACCTGTCCGACTTGCGCTACCAATACCCGGACGAACAGGAGGAGCCCGGTCTCTCTCCGCAGCAAACGCTCGAGCGCCTGACCTGGGAGGGCGCGGCAAGACGCTATGGCGGTACCGTGCCCGCCCCCGTCGCCCAGCAGCTGCAGCACGAGCTGCGGCTGATCGATGGCCTTGGATACGCGCCGTATTTCCTGACGGTGAACAGCATCGTCCGCTATGCCCGCAGCGAAGGCATCCTCTGCCAGGGCCGTGGCTCCGCCGCCAACTCGGCCGTCTGCTACGTCCTCGGCATCACCAGCATCGACCCCACGCAATCCGGGCTGCTGTTCGAACGCTTCGTCTCCGCCGAACGTGCCGAGCCGCCCGACATCGACGTCGATTTCGAGCACGAGCAGCGCGAGCGGGTGATCCAGTGGATCTACCAGCATTACGGCCGCGACCGGGCTGCCCTGTGCGCGACCGTCATTCGCTATCGGGCCCGCGGCGCCATGCGCGAGGTCGGCAAAGTTCTGGGGTTGACCGAGGACGTGACGGGCGCCCTGTCGTCCCAGGTTTGGGGCTGGTCGGAAGAGGGCGTCGAGGAAAAGCATGCCGAAGCGCTGAACCTCAACCTGCAGGACCGGCGCCTCCGCCTGGCACTCGATCTCGCCCGCGAGCTCATCGGCTTCCCGCGCCATCTCGGCCAGCACCCCGGCGGCTTCGTGCTGACACGGGATGCGTTGGCCGATCTCGTGCCGATCGAGCCGGCCAGCATGGCCGATCGGCAGATCATCGAATGGGACAAGGACGACATCGACGCGCTCAAATTCATGAAGGTCGACGTGCTCGGCCTCGGGATGCTGGGCTGCCTGCGCCGGGCGTTCGACCTCATCGAAGAGCATCGCGGCACCAGGCTCGACCTCTTCACCATCCCCCAAGACGATGCGGCGACCTACGCCATGATTCAGCGCGCCGACACGCTGGGCACGTTCCAAATCGAAAGCCGGGCGCAGATGTCGATGCTGCCGCGGATGAAACCGAAAGAACTCTACGATCTGACGATCCAGGTCGCCATCGTCCGCCCAGGCCCGATCCAGGGCGACATGGTGCATCCTTACCTGCGCCGCCGCGAAGGCCTGGAAAAGCCGGACTACCCCAAGCCCGAGTTGGAGCGCGTGCTGAAAAAGACCCTCGGGGTGCCGCTCTTTCAGGAGCAGGCGATGCAGATCGCCATCCAGTGCGCCGGGTTCACGCCGGGCGAGGCCGATCAGCTCCGCCGTTTGATGGCGACGTTCAAGATCACCGGCGGGGTCCATCGGTTCTACGACAAGCTGGTCGGCGGCATGGAGGCGAATGGCTACAGCCGCGAATTTGCCGAAAAGACCTTCAAGCAGATCGAGGGCTTCGGCAGCTACGGTTTTCCCGAAAGCCACGCAGCAAGCTTCGCCATCATCGCCTATGCGTCCGCATGGGTGAAGTGCCACCACCCCGACATGTTCTGCTGCGCCTTGCTGAACGCGCAGCCGATGGGGTTCTACGCACCCGCCCAGGTCGTCCGCGACGCGCGCGAGCATGGTGTCGAGGTTCGGCCAGTTGATGTGAACCACTCGCGCTGGGATTCGACGTTGGAGCCGGCCGAAGGCCGAAAGCTCGCCGTCCGCCTCGGCCTGCGCATGGCCAAAGGCTTGGCCGAAGCCGATGGCCTGGCGATCGTGCTCCATCGCGGCGAGCACCCCTACGCCTCCGTCGAGGAAATCAGTCGCCGCGCCGGCGTGCCGGTCGCCGCCCTCGAACGTCTCGCCGAAGCGGACGCCTTCCGCTCCCTCCAAGCCGAGCGGCGCGATGCGATCTGGGCGATCCGCGCGCTCCGCGATACCGCCCTGCCGTTGTTCGCCGCGTCCGACGCCGTGGTCGAGCCCGAGATCGCGCTCGCGCCCATGCGGCCCGGCCGCAGCGTGGTCGAAGATTACGGCAGCGTCGGCCTGTCGTTGCGGCAACATCCCGTCGCCTTCGTCCGCAACGACCTCACCCGCCAGGGCATGATCCGGTGCGCGGATCTGGAGCGGCTGCGCGACGGACGCCGGGTCGTCGTGCCCGGCCTGGTGTTGGTCCGGCAGAAGCCTGGTTCGGCCAAGGGCGTCATGTTCATCACGATCGAGGACGAGTCCGGCATCGCCAACCTGATCGTCTGGCCCAGCATCTTCGAGCGCCAGCGACGCCTGGTGCTGACTGCCAGCATGCTCGCCGCGCACGGCAAGGTGCAAAAAGAGAGCGGCGTCACCCACGTCATCGTCGAGAAGCTGGTCGATCTCTCCGGCCTGCTCCGCCAAGTCGGCGAACGCGACGACCCGGTTATCCTGCCGACCGGGCGGGGCGACGAAGCCCGGCACGGCGGCAGCCCCGATCATCGCGACAGACCGGTGGGCAAACCGCGCGACATCTACTGCCCGGAACGGCTCTCCAACGGCATCAAGGTGCAAACGCGCGACTTCCGCTAGCGAACCCCCGGCATGGCAGGGAGTTGGGGCGGGATGTTGAACAGCACCGCCGGGCAACTGGGCATCTTCTTCAGCAGCCTCATCCTCAGTATCGCGGCCAGCATCGTGATGTCCTATCGGATCGAGCAAGTCGGCAATGCGCTGGGCGTTTCCGAGGGCCTGCTGGGCATCGTGACCGCGCTTGGCGCGGACTCGCCGGAGATTGCCGCGGCAGTCACGGCGATCTCGAGAGGCCAGCACGATATTGGCCTGGGGGTGATCTTCGGATCCAACATCTTCAACTTCGCCGCCTTGCTCGGCCTCAGCGCCGCCATGGTCGGATCGATCAAAATGCGCCGAAAAGGCCTCGTGCTCGACGCATCGGTAGCCTTGTGGGTGGCGCTGATGGTCGCGCTACAGGCGATCGGATGGCTTTCGACCTTGATTGCCGGCCTGCTCCTGGCGGGGGTCGTCGTGCCCTACATCGCGCTTTTCTTGCTCAAGCGCGATCAGATCGAGCGGGTCACCCTGCTCGGAGGGATCAGCGGCTGGCTGGCCGAGGCTGTGGGAGGAGCTCGTGAGGATGCGCGTGGCGACGGTCCGCCCTCCCGGCCGGACAAGATGGACATCCTCTCGCTGTTCCCGCTGCTCGTGGCGATCGTGCTATCCAGCATCGGCATGGTGGACACCGCCAGCACTCTGGGCCAGCGTTGGAACATCCCGGGCGCCATCACCGGCACGCTGATCCTGGCCGGGCTGACCGGAATCCCCAACGCGGTCGCCGCCGTTCAACTCGCGCGCGCAGGACGCGGCTCGGCCGTTGCGACCGAAACCTTGACCAGCAACACCATCAATACGATCGTCGGGGGCTTCGTACCGCTCGCCATCCTGGGCGTCAGCCAACTCTCCTTCGAGTCGCAGCTGTCCATCACATGGCTGCTTGGGATTACGGCGATCGCCGGCATCCTCTGCTTCGTGCAGCGCGGCCTCACGCGGCTCGGCGGCCTCGTCCTGATCGCGCTCTATCTGGGCTTTGCCGGCGTGACCATCATGACCTGAGGCGCCGGGGAGAGCCCCTGGACCGAGATCCAGGGGCTTACGTCGTTTGGTTAGGCAGACTTCTTCATGATCTCGTCCGCAACGTTGCGCGGCACAGGATCGTAGTGATGGAACTGCATCGTGAAGCTCGCGCGACCTTTGGTCATGCCGCGCAGCTGGCTGATGTAGCCGAACATTTCCTTCAGCGGCACGTGACCGCGGACGATGACAGTGCTGCCGGAGCTGTCCTGGCTCTGGATGGTGCCGCGGCGGCGGTTGAGGTCGCCCACGACGTCGCCGACGTGATCCTGCGGTGTCGTCACCTCGACGTCCATGATGGGCTCGAGGATGATCGGCCCGGCCTTCTTCATGCCCTCGCGGAAGCACGCCTTGGCCGCGATTTCGAACGCGAGCGCCGACGAGTCGACGTCGTGGTATTTGCCGTCGACCAGGGAGTATTTAAAATCGACGGTCGGAAAGCCGGCGAGCACGCCGGTCTCGGCCTGGTTCTTGATGCCTTTCTCGACCGCAGGGATGTACTCTTTCGGTACCGAGCCACCAACGATGCTGTTGGAGAACACGATGCCGGAGTTCCGCTCCGTCGGCTCGAACGTGACCTTCACCTCGGCATACTGGCCGGAGCCGCCGCTCTGCTTCTTGTGGGTGTAGATTTCGGTGTGCGGCTTGCTGATCGTCTCACGATACGCGACCTGCGGGGCGCCGATATTGGCGTCCACGCCATATTCGCGGCGCAGCCGGTCGATGATGATCTCGAGATGCAGCTCGCCCATCCCGGACAGGATGGTCTGCCCGCTTTCCTGGTCGGTCTTGAGACGCAGGCTCGGGTCTTCGCCAGCCAGCTTCTGCAGTCCGAGCGTCATTTTCTCTACGCCGTCCTTGGTCTTCGGCTCGACCGAGATGTCGATGACGGGAACCGGGAAGGCCATACGCTCGAGCACGACCGGGTCATCGGCCGAAGCCAGTGTGTCGCCGGTGCCGGTGTCCTTGAGCCCGACGAAGGCGGCAATGTCGCCCGCCTGGACTTCCTTGATTTCCGCCCGCTTGTCGGCGTGCATCTGGAACATGCGTCCGATGCGCTCCTTGTGGTCCTTCGTCGTGTTGAGCAGCGTGTCGCCACTCTTCAACGTGCCGGAATAGACGCGCACGAAGGTCAGCGTGCCGTATTTGTCGTTGATGATCTTGAACGCC
>JAVVHH010000158.1:0-8249 GCA_032249615.1 Acetobacteraceae bacterium
GGGTTAGTTTCCGAGATGCGGGGCTGGCAACCCGAGGGTTGCAAATTTCGCCAATCACGAAGTGTTTCGTTCAATGACGACGTGTCGGACGGGCCAAATTAGGATTGATGTCACAATACCGTGTCATGTAATCGTAATCGAAACTAATATATTTTCGCTGTGGCAAACGAGTCACAGTATGACCCCTGCGCCACAGCGATTCTCCCGGGTTACTTGCAGGTCGTGACCATGATCTCGACCAGATGCCGTGGATCGGCCATGTGCGCCTGTACACACGCCCGCGCTGGCGCGCCCTCGGAGGGCAACCAGGCGCTCCAAACCTTGTTCATGGCCTCCCGGTCGCGGATGTCCTTGAGCCAGATCTGGGCTTGCAGCAACCGGGTCTTGTCGGTGCCGTGAATTTCCAGGATCTCGTCGATCCCTTTCAGGACTTCTTCGGTTTGCCCCGTGATGTCTTGGGTGAGGTCCGAGGCGGTGACGCCCTGGACGAAAACGAAGCCGTGGTACTCGACGGCTTTGGCGAGCACGGCGTTTGGCTCCGTGCGGATGATGCGGCTCATGGGCGCTCCTTGGTGATTGATTGTGTTTAGGGTCGTAGCGTGGCGGTTCCGGCGCCGCGGTCGGCCGGGCTGAACGTCGGACCCACGCCGGGGGTCGCTCCGGTGTTGGTGTCGCCAGCCGAGCGGAGGCAATCGGTCACCATCTGCTCGCGGTGGTACTCGGCACCCAGGCCGCGGCTCGGAATGCCGCTGTTGTAGGTGGCGGCGAATGCGTAGTCGCGTTCGTCGCGCCGGGTCAGGTCGACCCGGTTTTGCAGGTTATATTGGCGCTCTACCTGCTGGCGGCACTCGGCCTTCGTATCGAGGTCGGCCCGCGTTGGCGGCGGCGGGTGGTAGCAGCCGGTGAGACCGGATGTCAGAACAGCCGCGAAAACCGTTAAATACGTTCGAGAAATCAAATCTCTACTCCTGAGGAAGCCATGCTGGCGGGAAATGGGGACGGCGCGGCCTGCGCCAGGTGCGCGCGGATCTGGCTCTCGTCGAGATGGCCGCGATCAGACAGCGAAACCGTGGCTGCGGCCCGCATGAGCGCCGGGTCGAGCGAGACGCCAGCGCGGGACAGCGGGCACAGCGCGCGGAGCGAGGCGGAGTTGGCGAGCAGCGCCACGAGGCCGAGCAAGCGAAGGCAGAGCGACAGGCCATACGCGGTCTGCAGGCCCCATCCGCGGTCGACCGCCTCCGCCCAACAGGCCGCGTCATTGTCATTCAGGGCAAGGTCGAGACGCGCGGCGTCAGCGGGGCGGAACTGAAACAGCCGCGCCTCACCCCAGCTCGAGGCCGCCGCGGCTTGGCGGGCGGCTCTCCAGCCTTCCACGAGATCGCCGCTCCTGACCGGCGGGAGCGCCTCGGGCGACACGCCGATGCGATAGATGACCGACCCAGCTCGGTCCCTCGCCACTTTGATCAGGGGTTGAGCCCGTTCATGCATACAGAGAAGATGGACCGGCCTCCCGGCTTGCGCCAGCCTGGGCCGGTGCATGGAGGAGCGATGACCATAGATCCAGCCGATTTCACGGCGACCGGCGCGTTGCGCGAGATAGCGGCGCACCGACTATCGGCAGCCGCAATCCGCGAGGCCTGCGTGGCACGCGTGACAGCGCGCGAGCCTCAGCTTCAGGCGCTCGCCGCGTTCGACCCCGCGGCGGTGCGGCACGCGCCGACCCGGCATGGACCCCTGGGCGACCTACCACTCGGCGTCAAAGACGTCTTGGACACGTCTGATTTGCCGACGGAATACAATTCGCCAATCTGGCGCGGGCACCGCCCGGTCGCCGATGCGGCTTGCGTGGCATGGGCCCGCGAGGCTGGTGCGGTCGTCTTCGGCAAGACTGTGACGACCGAATTCGCAACGCGCTTTCCAGGACCGACCACCAATCCCCACGACCCGGCGTGCACCCCCGGCGGCTCCAGCAGCGGCTCCGCCGCCGGCGTCGCCGCCGGATACTTCCCTTTCGCGTTCGGCACCCAGACCGCGGGAAGCGTCATCCGTCCCGCCGCCTATTGCGGTGTCGTCGGCTACAAGCCCACCTTCGGCACGATCAATCGGTTCGGCATGAAGCTGATGTCCGAAAGCCTCGACACCGTTGGCGTATTCGCCCGCAGTGTCGCCGACTGCGCGCTGCTCACGACAGCCGTCAGCGGACTTGCCGTCGGGGACGTCGACGCGGAGCCGGAGCGGGCGCTGCGGGTCGGCGTGTGCCGCTCCCCGATGTGGGACCGGCGAGCGCCCGAGACCGAGGGCGTTATGGAGACGGCAATCGCCGCGGTGAAACGATCCGGCGCCGCTCTGCTCGATCTCGAGCTGCCAGCCATGTTCGAGCCACTCGAAGCGGCGCACACGGTCGTCATGAATGCCGAAAGTGCGCGCGCGCTCGGGTGGGAGATGACCGTGCATCGTGACCAACTCAGCCCGCCGCTGCGGGAACGCATGGAGTGGGGCCTTGCCCGGTCGGCGGCGGAGTTGGAGGACAGCCGGATCGTCATGCGCGAGCTGCAACTGGCCTTCGACGCGCTGATGGCCGATGTCGACGTCCTCATCACGCCTTCTGCGGCCGGCGCTGCGCCACGCGGTCTGGAGTGGACGGGAGATCCCGCCTTCAACCTGTTGTGGACAGCCCTCCACGTCCCATGCGTCACGATCCCGTGCGGAGTTGGCCCGGGCGCAATGCCGCTCGGAATCCAGCTGGTCGCCGCCCGCAACCGCGATGCCCTATGCCTCAGGGCCGCCAGTTGGCTAAGCCGGCAGCTAGACCGATAGGTTGAGCAACGAGCCGCGCGGCGGCGCGACGGCCGGCATGGCATTCGGAAGCGCCGTTTTCGCGGCGTTGCTACCGGGCTGCACCGGCGTGACCTCGCGAACCAGCCGAACCGGTTTCTGGCCATTTACGGCACTCGTCGTCGTTGCCGAGGAGAATGCCGAGAGGGAATTCGTGGACAGCATGCGTAGGACTGTAACGCGCATTCCCTAATGATAGGTTAACGGAAGCGCTCTTTCAACTAACGGTTGCGCCGCCACACTTCTTCCTGCAGAGCCGTCGCGAAAATGAGCCAGGCGATGAGCGGCGCTGAAGCGATCATGGCGTTCCTGTCGACCTCTGACGCAGCGGCTGTCAGGCCCACGGAGGACGCCAGCATCGTCGCGCTGACGCCAAGCGCCTCGTCCGACCGATGCCCGCCAAAGAAGCGCCAGGAGAACGCCGGGATCCCGAAGAGGGTCAGGAGCCAGGCCCCGAGTGCCCACCGCCTTGCGATACTGCGCCGCCGCGTGAGCAAGCGATAGCCAGTGTAGCCCAGCAAACCGTCGAGCGCCGTCCAGGCCAGGCCGAAAACGGGGCCCGGCGGCGTGAAATCAGGCTTCTCCAACCGCGCATACCACAGCGCCGTCCCCGGATGTTGAGGGCCCGGGTTGAAACGGCTGCCGGCGAGCAGCGCGCCCGCTGCTGCAACACCGGCAACGATCGCTGCGGCACTCTTCTGCATCACCATCTCCCGTATCCGACACCGCCAACGCCGGCTGCGGGAAAAAGTGCCTTTAGTTCTCGAGCGCCGCGACGCCGGGCAGCGTCTTGCCCTCCAACCACTCCAGGAAGGCGCCTCCGGCGCTGCTCACGTAGGTCATCCGCTCCGCCTCGCCCGCGCCGTTCAGTGCCGAGACGGTGTCACCGCCGCCCGCCACGCTGCGCAGCGCCCCGGCCGCCGTCGCGTCGCCGACCGCGTGCGCAAGATCGTTGGTCGCCCGATCGAAGGGCTGCGTCTCGAATGCGCCGAGCGGCCCGTTCCAGACGATCGTCCGCAGGCTGGGCAATCTGGCGCAAAGATCCCGCACCGTTTCCGGCCCCACGTCGAGCATCATGGAGTCGGCGGGGATGGCCCGAGCGGACACTGTCTCCGTCGCCACGTTCGGCTTGAGCTCGCGCGCCACCACGGCGTCGCTCGGCAACACGATGTCGCAGCCGGCAGTGGCCGCCCGTTGCAGGATGTCGCGCACGGTCTCGTGCATGTTACGTTCCTGAAGAGAGCGCCCGACGTCGGCGCCCTGCGCGGCCAGAAAGGTGTTCGCCATCGCGCCACCGATCACCAGCATGTCCACCTTGCCGACGAGGTTGCCCAGCAGCTCGAGCTTCGTCGAGACCTTGCTGCCGCCGACGACGGCACAGACCGGGCGCACCGGATTGCCGAGCGCCGAGTCCAGCGCCTCCAATTCCTGCTGCATCAACCGTCCGGCGTATGCGGGCAGCAAGCGCGCGACCCCTTCCGTGCTGGCATGAGCCCGGTGTGCGGCCGAGAACGCGTCGTTGACATAAAGGTCGGCGAGCGCGGCGAGCTGGCGGGCCATGTCCGGATCGTTGCTCTCCTCGCCGGCATGGAACCGGGTGTTTTCAAGCACCAGCACAGCGCCGGCCCCCAGCCGCGCCACAGCCTCCTCGGCTTCGGGGCCGACGCAGTCTTCCGCGAACGCGACCGGGCGGGCGAGCACAACACCCAGGGCGTCGGCCACCGGGCGCAACGACATCGAGGGCACGCGCTTGCCCTTCGGACGCTCGAAATGGCTGACGATGATCACGCGGGCGCCGCCGTCCATCAGCTCGTGCATGGTCGGCACCAGGCGTTCCAGCCGGGTCGTATCGCTGATCACGCCGTCATGCATTGGCACGTTCAGGTCGGCGCGCAGCAGCACGCGCTTCCCTTTCACATCAAGCCCGTCGAGCGTCCGGAACGACATCTTAGAGGCTGCCGAACAGGGCGGCCGTGTCCACCATGCGGTTGGAGAAGCCCCACTCGTTGTCATACCAGCCCATGACCCGGGCCAACTGCCCGTCGACCACCGCCGTCTGGGTCGCATCGAAGCTGCAGGAAGCCGGGCTGTGGTTGAAGTCGATGCTGACGAGTTTCTCGGTGCTGTAGACCAGCACACCCTTCAGCTCGCCCTCGCTGGCCATCTTCATCGCGTCGTTGATCTGCTGCACCGTGGCGGCCTCGCGCAGGTTCACGTCGAGGCTGACGAGGGACACGTTCGGGGTCGGGATGCGGATGGCGGTGCCGTCCAGCTTGCCCTTCAGTTCCGGGAGCACGAGCCCGACGGCCTTGGCGGCGCCGGTGCTGGTGGGGATAGAGCTGACGGCGGCGGCACGCGCGCGATGCAGGTCTTTGTGGAGCGTGTCGACCGTGTTCTGATCGCCCGTATAGGCGTGGATCGTGACCATGTAGCCGCGCAGGATCCCGAACTTCTCGTGCAGCACCTTGGCCATCGGCGCCAGGCAGTTGGTCGTGCAGGAAGCGTTGGAGATGACGGTCATCTCCTTGGTGATCGTCTTCTGGTTGACGCCCCAGACGATCGTCGCGTCGACGCCATCGGCCGGCGCCGAGATCAGCACCTTGCGAGCGCCGGCGCCGGCGATGAGGGCCTGCGCGGCCTCTTTGCTGGTGAACCGCCCGGTGCATTCGAGCGCGACGTCGATCCCTTGGTAGGGGACCTTGGCCGGGTCGCGCTCGGCGGTCACCTTGATCGGGCCGTAGGTCGTGCCCGCATACGTGATGGTGAGGCTGTCGCCGTCAACGTTGACCTCGCCGGGGAAACGGCCGTGCACGCTGTCGTAGCGAAACAGGTGGGCGTTGGCCTCGACACTGCCGAGATCGTTGATGGCGACGGGGACGACGTCGCCGCTGCCACGCTCGATGATGGCACGCAGAACGAGGCGGCCGATGCGCCCAAATCCGTTGATGGCGACCTTGACGGCCATAGTTCGGTTTCCTTCAGTTTGGGTGCACGCGGCGTCGAACCGCTGCGGTGATGGCTTCCGGCGTGATGCCGAAATGCCGGTAAAGATCGGCGTGGGGCGCAGAGGCGCCGAAGCCGGTCATGCCGATGAAGATGCCGCCCTCGCCGATCCAGCGCTCCCAGCCGAACCCGCTGGCGGCCTCGATAGCGACGCGGGGGGCAGAGCCCAGAACGTCGGTGCGATAGCTGTCATCCTGTTGCGAGAACAGCTCCCAGCAGGGCAGGGAGACGACGGCCGCGGGAATGCCGAGTTCAGCAAGGCGGGCGCGTGCCTCGAGCGCGATGGCCACCTCCGACCCGGTTGCGATCAAGGTCACCTGGCGCGGCCCGTCGGCCTCCTGCAGCACATAGCCGCCTCGCGCGCACCGGTTTTCCCCAAAATCCTGCCGCAACGGCGCCAGTTCCTGGCGGGAGAGCACCATGACGCTGGGGCCGCCAGTGCGGCGGATGGCCAGCTCCCAACATTCCACGGTCTCGAGGGTGTCGGCCGGGCGAAACACGTGGATGTTCGGCAGGGCACGGAAGCTGGCGAGCTGCTCGACAGGTTGGTGCGTCGGCCCGTCCTCGCCGACGCCGATCCCGTCATGGGTCAAGACATGGACCAGACGGAGCCGCATCATCGCCGCGAGACGTAAGGCGGGGCGCATGTAATCGCTGAACGCGCAGAAGCTGCCGGCATAGGGCAGAAACCCGCCGTGGAGCGCGATGCCGTTCAAGGCGCCGGCCATCGCGTGCTCGCGCACACCGAAATGGATGTAGCGGCCGGCATAGCTGCCGGGACTGATCGAGACAGCGCCCGGCGGTCTCGTCCGGGTGGAGCTGCCGGTGTCGGTCGAGCCGCCGACGAGTTCCGGCATCAGCGTCGCCAGGGTGGTCAAGGCACGATGACCAGCATCGCGACCGGAGAGCGGTCGCTTGGCCTCGGCGATGGCCAGGCGCAGCTCCGCCAGGCGCTCGTGCCACCCTTCCGGCAGCTTGCCCGCCGTCACGCGGTCGAATTCGCCGCGCATCGGATGCTTGGCCATGCGCTTAAGCCAGGCGCGACGGCTCGCCGCACCGCGCGTTCCGGCACCGGCCCATCGTTCCGCCACGTCGTTTGGTACCGCGAACGGGGCCTCTGCCTCGCGCACGCCCTGCCGTGTCCCGGCGAGCGTGCGGCAGGCGATCAGCGTCGGCTTGCGTGACCGGAGCGCGAGCGCCAGGGCACCGGCGATCTGGCCCGGGTCATGCCCATCGACCCGTTTTGTCGCCCAACCCTGGGCGGCGAACCGCTTGAGCGTGTCGGCAGAGTGCGACAACGCCGTGTCGCCATCGAGGGACACGCTGTTCTCGTCCCAGAGCACCGTCAACTTCTCGAGCCGGAGATGGCCGGCGAGGTCCGCGGCTTCGTGGCTGACGCCCTGCATGAGGTCGCCATCGGAGGCTATGACCCACGTGCGGTGGTCGACAAGGCTGCGGCCGAAGCGCGACGCGAGCATGCGTTCGGCCAACGCCATGCCGACTGCGATGGAGAGGCCCTGGCCGAGCGGGCCGGTCGTCGCCTCGATGGCGGGGTGCGCGCCGTATTCCGGGTGGCCGCCAGCCGGGCTGTCGAGGCGGCGAAAGCGCGCGAGATCGGCGGTGGTCATGCCGGCATGGCCGGTGAGGTGCAGCAATGCGTAGAGCAGCGTCGACCCATGTCCGGCCGACAGGACGAAGCGGTCCCGATCGGGCCAGCGCGGGTCCGCGGCATCGAATTTGAGAAAGCGGCTCCAAAGCGTGGTCGCGGCGTCGGCCATGCCGAGCGGCATGCCGGGATGACCTGACCCGGCGGCCGCGATGGCGTCGACCGCGAGAACGCGAATCGCATCCGCCATGCGCTTCTCGACATTGGGTTGCGCCGGTGCCGCGCTCTGCAGAGCCGCTATGGACGCGTCCGGCGACCAAGCTTCCTCAGTGACGCGTGATCCTGACATCAATCTCCTCGGACCGCGGCTATACGAGCGGCGAGGAGCCGCCACAAGCCCCGGCCTGCCGCTTCACTCGGCGGGCCGCGGCGCTCTGCGGGAGATTGCCGAGCGGCGGCTGAGCCGCTTCACCATGCGGTTCAGGGCGTCCCGCCCAGGTCTTTCAACGGCGAAATACGCCAGGGCCGCGAAGGGCAGGATCGACACCGAGCCGATCGCCGCGAAGCTGAGCGCCATCCAAGGCGGCAGCGGGGCCGGATGCAATTGACGAGCCAACCACACCTCGGGTTGTCGAAACAGATTGTGGACGAGGTAGATCGAAAACGAGATTACCCCCAAAAAGTGAACGGAGCGACGCGTGAGCAGGCGGGTTGGGGCGCCGTTGTTGAGCGCAAAGGCCAGCACGAGGAATGGGAAAACGGCCGCCGCCATGAGATCGGTCCGTGTAAGGAGCGCGACGATCGC
>JAVVHH010000159.1:0-8225 GCA_032249615.1 Acetobacteraceae bacterium
TGACGAGGAACTCGAGCAGCTCGGCCCGCAAGGCCGGCTCCATGTCGGACAGATCGACGTCGAACTTCTCGTTGCGGACGAAGTGCCCCTTGTTCGGGTCGGCGCGAAGCTCCGCGATCAGGCCGTCCCACTCGCGGCGGACGCCGGAGACGTCGATCTTGGACATCGCCTCGAAATCGGTGGTGTAGAAACGGGGGGTCAGGATCGTGTCCTGCTTGGCCAGTTCGGTCGTCGCGTTGATGGGCTTCATGACGCTTCCTTTGGCTCGAAGCCGACTTCATACAGGTGGGTCAACTCGAACATCGAGGTGAAAGCGGTCCAGGCGCGCAGCAGCGGGCCGGCGCGGTGCACCGTGGCGTCGCACTGCATGACCAGGCGTTCGCCGAAGCCGATATCGGTCGGCACGCCGTGGAGGTAGACGACGTCGCCGGGCCGGATGTCGACACCGTCAGGCACGGCATAGGCGTGGAAGCTGTCGAACGTCTTTTCGATGTCCACGTCGGCCTTGATGGCCAGGGTTCCCTCGGAGAGCAGGCCCATCGCTACCGATCCAGCAACGGTGCGAACACGGCCACGTTGGTCGGCCCGAACGCCATCAGTTCGACATGCTGGCCGGTTGACTTGTCATCGAGCGTCAGGCGGCCATCGGACCAGCGTGAGAGTTGAAACGGCAGTTCCGGCCCGAGGCCGCTCAAATGCCGGGTCCGCGCGAAGCCGCGCAGGGTGCCGCGGAGGAACCCCTGCTCGCCCTCGTACACCGCGACTTCGTGGCCATCCCGCGCCGACTGGACGACCACGGCGCCGTCCGCACGGTCGGAGAAGCGCAGGTCCCGCTCGGCGACGAGCGCCGCTTTGGGCAATCCGCCGCCGGCATGCGTCGCCCGGCCCACGAACGCGGCCACCACCGTGATCGTCAGCACCGCGAACACTGCGTAAAGCGGCAGACGGGGGAATACTGGTGGCCTGGCCATGATCGACGCTCCTCTGGTGCTATGTTAGGCCGCGAGTGGCCTTTGCATCGTCTTGTACTCGGGTTCCATCACATTTGGCAGAGCCGGCGCGGAGGCGCCCAGGGCGCGGGCCAAAATTTGCGCCGGCTGCGCCACGTCGGCCAGACCGCGCATGGTGGGCTGGGCTCGCGCGAAGTGCCACGGGCGCGCATGCGGCCAGAGCACCACGTAGGCGAACCGGTCGGCCCCGGCCAGCGTGAGCGAGAGATCGCCGCTCCCGCCCGCGCCCGCCCGCACATCGGCCGCCGCGACTCGCTCGAGCGGGAGGTTCAGCGTGACCTGAAACGCCAGGCCGATATGCAGCACGACGCGCTTGTTGGTGATGCTGTAGACCGAGGACCGCGACACGGCCCAGGCGTAGCCGTAGGCCAACACCAGCGGCACCAGTCCGAGCCCGGCCACGCTCAGCGCGCCCGTCATGTGGCCGGTGACCCCCGCGAGGCAGGCGAGGGCCGCGAAGTAGAGGCCCAGGGTGCGCGTGTGCAGCGCGGTCCGGGCCAGGATGCGCCAGTCCGGCGCACCCTGCCACAGAAGCGTCTCGCCCTCCGGGAGCCGGCCGGGAAAGCCGCGCGGGATCACAGCAGCGGTCCTTCACGGCCGGGCCACGCGTAAAGCTGACCGGCGGCATAGAACGCCTGTATCTGGTCCTCCTCGCGCAGCGTCACCTGGTCGGGCTTGGCCGGGACCGGGGCGAGGGCGAACTGGCTGGCCTTGATGTAGCGGCAGATGATCTGCTTCGTCTTGCGGTTGATGCGGATGAACGTCATGGGCAGCAGCACGCGGTGGGAGGCATCGCTGGCAAGCTGCACCTCGAGGTAGCGGACGACCACCTCGGACCGGTCGATCCACGCTTCCACCACGGTCCCGGCGACCTCGTTGTCCACACCGATTACGGTGTAGCCGATGATGTCGGGGTCTTCGGTGGCCAGGAAGAAGGCCGGGGCGACGCGCAGCGGCACGATCTTCGGCTGGCCGTCGTCGAAGGTGAGGTCCGGCCCATTGTGGCGTTGCGCCCAGGCGCCGGGACCGATGCCCGCGGTGAGCGGCTCGCCGGTCGGCACGATGGGCGAGCCCTGTGCCTTGGAAACCCGCTGGAACCGGCTCAGCGGCTCGCGGCGCTCGGCGCGCGGGACCATCAGCTTGGAGCCGTCGGGCATGGTGAAGGCTTTTTGATCGGGGATCGGCGGGAAGCCCTGCACGACCACCGGGCTGATGCCGGCGCGGTCGTCGGCGACCAGCGGGTAGCCTTCGCGCTTGTTCTCACGGTGTAGGTAATAGATCAGGCCGGCGAAGAACAACCAGAACGCGTAGAGCGCCAGTTGCGCCACGTCGATGTAACCGGTGATGGCTCCCGTCTGCATGGTAGTCTCCCCTCAGCCTCTCGTTGGCTGCATGTTGTCGAGGCCCTGCTCGCGCTCGGCGCGGTAGGGCCGGACGAGCGGGCCGACCGCGACCAGCGTCGCGAACAGCAACCCGATCTCGATTAGGTAAACGGCGACGTAGCCGGTCGCCGGCGTGTGCAGGGTCGGGCCGAAGGTGCCGCGGTCGGCGAGCATGCCCACCACGTCGCGGGCCAGTCCGCCGGCGGCCACGGCGCAACCGGCGGCCGAGGCCTGCACGGCGCCCCAGATGCCCAGCACCAGGCCGACCTCGTTGGTCCCGCTGTTGCTCATCGCCGCGGTCAGCGTGCAGTGGGCGAACAGGCCGGCGCCGAGGCCAATGCCCGAGACGCCCAGGGCGAACAGGAACGGGGCGGCGAGCGGGGCGGCGAAGATCAGCGCGGTGAAGGCGGCGAGCCCGGCGAGGATGCCGGTGCCGCACAGGCGGTAGGGGTCGGCGCCCCGGCCCAGCATGCGGGCACCGATGCCGAAGCCGATCAGCCCGCCGATCGCGAGCAAGGCCGTCATGGCGGTGGTCGCCGCCACCGGCAGGCCGAGCACCTTGCCGCCGTAGGGCTCGAGCAGGATGTCCTGCATGCTGAAGGCGAACGTGCCGATGCCGAGCGTGACCATGCGGCGGGCGGACTGGCCCCCCCGGCAAAAGGCGCGCCAGGTGGCCACGAAGCTGGCTTCGGTGCCGCGGGTGCGGCCGGGCTGGCGCGGCTCCTGCTTCCAGAGCGCCACGGCGTTCAGCACCATCGTCAGCAGGGCCGCGCCCTGGACGACCTGGATGAGCCGGACTTCGCTGAACGGCGACAGCGCGAGGCCGAAGATCAAGGCGCTGGCGACCATGCCGAGCAGCAGCATCATGCAGAGCAGGGCCACGACTTTCGGCTGCGCGCGGACCGGGGCCAGGTCGGTCGCGAGCGCGAGGCCGACCGTCTGCACCGTATGCAGCCCGGCGCCCACCAGCAGAAAGGCGAGCCCGGCGGCGGCATCGCCCACCCAGCCCGGCGCGCTGCTATCGCCAGAGAGGATGATCAGCGCGAACGGCATGATCGAGAGGCCGCCGAACTGCAGCAGCGTGCCGAACCAGAGATAGGGCACGCGGCGCCAGCCGAGCACGGAGCGGTGGTTGTCCGAGCGGAAGCCGACCACGGCGCGGAAGGGCGCGAACACCAGCGGCAGCGAGACCATGACGGCGACCAGCCAGGCCGGCACGCCGAGTTCGACGATCATGACCCGGTTGAGCGTGCCGATCATCAGCACGACCGCCATGCCGACCGTGACCTGGAAGAGCGACAGCCGCAGCAGCCGGCGCATCGGCAACTCGGTCGTGCCCGCGTCGGCAAAGGGGAGGAACCCCGGGCCGATCTCCCGCCACAGCCCTGCCAGCTTCGGCCGCGCGACGCTCATCCGCGGACGACCTCGAGCGCTTGCGAGATGTAGAAGCCGCCCGCCACCCGGTCGCTGCGCAGCGTGCAGAGGCCGTCGGCCTCCAGCAGCTTGCGGATGCGGCCGGGGGTCACGGGCTCGATCGCGGGCGACCGGTCGCCGCGCGGGAACAGCTGGCCGGCGGCGTGCATGGCCGAGAGCAGGGGCGTCCGCGGCGCGAAGGTGAAGACCAGCGAGCGCTCGGCGCGGGCGGCCAGGCTCGATGCGGCGCGCGCCATGTCCGGCGCGCGGTAGTGGATGAGGCTGTCCATCGCGACGACATGGTCGAAGCGGCCCAGCGCCGGGTCCGCCATGTCGCCGGTGCGGAAGTCGATGGCCAGATTCTGCGGGGCGCGCTCGCGGGCGAGGCCGACGAGGGTGGGCGAGAGGTCGATGGCGACCACCTCGGCCCCGCGCTCGGCCGCTTCCACGGCGAGAGCGCCGGTGCCGCAGCCCGCGTCCAGAATGCGCAGGCCGGTCAGATCGGCGGGCAGATAGGAGAGCAGCGTCGCCCGCATGCGGTCGCGGCCGGCGCGGACGGTGGCGCGGATGCCGCTGACCGGAGCGTCCGAGGTGAGCCGCGCCCAGGCGGCGGCCGCGGTCCGGTCGAAATACGTCTCGAGCTGCGCCCGGCGCTCGAGATAGGTGGCCGAGCCGCTCATCAGTCGTATCCCAGCAGGTCGAAGATCTCGCGGTCCTTGAGCGACGCGGCTTCGAGCGGAACCACGCCGGCCCAGAGCGAGGCGGCGAGGCGGAGATACTCGTCCTTGACCGCTTCGAGCTCCGGGGAGCTCTCCATCTCGAACAGCACCGATTTCTTCAGTCGCGAGCGGCGGATCACGTCGAGATCGGGGAAGTGCGCCAGCGTCTTCATCCCGGACGCGGCGTTGAACTTCTCGATCTGGTCGACCTCCTTGCTGCGGTTGGCGATCACACCGCCGAGCCGGACCTGGTAATTCTTCGCCTTGGCGCCGATGGCGGCGACGATGCGGTTCATCGCGAAGATGCTGTCGAAGTCGTTGGCCGCCACGATCAGTCCGAGGTCGGCGTGCTGCAGTGGCGAGGCGAACCCGCCGCACACGACGTCACCCAACACGTCGAAGATCACCACGTCGGTCTCTTCGAGTAGGTGATGTTCCTTGAGCAGCTTGACCGTCTGTCCGACGACGTAGCCGCCGCACCCGGTGCCGGCCGGCGGGCCGCCGGCTTCGACACACATGACGCCATTGAAACCCTTGAACACGAAATCCTCGGGCCGCAGCTCCTCGGAGTGGAAATCCACCCCTTCGAGCACGTCGATCACCGTCGGCAGCAGCTGCTTGGTCAGCGTGAACGTGCTGTCGTGCTTGGGGTCGCAGCCGATCTGCAGCACGCGCTTGCCGAGCATGCTGAATGCGGCGGAGAGGTTGGACGATGTCGTGCTCTTGCCGATGCCGCCCTTGCCGTAGACCGCGAACACCTTGGCGGTGTCGATGCGGACGGTCGGGTCGAGCGAGACCTGCACGGAGCCCTCGCCGTCACCGCTCATGGACGCAGTCATCTGGGGCTTGCGGATCACGGGGTTGCGAATGGCGATGTTCATGCGGCGATCTCCACGTCGATGCCTTCAAGTCGGTCTTCCAGGGCGTCGCTGGCGCGGCGCAGCGCCTCGACGGTCGCATCGTCCGGCGTCCAATAGCGGCGCTCGTGCGCCTCGATCAGGCGGCCGGCGATCTTGGCCGAGGCTTTGGGGTTCAGGGACGCCAGCCTCTCGCGCATGGCGTCGTCCAGCACGTAGGTTTCGGCGAGCTGTTGGTAGACCCAGGGGCTGACCTCGCCGGTGGTGGCCGACCACCCGAGCGTGTTGGTGACGTGCGCGTCGATCTCGCGGACGCCCTCGTAACCGTGCTTCAGCAGGGCTTCATACCATTTCGGGTTGAGCGCCCGGGTGCGGGTTTCGAGCGAGACCTGTTCGGAGAGCGTGCGGACGGTGCCGTCGCCGCGGGTCTGATCGCCGATATAGACCTGCGCCGCCACGCCGCCGCGGGCCTGCCGGACCGCCCGCGAGACGCCGCCGAGCGTATCGAAATAGTGGTCGACCGTGGTGACGCCGAGTTCGATGCTGTCGAGGTTCTGATAGGTCGCCTCGACGCTGGAGAGGATGTGGTGCAGCACCGCCTTCTGCTGGCTGGGGCGGCCGTCCACGCCGTAGGCGAAGCCCTTGCGGGCGGTGTACGCCTCGGCCAGCTCGTCCTCGTCGTTCCAGACGCCGCTGCCGACCATCTGGTTGACGTTGGCGCCGTAGGCGCCGTCCGCGTTGCCGAACACGCGGAGCGCGGCCTGTTCGAGTGTGCCGCCCTGGGCTGCCATGAAGGCTAGCGCGTGCTTCCGGATGTGGTTCTGCTCGAGCGGCTCGTCGGCCTGGGCAGCCAGCAGCGCGGCTTCGGCGAGCAGCTTGGTCTGCAGTGGAAGCAGGTCGCGGAAGATGCCGGAGAGCGTGATCACCACGTCGACGCGGGCGCGGCCGAGCGTTTCGAGCGGCACGAGCTTGGCGCCGCAGAGGCGGCCGTAGCTGTCGAACCGCGGCGCGGCCCCCATCAGCCAGAGCGCCTGGGCGATCGGGCCGCCTTCCGATTTCAGGTTGTCGGTGCCCCACAGCACCATGGCGACGGTCTCCGGCAGGCCGTGGCCTTCGGCCATGTGCCGGGCGAGCAGGCGGTCGGCCTGGCGCGCGCCGTCGCCGACGGCGAACTGGCTGGGGATGCGGAAGGGGTCGAAGCCGTGCAGGTTGCGGCCGGTCGGCAGCACCTCCGTGGTGCGCAGGAAGTCGCCGCCGGGGGCCGGGCGGGTGTAGCCGCCATCCAGCGCGTGGATCACGGCCGGCAGTTCGTGGTCTTCGGCGAGCAGGGCGTCGAGGCGGGCGCGCTCGCCGGGCTCGGTGACGCCGGCGGCGTCGAGCATGGCGGTGCGCTCGTCGGGGCTGGGCGGTTCGCCGATCACGTGCAGCCCGTGCGGGATCAGGGTGTATTCCAGCTCGAGCAGGTCGGCGGCGATCCGCTCGATGCTGCCCCGCAGCTCCACCGCTTCGGCCTGCGCCGCGATGAGTGTCGCCAGGGCGTCACGCTGTTCCGGGTCGGTGTCTGGCTCCATCGCTCGCCAGCGGTCGATGGAGGATTTCAGGTCCAGCAGACCGCGGTAGAGGCCGGCATGGGCGACCGGGGGCGTGAGATAGGAAACCAGCGTCGCCGCGGCGCGCCGCTTGGCGAGCATGCCTTCGGACGGGTTGTTGGAGGCGTAGAGGTTGATGTTCGGCAGGTCGCCGATCAGCCGGTCCGGCCAGCAGGCGGCGGACAGCCCGGCCTGCTTGCCCGGCATGAATTCGAGCGCGCCGTGGGTGCCGAAATGCAGCACGGCGTCGGCGGCGAAGTCTTCGCGAATCCAGCGGTAGAAGGCGCAGAAAGCGTGGGTCGGGGCGAAGCCGCGCTCGAACAGTAGCCGCATCGGGTCGCCCTCGAAGCCGAACGCGGGCTGCAGTCCGACGAACACGTTGCCGAACCGGCGGCCCAGCACGAAGAGGGAGGCGCCGTCGGTGTTGGCGCGGCCCGGCGCCGGGCCCCAGACGGCCTCGATTTCGTTCAGCCAGGGCTGCTTGCGGACGTGGTCGTCGACGGCGACACGCGCCCCGATCGTACCGTCCATTCCCCAGGCTTCGCCGCCGTCGATCACCAGGGAGCGCAGCGTTTCCGCATCGGCCGGCACCTCGACGCCGTAGCCCGCTTCCTTCATGGCGGCGAGCGTGTTGTGCAGGCTCTTGAACACGGCGAGGTAGGCGGCCGTGCCGGTCGCCCCGGCGTTGGGCGGGAAGTTGAACAGGACGATGGCGACTCGGCGCTCTGCCCGCTGCGAGCGCCGCAGGGCGACCAGCTTGGCGACGCGGCCGGCCAGGGCGGCGGCCCGCTCCGGGTGCGAGGCCATGTCGCGCTTGGTGGCGTCGCTGGCGGTCGAGCGGCCGCCGAACACCATCGGGCTGATCGCGCCGTCCAGTTCGGGGATCGCGACCATCATCGTGGCCTCGACCGGCAACAGGCCGCGGGCGTCGCCGTCCCACTGTTCCAGCGTTTGGAACTCGACGGGGCAGGCGGACAGGTATGGCACGTCCAGCGTGGCGAGCAGGGCCTCGGCGGCCCGGCTGTCGTTGTAGGCGGGGCCGCCGACCAGCGAGAACCCGGTCAGCGACACGACCGCGTCCACCGTGGCCGCACCATCTTTCATGAAGTAGGCCTCGATCGCCGGGCGCGAGTCGAGCCCGCTGGCGAAGGCGGGGATCACTCGAAGCCCGCGCGCCTCGAGGGCGTCGATCACGCCGTCGTAGTGGGCGGCGTTGCCGGAGATCAGGTAGGAGCGCAGCAGCAGCAGCCCCACC
>JAVVHH010000160.1:0-8170 GCA_032249615.1 Acetobacteraceae bacterium
CTCTCGGTTGCGCCGCAACGCTGACCGCGGCCGCGCTCGACCCGGCTACTTTAGGGACACCCCGGCGCTTCCACAAGAACAAATACGGAACTTTTGCTATCTTGCGTCAACCAGGAATGAACCCTTGCACGAGGGTTCCCGAGACCAGCCGCCAACCATCGACCAGGACAAAGAAGATCAGCTTGAACGGAAGACTGACGGCGCTGGGTGGCAACATCATCATGCCGAGCGACATCAGGACGCTGCCAGAAACCAGATCGATCACCAGGAATGGCAAGTAGATCAGAAACCCCATCTCGAACGCGCGCCGCAATTCACCGACCATGAATGCCGGCACCAACGAACGCCATTGCGCCTCGTCGGGTGATGCGATGGCGGGCAGGTTGCCGAGATCCTGGAACAGCTGGAGATCCTGGCCGCGCACGTTGCTCACCATGAACTTGCGAAACGGCTCAGCCGTCAGCCGCAGGCCTTCCATTTCAGAGACTTGTCCAGAGGTCAGCGGCACGATGCCCTGCGTCCACGCCTGATCGAGCACCGGCTGCATCACGAAATAGGTCAGGAAGAGCGCTAACCCGATTAGAACCGAGTTCGGCGGCGTGCCTTGCGCCCCGACAGCGCTCCGCAACAAGGAAAGGACGATGATGATCCGGGTGAACGCCGTGACCATCACGAGCAGGCTGGGTGCCAGAGACAGCACGGTCAGCAGCGCCGTGAGCTGGATCAGGCGCCCGGTTGCTCCGGCCTGGCCGCTCGCACCAAGGTCGATATTGACGGATTGCGCGCTGCTGAAATGCGGGATGAGCACCAGCGCCAACACGGCGAAGCCAAGATGGACCGCCCGGCGAGCGGTCACTGCCGCAACTCCGGGCCTGGAAGCCATCCAAGAAGGACGTCGTGTCCGCCGCCCACGAGAACCAGGATCTCTCGGCCGTCACAGCTGACGATCTTGACCGACCGGGTCCGGTCTACGCTGAGGGTCTCCCGCAACGCGAGGCGCTGGCCCGGGCGGACCCGCGCTAATCCGGTTGTGCGTGCCAGACGACCTGCAAGCACGACAAGGCCGAGGACGCCCGCAAGCGCAATGAACGCGGTTATGAGGCTGGTATAAGAAACTGGCATCGTGCGGCCTTTTTGCCGAGTAGGTTCATGCGGCGGTTTCCCGCAGACAGGCGTCAAGCGTGTCGAGACGAGCCGCCAAACGCTGCAGCCCGAGCTTGACGAAGCCGGCCTCGGACGCTGGAAGGTCCAGGGCCTTTGCGCAGAGCAGCCCGACGTCATTCTGCAGCCCTGAGACGTCGACGTGACGGTCACTGGCGACCAAAGCCGTCGCGACGTCGACCATCCGCATCGTCTGTTCCAAGAGCGCCAGCAACTCGGCGCCACCTTTGGTGTCCAGCCCGGGAGCAGGAAAGAGAAGGGAAGCACCTGTCGGCATGATCAGAAGATGGCAGCAAGCGGTTACCGAATGGTTACCAGCGCCCTTCACTCTGTCTTAACCAACAGCCCACTATGGTTGGTTACGAAGCGCGAGGAGAAAGTCCGCATGGACCCGACCGATATCGGCCTGTTCCGCCTGGCAGAAAAACGCCTGAACTGGGTCGAGCAACGCCAGCAGCTCTTGGCGCAGAACATCGCCAATGCTTACACCCCGGACTACAAGGCGCGCGATCTGTCGCCCTTTCAATCGAGCCTTGCCAGCGTCGCCGTGGCTCGAACCGACCCGGCGCACCTTGAAGCCCCGCAATCTGTCGCGCAGGGCAAGGTGCAACCCGGTCGCGGCAAAGCGCCGGATGGCAACACCGTCGCGATGGAAGAGCAGCTCGGTAAGGTCGCCGACACGGCCAGCACGCAGGAACTCGTGACCAATCTCTATCACAAATACCAGGGCATGTTCCGCATGGTCCTGGGTCATAGCGGTTAAGAGCCATGGACATCAGCAAAGCCATTGCGATTTCGGCGTCCGGAATGGACGCGCAAACCGCGCGTCTGCGCGTCATCGCCGAAAACCTGGCCAACCAGGACTCGACAGGATCAACGCCGGGCGCAGAGCCCTATCGGCGCAAGACGATCAGCTTCGAAGATCGCCTCGACCGTGAGATTGGCGTCGACACCGTCCGGGTACGAAAGGTGGGCGTGGACAAGAGCGATCTGCCGAAGCGCTACGACCCATCCCATCCCGCTGCTGACGCCGAAGGCTACGTCCGCACGCCCAACGTGAACTCCTTCGTCGAGATCATGGACATGCGTGAGGCGCAGCGCGGCTACAGCGCCAACCTCAACGTCATGGAAGTCACACGCACCATGCTGACGCGCACGATCGAACTGCTGAAATGAGCACCATCCCCATCATCACGGTAACCCCGTCATCGGCCGCCAGTGCCTACGCCCGCATCCAGGGCGGGGCGCTCGAGACGCCGACTGAAGCCAGCGGCCCGGGCTTCGGCGACGTCTTGGCGCGCGCGATGCAAGGCGTGGCAGATGCCGGTCACAAGGCGGATAGCGAGTCGATGAAGGCCATCGCCGGGCAGGGCAGCGTGACGGACGTTGCAACGGCGGTCACGCGGGCGGAACTCTCGATGCAGACCGCACTCGCGATCCGCGACCGGGTCGTCCAGTCCTATCAGGACATCACGCGGATGCAGATCTAGTGAACGAGACGGAGATGGCCGGCGCGTTGCGTGACACGCTGTGGGTCGTCATCAAGCTGGGTGGCCCCATGCTGGTCGTGTCCCTCGTCGTCGGCCTCGTCGTTTCGCTCCTGCAGGCGGTGACCCAGATCAACGAGGCGACCCTCGTATTCGTGCCCAAGCTACTCGTCCTGTTTGCATCTCTGGCCCTGCTGGGGCCGTTCATGGTCTCAACTCTCGACGCCTACACGCACGCGCTGATGAGCCGCATGGTCACCGTCGGCGGTCAATGACCGACGCGGACCTTCTTGCGGCTCTGCCAAGCCTCGTCTTCGCGCTCGCCCTGGTGCTCTGCCGCGTCGGCATGGTGGTCATGCTGGTGCCCGGTCTCGGCGAGATCGAAGCGCCGATGATGGTTCGGGCCGGGCTCGCCCTCGGCATTGCAATCTTGCTCGTGCCGGCTGTCGCGAGCCGCGTCCCTTCGGTTCCAGACGGGATGGCCGGTCCGGAGATGGTGGCGGCGGAGCTTCTCACCGGCTTGGCTTTGGGGTGGCTCGCGCGCTTGCCCGCGCTTGCGCTCGGGATGGCGGGCGCGATCATCTCGGTGCTGATCGGGCTGGCAAACGTCCTGCAGCCGGACCCCGCGCTCGGCGGCCAATCAACGGCGCTCGCCCGCCTGTTCGGGATCGCGGCGCCCGTCGTCATTCTCGCATCCGGGCTGTACACCCTTCCGCTGTCAGCTCTCGCGGGCAGCTATAACCTGATCGGGCCGGGAGGCGGGCTGCCAGCCGGGGATACCGCCGACCTCTTCATCAAAGTCGCCGGCGGCGCTCTCGGACTCGCGCTGCAGCTCTCGGCGCCCTTCCTCGTGGCCGGCATCGTATTCCAGGTTGCTGTCGGGCTGGTGGCCCGTGTCGCTCCGCAGCTTCAGGCGTTCAGCATCGCAGCCCCCGGGCAGATCCTGGGCGGGTTGGTCCTGCTTGGGCTTTTGGCCTCCCGCATTCTCTCCACATGGTCGAGCGGCGTCTCGGCGAGTTGGGCGACGCTGCCCGGGTCGTGAGCGATGGCTGACAGCGAAGACCGCACACTCGCAGCAACCGATCGGCGCCGGGCGCAAGCGCGCGAAGACGGCCAAGCGCCTCTCTCGCGCGAGCTTGTGTCCGTCAGCGGCTTGGCGGCCCTCACACTGTCGGTGGCGATGCTCGTGCCCCGCCAGCTGCAAACGCTGGAGCACCGGCTCGCGGCGATGCTTGCCAGCCCGGCCGCCAGCCCTGGTGCCGCACTGCGGGAAGCCGCCATCGCGATCCTGCAGTTCCTCCTGCCGGTCGCCGGTGCCGCCGCTTTCGCAGGGTGCGCAGCCGTTCTGCTTCAGACGGGCTGGCTGATCCACGTGCAGTCGCTGATGCCCGACCTGTCCCGGCTGAACCCGCGGCGCGGTCTCAAGCGGGTCTTCGGGATCAGCAACACGGTCGAGGCCGCCAAGTCGCTCGGCAAGGTGGCCGTCATTGGTTGGGCGGTCTGGCATGTGCTGTCCGGCGCACTCGCCGCCACCGCGGGCACCATCTCGCTCGACACGTCCGGCATGCTGGACCGACTGGCCCGTGACACGATGCAGGTGCTGGTCACGGTTCTCGCCTGTCAGGCTGCCATCGCACTCTTCGACATGGGCTGGACGCGTTTCCGCTTCGGCCGGCAGCTGCGGATGTCGCTGGAGGAGATCAAGCACGAGCAGAAGGAGATGGATGGCGACCCCCGCTTGAAAGCGAAGATCAAGCAGATCCGAACCGTCCGCGCGCGCCGCCGCATGCTGGCAGCCGTGGCCAAGGCGACCGTCGTGGTCACCAACCCCACCCACTACGCCGTCGCCCTCGCCTATGACCGCGGCAGCCGGTCGGCGCCGAAGATCGTCGCCAAGGGCGTGGACGAAATGGCGGCACGGATCCGGGAGACGGCGACGAAACATGGCGTTCCCTTGGTCCCCAACCCACCACTGGCGCGGGCGCTCCATCTCCTGCCTCTCGACGCCGAGGTCCCGGCCGAGCACTTCAAAGCCGTCGCTGAGATCATCGCGTTCGTCTGGCGTCTGCGCACGCCCGGCCGCAACGCGCCCTGAGCACTGGAAATCGACAGGGAAAGCGGCAAATCTTCCGTCAGAATACGGAGGAGGAAGCCATGGACGTCGGCCCCAGTCCCGCGGGAGAGACCACTGCGCCCCTAGCCGATTTCGACGCGCTGATCGTCGGCGCCGGGTTCGCCGGCCTGTACCAGCTGCACGTCCTGCGCGACAAACTGGGCTTGAACGTCCGCGTGCTCGAAGCCGCCGATGGCGTTGGTGGCACCTGGTATTGGAACCGCTATCCCGGCGCTCGCTGCGATTCCGAGAGCTTCTATTACTCCTACAGCTTCTCGCACGAACTCGAGCAGGAGTGGGAGTGGACCGAACGCTACCCGGAACAGCCCGAAATCCTCCGTTACCTCAACCACGTTGCCGACCGCTTCCACCTCCGTCCCGACATCCAGCTCGGCACCCGGGTGACGGGCGCGCGCTTCGACGCCGGGGCGAACCGTTGGACCGTCCAGACCGAGCGTGGCGAACGGTTCACCGCCCAGTTCCTGATCACCGCCGTCGGCTGCCTGTCGACCGCCAACTTCCCCCGTGTCCCTGGCGCCGACGGCTTTGCCGGCGAGACCTACCACACGGGACTTTGGCCGCATGATGGGGTCGATTTCACCGGAAAGCGCGTCGGTCAGATCGGCACAGGCTCGACCGGCATCCAGGCGATCCCTGTCGTTGCGGCGGCCGCCAAGCACCTCACCGTCTTCCAGCGCACGCCCAATTACAGCGTGCCCGCCCGCAACGGCCCGATGAGCGCCGAGGAGCAGCGCGCCATCAAGGCCAACTACGCCGCCATTCGCGAAAAAACGCGGTCGACCCCGAACGGGCACCCTTGGGACATCTCGGCGGATAGCGCTTTGGATCTAGACGAGGCCGCGCGCAACGCCCGCTACCAGGCTGCGTGGGAGAAGGGCGGCCTCCGTTTCCGCGCCGCCTTCCGTGACATGCTCACCTCTACCGAAGCCAACGAGACGGCCGCCGCCTTCATCCGTCGCAAGATCAGCGAGATCGTCCACGACCCGGCCGTCGCCGAAAAGCTGACCCCGCGTGACCATCCGTTCGCCGCCAAGCGGCCCCCGATCGACACCAACTACTTCGAGACCTTCAATCGCGACAACGTCACCCTCGTCGACCTCCGCGCAACGCCGATCGAGGAAGTCGTCCCGGAGGGCGTCCGCACCACCGATCGGACCTACGAGCTCGACATTCTCATCTACGCCACCGGGTTCGACGCCATGACGGGCCCGCTGCTCGCCCTGAACATCGAAGGCGAGCACGGCCGCTCCCTCAGGGACGCGTGGGAAGCCGGCCCGATCTCCTTTCTGGGCCTGCAGGTCCCAGGCTTTCCGAACCTGTTCACCATCACCGGCCCCGGCAGCCCTTCGGTCCTGACCAACATGCCGACCGCCATCGAGCAACATGTCGACTGGATCGCCGATTGCATCAGCCACATGCGCCAGGCCGGCGCGCACCGCATCGAAGCCAACGCTGCCGACGCCGAGACGTGGCGCGCCGAAACCAATCGGGCGGCCGAGGCCACGCTGCTGCCAATGGCATCGTCCTCCTGGTATCTCGGCGCCAACATTCCGGGCAAGCCGCGCGTGTTCATGCCCTACGCCGGCGGGATGGCGCACTATGCAGCCATCTGCCGCGAAATCGCCGCCAACGGCTATCGGGGGTTCACCATCTCGTAGCGCCGGATCGCGTCTGACGTGTCGATCAGGACGGGCGGCCCACCGTCTGGATCACCTCGAAGCCCTCGAACTCGGGATGCCCGGCATACATCGGCTTGGTCCCGCCCGTTCCCCGGTGAGCCGCGCGAAACGCCTCCGACGTGGTCCAAGCCTCGAACGCCGCCTTGTCGCGCCAGATCGTATGGGACGAATACAGCATGTGGTCGTCCTTGGCCGGTCCCCGCAGGAGATGGAACTCCACGAACCCGGGGACCGAAGCGAGCTGCGAATCCCGATTGAGCCAGACCTGCTCGAACTCTTCCTCCGCCCCCGGCAACACCTTGAAGCGGTTCATCGCGATGAACATGCGGGCTTCCTCTCCCTCTCTTGCGTCGAAATGGTCATACCCGAGCGATTTGCACTCCCCAGATGTCAGCGCGGGCCGGGCGGCAACGAAACAGACCGGCGCCCGTTGTCTCGAGGCTGTTGGGGAACCCACGTGCGAGGTGTCATGGTCGCGATCATTGCCGGCCTCCTGTCCGCGGGGTGCTCCGTCTTCGGCATCCGCAACGAACAGACGCCGTCCTACTCCGTCGAACGGACCGTCGGCCCCACCGACTACCGGGTCGAGGTACGGCAGTATGGCCCGCGGCTGGTGGCCGAAACGACGGTCGCGGGGAGCGAATTCGAGGCCCGCAGCAAAGGCTTCCGCACCCTCGCCGGCTACATCTTCGGCGGCAACTCCGCCAGCCAATCAATCGCCATGACGGCTCCCGTCGCCCAGTCCAAAGCACGCTCCGGCCAGACGATCGACATGACCGCGCCGGTCGGGCAGTCGCGCGGCGCCGATGGCCGTTGGACGATCCGGTTCTTCATGCCGGACAAATATACGATCGACACCATTCCCAAGCCGAACGACCCGGCCGTTCAACTTCGAACCGTGCCGGCCCAGATCATCGCCGTCCACCGCTACTCCGGCAGCACGAGCGCCGCGAGCGTTCACGAGGAGGAGCAGCGCCTCATGGCGGTGGCCGCCCAGGCCGGGTTGCAAACAGAAAGCGAGCCGTTCACCTGGTTCTACGATCCACCCTGGACACTTCCGCCATTGCGGCGCAACGAGGCTGCGGTTCTCGTCCAGCCCGGCTGAGACGTCGCAGAGCAGGCCCGTCAACCCTGAGGAGACAACGACGGTGAAACAGCCCCATACCGAGAAGACGATCGACCACACCGAGAGCGAGCAGAATACCGGCAACCACAAGAAGCCCGGCGCGGCCGACGCCGGCGGCGCCGATAAGTTCGGCGGCACCCGCACCGGCGCGGACAACGTCGAGCCGTCCAAGGCGAAAGACTGACGCCCTCGTCCGCCGTAATGGCCCATCTCGACCAGGTCGTCGCCGAACTCCCCCGGCAGTTCCCCGGGCCCGGCGGCGCCTGCGCCATCCTGCGCGACGGCGAGCCGATCGTCCGCCACGCTTGGGGATGGGCGGATGCCGAGCGGCGCATCCCGTTCTCACCCCGCTCGCTGTTCCGCATCTGCTCGATCACCAAGCAGTTCACCTGCGCCCTGGTGCTCGACGCCGTCGGGGACCCGGCGGCGCTCGACGAAGGCGTCCGTGCCAGCCTCCCATCCCTCACCGTGCCGCCGCCCCGGGCCGCCCATCTCTGCCATAATCAATCCGGCCTCCGCGATTACTGGGCGGTCGCCATGCTGCATGGCTCTCCCGCCGAGGCGCCATTCGGGGACGCCGACA
>JAVVHH010000161.1:0-8169 GCA_032249615.1 Acetobacteraceae bacterium
CGTGCTGGGCGGCATGGGGAGCGTTTGGGGCGTCGTCCTCGGGGCGGTGCTGCTGCAGCTGATGCAGAGCTGGTTCCTGCCGAGCTTGAGCCGGCTGACGCAGGAGGTCGGGATCTCGACGGGGAGCGCGTGGCTGCAGCATGTGGATTTCACGCAGTCGACGCAGCTGTTCTTCGGCATTATCCTGATCGCAATGATGCTGTATCGGCGGGAAGGATTGATCCCGGCGGTGCGGCGCACGGCGGGGCTGACCTACGACGCGCAGCATGCCGAGGTGGCGCGCGGCGGGTTTCGCAATTTGGACCATGTTGCTCAGTGGGGCAGTGGCGCGGCGCTCGAGATCCGGGATGTGACGGTTCGGTTCGGCGGGCTCGTTGCGCTCAACAAGGTGAGCCTGACGGTGCCGGCGGGGGGTGTGGTTGCGGTGATCGGGCCGAATGGGTCGGGCAAATCGACGCTGTTCAACGTGATCACCGGGCTGGTGCCGGCGGATGGGACGATCAGCTTCGGCGGGCGGGAGCTGCTGGGGCTGAAGCCGCATCAGGTGCTGGAGCTCGGGGTGGCGCGGACGTTCCAGAACATCCGGCTGTTCCCGACGCTGACGGTGCTGGAGAACGCGCTCATCGGGCGGCATGCACGGCTGAACGCCGGGCCGTTCTCGTCGGTGTTGCGGACGCCGGTGCAGAAAGCTGAGGAGGAGAACTCGCGGGAAGCGGTGCTGGACATCATCGCGCTGTTCGGCAACCGGTTGGCGCCGCGGGTGGCGCAGGCGGTGAGCGGGCTGTCGTATGCGAACCGGCGCCGGGTCGAGATCGCGCGGGCGCTGGCATCGCAGCCGCGGCTGCTGCTGTTGGACGAGCCGACCGCGGGAATGAATCCGGCGGAGACGCTGGAACTGGCCGAGCAGATCAAGTCGCTGCACGCGAGCGGGCTGTCGATCCTGATCATCGAGCACAAGCTGGACGTGGTGACGCGGCTGGCGGACAGCGTGGTGGTGTTGGATCACGGTGAGAAGATCGCGGAGGGCAAGCCGGACGAGGTTCGGCGCAACGAGCAAGTGTTGACGGCGTATCTGGGCCGCGGGGCGCGGGCGGCGTTGGAGAAAGAGGTTGTTTGATAGTTCGACGGCCAAGAAAATCCTCGAGTTCCGCGACGTCAATACGCATTACGGAGACCTGCATGTTCTGAAGGACGTCAACTACGACATTCAGGCGGGCGAGATCATTGCACTGCTGGGCGGCAATGCTTGCGGCAAGTCGACTACGATGAAGACGATCATGGGCGTGGTGCGGCCGACGACGGGCAGCGTGGTGTTCGATGGCGAGCCGATCGAGCGGCTTTCGACGAGCGCGCGGGTGTCGCGGGGGATCGCGCCGGTGCTGGAGGCGCGGCGGCTGTTCCCCCGCATGACCGTTTACGAAAACTTAGAGATGGGCGCGTATACGCAGAAGAAGGGTCCGCAGTTCGATGAGGATCTGGAGAGGGTGTATGAGCTGTTTCCGAGGGTGAAAGAGCGGCGGGGGCAGCTCGCCGGGACACTGTCGGGTGGCGAGCAGCAGATGGTGGCGATCGGGCGGGCGTTGATGGCGCGGCCGCGGCTGATCTGCATGGACGAGCCCTCCATGGGTTTATCGCCGCTGTATGTCGAGCAGGTTTTCGACATCATCCAGGCGATCAACCGGAAGGGGATTACGATCTTCATGGTGGAGCAGAATGCGGCGATGGCGCTGCAGATCGCGCACCGGGCTTATGTGCTGCAGACCGGGGTCGTCGTGCTGTCGGGGAGTGCTGCGGAACTGCGGGAGCATGAGGACATCAAGCAGGCCTATCTCGGCGAGATGGAGGTCGCGGGGGCGGCTTGAGGCACGGCCGATCAGAACGGCACGCCCACGCCGCCCGACGCGCCGTAGACCTGACCGGTGGCGTAGCTGGGGCCATCGGCGGCGAGTTGGACGTAAATCGAGGCGAGCTCGACCGGCTGACCGGGGCGCTTCATCGGCGTGCTGGCGCCGAAATTCTGCAGTTTCTCCTGGTTGGCGCCGCCTGAGACCTGCAGCGGCGTCCAGACCGGGCCGGGGGCGACGCCGTTGACGCGGATGCCCTTGGACGCGAGCTGCTTGGCCAGGGATTTCACGTAGTTCATCGTCGCGGCCTTGGTCTGGGCGTAGTCGTATAGGTTCGGGTCCGGGTCATAGGCTTCGACCGAGGTGGTGCCGATGATGGTCGAGCCGGGCTTCAGGTGGGGGATGGCCGCCTTGATGATCCAGAACGGTGCGTAGATGTTCGTCTTCATCGTCCAGTCGAACAGCTCGGTGGTCATGTCGAGGATCGATTCCACCGTGTGCTGGCGCGCGGCGTTGCAGACGACGATGTCGAGGCCCCCGAGTTGCTCGACCGCGTCGGAGACGAGCTTTTGGCAGAAGGCTTCGTCGCGGATGTCGCCCGGTAGGCGTACGGCCTTGCGGCCGGCTTTTTCGATCAGCTGTGCCACGTCCTGCGCGTCGGGTTCTTCGGGGGGCAGGTAGTTGATGGCGACGTCGGCGCCCTCGCGGGCGAAAGCGATCGCGGCGCCGCGCCCCATGCCGGAATCGCCGCCGGTGATCAGCGCCCGCCGGCCGGTGAGCCGGCCGGAGCCGGTGTAGCTTGTCTCACCGCAATCCGGCACGGGGTTCATCTTGCTCTGCAAGCCGGGCCAGGGCTG
The DNA here is from genome assembly GCA_032249615.1 of Acetobacteraceae bacterium. GTDB lineage: Bacteria > Pseudomonadota > Alphaproteobacteria > Acetobacterales > Acetobacteraceae > JAVVHH01. The sequence continues at coordinate 2,702 of JAVVHH010000161.1, forward strand.
CGACTGCTTCTGGAAGGGCGGCTTCGGGTATTTGTCGAGGGGGTTCTGCAGCCCGGCGTTGCTGGCCTGCTGCTGGGGTGGCTGACCACCGGGTTGCGTCGCGCCCTGGGCGAAGGCCGGCCCGGAGGCGGCGGCCAAGCCGACGCCGGCGGTGCCCATGATGGCGCGGCGTGAGATGAGTGGGTTGTGGTCGCTGGTCATGATGCCCTCCTGCGGTCCCGCAGCCAACGAGCGCAGGGGAGGGCCGTTGCTGCGAACTGGCGGGGCCGCAGAACACGATCTCTAGAGCCGATCCGGACGGATGCTTCGCGGTATGGGGTCATCGCCTCTGCTTGGGATGCGGCTGGCGACTGCTATGGAATTCTGGCCGATGGTTGTCGAGCGGGTTGTTCGACATCATCGGGCGGGTTGGTGGATCCGTGTTCCGGGGGTTGGGTCGTGCAGAAGCTTGCCGAGGCGGGGACGGGGGAGTTGCCGAGCTTGCGGGAGGCCGTGCTGGTTTGGGCGCGGATCGGGTGCCTCTCGTTCGGCGGGCCGGCGGCGCAGATCGGGTTGCTGCACAGGGAGGCGGTGGAGAAGCGGGCGTGGGTGTCCGACCGGCGGTTCCTGCATGCGCTCAACTTCTGCACGCTGCTGCCGGGTCCAGAGGCGATGCAGCTGGCGGCCTATCTCGGATGGCTGATGCACGGGGTGCGAGGCGGATTGGCGGCCGGGTTGCTGTTCATCCTGCCGGGAGCGGCGGTGATGCTGGGGTTGTCGCTGCTCTATGCGGGCTATGGCGCGGTTGCGGCGGTCGCGGCCGGGTTCTTCGGCTTGAAGTGCGCGGTGCTGGTGCTGGTGGCCGATGCGCTGCGCCGGGTCGCCCGGCGGGCGCTGCTGACGGCGCCGGCCATCGGCGTGGCGGCCGCGGCGTTCGTGGCGTTGTTCGCCTTCGGGGCGCCGTTTCCGGCGGTGGTGCTGGTGGCCGGGCTGGTGGGCTGGGCGGCGCCAGGCGCGTTCGCGGGGGGTAGGCACGGCCAGGCGCAGGAGGGGCCGCTGGCCGCGCTCGATGCGGCGTTGGCGAGCGATCCCGGGCGGGGCGGGCGCTGGGGGGGGGCGGGGGGGGGGGGGGGCTGGGTCGGCCGGTGCGCGTGGGTGGGGCGGGTGGCGCTGTGGCGGGGGGCGGGGCGGGGTTGGGGTGGGCCGGGAGGCGTGTTGGGAGACGTGGCGGTGTTCTTCTCCAAGCTCGCCGTGGTGACGTTCGGGGGCGCCTACGCGGTGCTGGCCTATGCGGCGCAGGGCGCGGTCGAGACGTACGGGTGGCTCACGCCGGGTCAGATGCTGGACGGGCTCGGGCTGGCCGAGACGACGCCGGGGCCGCTGATCCTGGTGCTGCAGTTCGTTGGCTTCCTGGCGGGGCACCGGGGTGGCGGGCCGTGGTGGGGCGTGGGGGCGTCGCTGGTGGTGCTGTGGGCGACGTTCACGCCGTGCTTCGCCTGGGTGTTCCTGGGCGCGCCGTTCCTGGAGCGGCTGGAGAGCAACCGGGTGCTGACGGGGGCGCTCTCGGCGGTGACGGCCGCGGTGGTGGGGGTGATCGCCAATCTGGCGCTGTGGTTCGCGTTGCAGACGCTGTTCCGGGGGCATGTCCCGGTCCGGGCGGGTGGGTTGCGGTTCGAGGCGCCGGTGCTGGCGAGCCTCGACCTGCCGGCGCTGGGGCTGGCGCTGGTGGCCGGGGTGGCGTTGCTGCGGTTCCGGGTGGGCGTGGTGCCGGTGCTGGCGGGGTCGGCGGGGGCCGGGCTGATCTGGCATCTCGCCGGGTTGCCCGGCTGAGCTCAGGTGAGTTCTTCGTGCCAGGTTCGGCCGTCGCGTTCGATCAGGGCGATGGCGGCGGTGGGGCCCCAGGCGCCGGCGGGGTAGAGGCGGGGGGCTTCGCGGCCTTCGTCCCAGGCTTCGATGATGGGTTCGACCCAGGACCAGGCGGTCTCGACCTCGTCACGGCGCATGAAGAGGGTGGGGTTGCCGCGGACGCAATCCATCAGGAGGCGCTCGTAGGCGTCGGGGAAGCGGGTGCCGAAGGCTTGCTCGAAGCTGATGTCGAGGTCGGTGGGCAGCAGATGGAGGCCGCCGGGGCCGGGGTCCTTGGTCATCATGGTCAGGCGCATGCCTTCCTTGGGCTGCAGGCGGATGACGAGCTTGTTGGCGCTGAGCTCGCCGGCGTCGCGGCCGAAGATGCTGAAGGGGACAGCCCGGTATTGGACGACGATCTCGCTGACCTTCTGGGGCAGGCGCTTGCCGGAGCGGAGGTAGAAGGGGACGCCGGCCCAGCGCCAGTTCTGGACCTCGGCCTTGAGGGCCACGAAGGTTTCGGTGCGGCTGGTGCGACCGGGTCCGAGATCGGCGAGGTAGCCGGGGACGGCTTTGCCGTCGATGGCGCCGCCGGCGTATTGGCCGCGGACGGTGACGTGGCCGACTTCGTGGGGGGCGATGGGCTTGAGGGCGCGGAGGACCTTGAGCTTCTCGTCGCGGACGGCGTCGGCGCCGAGGCTGGAGGGCGGCTCCATGGCGATGAGGCAGAGGAGCTGCAGGAGGTGGTTCTGCACCATGTCGCGGAGCACGCCGGAGGTGTCGTAGTAGTCGCCGCGGCCCTCGACGCCGACGGTTTCGGCGACGGTGATCTGGACGTGGTCGATGACGTCGGCGTTCCAGAGGCGCTCGAAGACGACGTTGGCGAAGCGGAGCGCCATGAGGTTCTGGACGGTCTCCTTGCCGAGGTAGTGGTCGATGCGGAAGGTGTGGGCTTCGTCGAAGACTTCTCCCACGGTGTCGTTGATGGCTTTGGCGGAGGCGAGGTCGTGGCCGATCGGCTTTTCGAGGACGACCCGGGCGCCGGCGCGGGACAGGCCGGCGGCCTCGAGGTTCTTGCAGGTGGGGCCGTAGATCGAGGGCGAGGTGGCGAGGTAGAAGACCCGGACGCGGTCGGGCTTGGCTTCGAGGAGCTTGGCGAGGTGGTCGAGGCCGCCGGGCTCGGTGGAGTCGCCGCGGGCGTAATGGAGCAGGCCGAGGAAGGCGTCGACGGTGGCGGGCTCGCGCTCGGCCTTGCCGACGAAGTGCTCGAGCGCGTCGGCGGCGCGGCGGCGGAACTCGTCGTCACCGAGCGGGGAACGGGCGGTGCCGATGATGCGGCACTGGTCGTCGAACTGCTTGTCGCGGAAGCGGTGGTAGAGCGCGGGCAGCAGCTTGCGCATGGTGAGGTCGCCGGTGGCGCCGAAGACGACGTAGTCGAAGGTATCGACGGGCTTGATCTGCATGGCGGCAGTATAGGCTTTTACCGGCGGCGCGGGTCTAGCGTCGCTTGCAAGACATCGGCGGCCGCGTTGGCGAGGACGACGAAGAGGGAGGCGTAGAGGACGCAGGCCATGACCATGGCGAGGTCGAGGTCGCGGAGCGCGGCGTAGGTGAGCTGGCCGACGCCGCGGAGGCCGAAGACGATCTCGACGAGCAGGGTGCCGCCGCCGACGAGGGCGCCGAAATCGAGGCCGAAGAGGGCGACGACGGGGATGAGGGCGTTGCGCAGCGCGTGCTTGAGGAGGATGCGGGCCTCGCCGAGGCCCTTGGCGCGGGCGGTGCGGATGTAGTCCTGGCGGTAGGCGGCGGCGAGGCTGGTGCGGAGCACGCGGCCATAGATGCCGGCGTAGAGGATGGCGAGCGTGGTGCAGGGGAGGACGTAGGAGAGGGCGGTCTGCCCCCAGCTCTCGTTGCGCAGGCCGAGCGGGGGGACCCAGGCGAACCAGGGGCGGAGGCGATCCTGGGTGAGGAGGTTGACGACCTCGCCGAGCCAGAAGACGGGGATGGAGACGCCGACGAGGCCGAGGGCGGTGGCGACGGCGCCGGCACCGCGCCAGAGGGCGCCGACGAGGCCGATGCAGAGCCCGGCGCCGAGCCAGAGCGCGGCGGCGCCGGTGGCCAGTGCCAGGGTGACGGGGGCGGCGCGGAGCACGGCGGGGACGACGAGCTGGCCGCGGTTGACGAAGCTGGGGAGGTCGCGGGTCCAGAACAGGCGGCGCATGAGGCTGGCGTATTGGAGGGGGAGGGGGCGGTCGAGGCCGTATTCGTGGCGGATGGCGACCAGGGTTTCGGGGCTGGCGCCGCGGCCGGCGAGGCGGGCGGCCGGGTCGGCGCCGGGGGTGGCGAAGAAGATGAGGAAGACGAGCACGCTGATGCCGAAGAGGACGAGGAAGGGGCGGAGGAGGGGCATGCTCGAGGCGAGTGTGGCGGGCGCCCGATGCCGGCGCAACGGCGACGGCCAGCGTCCGCCGTGGGGCGGGCTGGTCGGGGTGGGCTCGAGGTTTTCAGGGGCGGCGGTCGGCGGGGTTTAGTTTGGTTGTCGGAGCTCGGCTTCGTGGCGGAGCACGGCGGCGAGGGCGGCTTCCGGGTGATCGGGCAGGGCGGCGGCGTGGGCGGAGTGGCGGGCGCGGGCGGCGAGGAGTTTGACCTCGGCGGGGGTGCGGCGCTTGTGGGTGAAGATCTCGCCGAGGCCGAAATCGCGGCGGATGAGCTGGCTGGCTTGGGCGACGGTCATGCCGGCGAGGTCGGCGTCGAACTCGGGGGCGTCGAGGCGTTCGGAGAGCTCGGCGGCCAGCGCGTCGCGCTCGGGCTTGGGGCGACGGAGGGTGGCGTCCTCGACGTCGCGGATGATCTGCTGGCGGACGCGGATCTGCTCGCGCTCGGTGCGGGCGGCGGCGGCCTCGGCCTGGGCGGCGTGTCCGGCGATGTATTGGAGGAGGAAGACGGCGCGGCGGACGCCGCGGGCGATGCGGTCGAAGGCGGGGGCGCGGTCGGCGTCGACGCCGTCTTCCGCGTCGGCCTTGGCGCGGGCGACGAGGAGGCGGGCCATGTCCATGCCGAGGTCGCGGAGCTCCTCGAGGGCGGCGCGGTCGGCGTCGAGGGTTGGGTTGTCGGCGGGGGGCATGGGTAGATAGGAATATTTTCTGGAGCGGGAGTCAAGAGGAGTTCGTGGTGGATTTGATATTGGGGCGATCAGCTATTCCGGAAGCTTGCGTTCCATCAGGAAATCCATGCGTCCTGTTGTCAGAATACCTTTGAAGCCAGGCCAACTGGCGTAATTCAACATGGCGCTCGTATTCGACGCGTTCACGAGATTCACGGTCCCGTCGGCGCAATTATGTTTGACTGCCCATGTTGCTTCATCAAAATCCTTGTCCTCGCTCGTGCGTTTGCCCTCGCCTGGCGCACTGATGATGTCCGCAACGGCCGCTTCCGTCTTCGTTGTAATTTCGTATTTATCCCAGGGCCGATGAATGTTGGCGCTCCACAGCCCCTTATGCCCGATCGGAGATCGACAGCAAGTCCACATTACGTCGATCTGACCGGGCCCAGGAATTTTCACAAGTAGATAAGCCAGGATCGCGCTCAGTTTCACGGCGTTCTTGGATCGGGGTTGGAGCAACCAGTAAGTATCAGCGGAAAGA
>JAVVHH010000162.1:0-8167 GCA_032249615.1 Acetobacteraceae bacterium
TGCGTGACTATAGGGTCTGAGCCTGGGACCGGAGCGCGTCGAAGGCGTGCCCACAGGAGCGCGCCTCTGATGTGGGCGGGTGGTCGGACATACGTCCAGGCACCCGAGCCGGCAAGACTTTCACTCTTGGCAGGCGGTCTGATCGGGTTAGCGGCTACAACGCGTCGTCGGCGCGGCTTGTCGAGCTCACTGAGCTGAACAACGCCTCCGTCTGCTCGTCGCCGCCCCGCATTGCCGTTCTCCGCTGCTACCCCAGCGAACCACGTTAGGCGACTACCAGCGAGCAGTTCTTCAGCAGCCTGCTAGGAGAGGAATTCGAGATGGGTCGCGAGGCCATGGGACGCCACCGTCATCAGCGGGGAACCGGCAGGGTCTCCGGTCGTCGCCTTCACGCCCTGCAGAACCGGGCGCACAGCGCTATCCACCACTTCCTGACCGTGCCGCTGCTGGTCGTATGCGGCTTCGTGCTCCTGGCGGTCGGCCTCTACTTCCTCGATGCCGCGCTGTGGTCGGCCAACACCGCCCCCTCCGATAACCTGCGCTGGCTTGGCCAGGCAATTGGCAACAGCAACGCGCTCGCCAGCCTCTTGGGTACGCTCACCACTGGCCTGATCACCGTCACTTCCATCACCTTTTCCCTGCTACTGCTTGCCGTCCAGCAGGGCGGCTCGTCCTACACCAACCAGGTGTTCGACCAGTTCCTGCGGCGCCGCAGCAACCAGCTCTACCTCGGCTATTTCGTCGGACTATCAATCTACACCATGTTGACGATGGTCAGCGCCAACGCGGAGCATCGTCCGGTGTTCGGCACCCTGTTCGGCATTGTGCTGACTGCGCTCGGCCTGTTCCTGATCATCGTGCTGATCTACCTGACCATCATTCAGTCGCGTCCCCAGCTCATCGTCGGTGCGATCCGCAAGAGCGTGCTGCGCTCCCGACAGACACAACTGGCGCTGCTGCGGAGCACCCGCCGCAACGCATCGGACGGGTTTTCGACGGTGCGACGGGTGCGATCCCGGAGCCAAGGCTACATGACCGCGATCGGCATGGACCGGATCTCCGACGCGGCCAGTGAGGTGCGGAACAGCCGCCGGAGAGCGGAGGCGGGTGACGCCGATTTCGAGATCCGGTTCTGTCTCGCGCTCGGAGACTACGTCGCCTATGCCGACCCCCTCGCCGAGATCCGGTGCCGCGGCAGCTGGCTGGACGAAGGCGACGCCGACAGGATCGCGGCCGACATCATCGAGGCGATCACGCTGAAGGAACAGCGTGACCTCGACCGCGATCCGGCGCTCGGACTGCAGCAGCTCGCCACCATCGGCTGGACGAGCATCTCCACCGCCTCATCGAACCCGGCACCGGGCACGCTGGTCTGCGACGCGATGCGGGACATCCTCGCGCGATGGGTCGAGGATGGGCCGCCACCCGAAGACCGCTCGTCAGAGGTCGTCTACAGCGACGTGTTGAACGAGCGGGCAATCGCCGTTCTCGAATCCCTCATGGTGGTTGCGCATGAGTCACTGCAGCATCAGTCGCTGGCGGAAATCTTGCGGACGTTCGCCATGTTGATCGAGGATCTTCCGCCGGTCCATGCGGACCAGGTGGAGGACATCGTTCTTCGTTCGCTATCCACGCTCGGGGAACACGTGCTCACCCGGAGCCTCGAAGACGCGATCAACGCCCTTGTGGAGGCTCTTCGCGCGTGCGGCCGTGACGCGACCGCGGACAAGTTGGCTGAGGCGGCGGATGGGCTGCGGCAGAGTATCGGCATGCTCGGCAGCCGCTCGACCAGGGTGCCGAGCGCGGGTGGGTAGCGCGGCCGTGATACCGGCGGCCGGCTAAGAAATCCTCAATTTCGATTGTCCTGACAACGGCCCCACTGTGTTCCAGGGCGGTCAGGATCTTTCAGCGGACCAGCGCCCAGAGGTCGAGCCGAGTTCGGGGCGGCTGAGTTCACAGTAGGTGAGATTGCGCGCATCGGGTGATATCGGTGATTTTTTCGTTCCTCCGCTGCGCCGCGATCCTGCTCGCGAGCGTCGCCCGAGCGGCCCGGGAAACCAGTGCACAGTGGCAGCGCGCACGAACCTTTGAGCGTACGCGCGTCGTTGCGGGCGCGACAAAGTTCCTAAGCTGCTTTTGCAATCGATAAGATGGGAGGCAGCATAATGACTCAACGAAGCCGCTACCTGCTTTCGGCGACACTACTGGCTGGCCTTCTTGCGAGCGAAGGCGCTCTGGCGTCGCCAGTCTATAGTCTTGTCGGGACGATACCGCTCAATGTCGGCGCCAGTCAGTTCACGGGTTATGATCTCAGCATCGTCGATCCAACAACGCAGCTTTACTATCTGACCGACCGCTCGGCAGGAGCGATCGATGTCATCTCGACCCAGACGAACAAGTTGGTCGAGCGAATTGGTGCGGGGAGCAACCTGTTCGGCGGTGTCTCGACCGGGAACGACACGGCGGGGCCAAACGGAATCTCGATCACCACGCTGGCCGACGACAGCAAGTTGCTGCTGGCGGGCAATACCCAGCCGGGAACGACGGTCGGCAACGTGATCGCGTTCAACCTGGCCTCCAACGGCCTTGCCGTTACCAACACGCGAACTCTCACCACCAACACTCCGAGCACGCCGGTGCCGGCGAACCGGGTGGACGGGGTTGCCTACTCGCCGCAGACCAACACGATCCTCGCCGCCAACAACGCGTCGACGCCAGGCGCGATCACCATCGTCGACAACGGGACCGGTGCGGTCGTCAAAACTCTGCTGCTCAACGGCCAGAACGGGCTGCCGAACGGTCAGGGTAACGGCGTCGAGGGCCCGATCTACAACACGCTCACCCACACCTTCATGGTCGCCATCCCCAACCTGACTTCGGACGCGCAAGGCAATGGCACCGGCGGCGGCGGCATTCTCGAGATCAACCCGGCAAACGGCGACGTGATCCGAACGTTCAGCTTCGACGCCCTGGGCGCGCCGGTCGGCTGCAACCCGAACGGCATCGTGCAGGGCGCGAACGGCTTGATCGGCATCGCCTGCGGCAATTCGGGCACACTCGGCAATCCCGGCCTGACTCTGTTCCTTGATCCCGCCGGTAATGATGGTGCCGGCAAGCTGACCTACTCCAGTGCAGTCACCGGCGCCGATCAGATCGCGTACGATTCGTCACGTGATCTGTTCGTCGAGGCGGCGCGTTTTGCCCTGCCGGACGGCGCAGGCGGCAGAACGCCGGTCGTCGGCATCTTCGATGGCTTTGGCAACTACTTGCAGAGCCTGGCGGCCACCAACAACATCCACTCCATCGCGGTCGACCCGGTAAGCGGCGAAATCCTGGTTGCGGAAGGCGCCACCGGTAAAACCCCGAGCACGAGCACCGTGGAAGGTTGCAGTTTTGGCTGCGTTGCCGTGTTTGCCCCGGTGCCCGAGCCGACGAGCATATCACTCCTGGCAGTCGGTTTCATCGGGCTGGGGGCCGTGTCGCGTCGCCGGAGCCGCATGCCGAGCTAAGGTGAACCGCCGCCACATGGCTTGGGCGCGCAGGTGCTTGCTCCTGCTTGGCCTTGCCGTCTTGCCTCGATTGGCCGCTCGGGCGGACAGCCCCGATCCTTGTGCGGGTTGGCAGGTGCCAGCCGGCCGCAACGTCGACTTCAAGGTTTGGACGGCGGCGCAGCTGAAGGCGGGATGGCGGCCCCCCGCCTGTTCCGGTTGGACCATGCCGGGCGCGCGGAGTGTCATCACCGTCTCCGGCAGGTTGGCCCTGCCGGGAGGCGCCTCTGCCGTTCTCGCCCGCTTCGGAGCGATCTCTGCCTATGTCGGAGTGCGCTATTGGTCGGTGACGGACAGGCAGTGGAAGACGCTGATCACCGCCGCCCACGCTCTGGATGCATCGGGCCGGGCACGGCGGGATTTCAGCGCAGAGGAGATGGGGCCGGGTCGCGTGCTCGCCTACAGCCAGACCGATAGCGGCGCGGGCACGACGACCTACCGCATGCGGGTCATCGCCGAATCGGAAAATCGGATCGTCCTGACGACGGAGAATGCCGGGACCATACGCTACCTCTTCGTGCCGTTGTTCAGCCCCGGGGAGCTGCAAACGCTCTATGTCTTGGACCGCCAAAGTGAGGGTATGTGGGCCTACACGAGCCTGACGCGGACGCTTCCGGGTGCCAGTTCGCTTACAGACGGGCATACCGATAGCGGCGTCAATCGGGCCGTCGCCATGTATCGGCACATCGCCGGTATCGCATCCGATCAGGATCCGCCGGCAATCCGGTAGGAGCCAAGCCCCCCATCCGGCGAGTCCGCGACCATGACGTCCAGCAGTTCTCCGCCGCCCCGATCGCCTGTCTTCCCGCTCACCCTTGCCTTTCTTTCGCTATGCCTGTTTCTCGGGCTCGCCATCTCGGTTCACGCCGGCTGGACCCATCGTTTCGACGAGGCGGGGCTGCTGGCGTTCCGGCGCGCGGGCGACCCTTCGAACCCTATGGGGCCCGGATGGCTGCAGGCGAGCGGGCGCGACTTCACGGCGTTGGGCAGCAATGGAGTGGTCGGCGCGCTGGTGCTTGCCACCGCCAGGCTGCTCGCGCTGGCGCGGCAACGCGGGTCGTCGTTGTTCCTGCTGGCAGCGTTTGCCGGCGCGCTCGCCTTGCAGGGGGTGGCAAAACTCGTCGTGGGACGGCCGCGCCCGGAACTGCTGCCCCATGCGGCGCGCGTGTTCACCACCTCCTTTCCGAGCAGCCATGCGACCGTCTCGGCCGCAATCGCCCTCGCGGGTGCCGTGCTCCTGGCGCGGGCGGGACCTGACCGGCGGTTTGCCGCCGTGGCGGGGCTCATTGCTGTATGCCTTGCGGCTTTGGTCGGCCTCAGCCGGCTATACCTTGGCGTGCACTGGCCGACGGACGTGCTGGCGGGGTGGGCCCTGGGCGTGTCCTGGGGAGCAGCCTGCTGGACCGGGCTGAGACGATGGTCAGGGCCCGTCACCTGATCCGTTGATGCGGGTTGAGCAACGCGGCAATTACTATGCCTGCTAACAACTGCTTGACTTCACGGCGACAAAGCGTATCACTCCCGCTCTCTCGACCGCGCTTGTGCCATTCGGCGCTGGCGAAATTGTCGTTCAACCAGCCCGCAGTGCGGGTAGTCGCGTTTGAACTTGGTTCGGGCGCGCATATCATGTTTCCGGCTCACTTGGCCGGACCCATAACAGGAAACAACGAACCACATGGCTTCTACCGCCACCGCCCTTATGGAACCCACCCGTAACCACGGCATGGAAGATTTCGCCTCTCTTCTCGACGAGCAGCTTGGCCGGGAGGCCGGGTTCGAGGGATCGGTTGTCACGGGTCGCGTCGTCCGCCTGACGGATGAGTATGCGATCGTCGACGTCGGCCTGAAGAGCGAGGGGCGCGTGGCGCTCAAGGAGTTCGGCGCTCCTGGCCAGAAGGCCGAAGTCAAGCCCGGCGATAATATCGAGCTTTATGTCGAGCGCTACGAGGACCGGGATGGCTCCATCGTGCTCTCGCGGGAGAAGGCGCGCCGCGAAGAGGCCTGGACCACGCTGGAGCGTGCGTTCGAGGCCCAGCAACGGGTGAACGGAACGATCTACGGCCGGGTCAAGGGCGGCTTCACCGTCGACCTCGGTGGCGCGGTCGCCTTCCTGCCGGGTAGCCAGGTCGACATTCGCCCGGTACGCGATGTCAGTCCGCTGATGGGGACGCCGCAGCCTTTCCAGATCCTCAAGATGGACCGCGCCCGCGGCAACATCGTCGTGTCTCGCCGGGCTGTTCTCGAGGAGACGCGCGCCGAGCAGCGCAGCGAGCTCATCCAGGGCCTCAAGGAAGGCATGATCCTGGACGGCGTCGTCAAGAACATCACCGATTACGGCGCGTTCGTGGATCTCGGCGGCGTCGATGGCCTGTTGCACGTGACCGACATCGCCTGGCGCCGGATCAACCATCCGAGCGAGGCGCTGCAGATCGGGCAGAGCGTCCGGGTGCAGGTGATCCGCTTCAACAGCGAGACGCAGCGGATCAGCCTCGGCATGAAGCAGCTCGAGGCCGACCCGTGGGACGGCGTCACCGCCAAGTATCCGCCGGGTGCGAAGTATACCGGCCGCGTGACCAACATCACCGACTACGGCGCCTTCGTCGAACTCGAGCCGGGGATCGAAGGCTTGGTCCACGTCAGCGAGATGAGCTGGACCAAGAAGAACGTCCATCCGGGCAAGATCGTCTCTACCTCGCAAGAGGTCGACGTGATGGTGCTCGATGTCGACAGCTCGAAGCGGCGGATTTCGCTGGGCCTCAAGCAGGTGCAGCGCAACCCCTGGGATCAGTTCCTCGAGGAGCATCCGGTCGGCAGCACGGTCGAGGGCGAAATTCGCAACATCACCGAGTTCGGCCTGTTCATCGGCATCAGCGCGGACATCGACGGCATGGTCCACATGTCGGACCTGTCCTGGGACGAGCCTGGCGAACTGGCCATCGTGAAGTTCGAAAAGGGTCAGGTCGTTCAGGCCAAGGTGCTCGACATCGACGCCGAAAAGGAGCGAATTTCGCTCGGTATCAAGCAGCTGCAGGACGACCCGGCGGCTGGCGTTCTCAGCAACATCCACAAGAACGACGTCGTGACGTGCATCGTGACGAGCATCCAGTCGAACGGCATCGAGGTGAAGGTCGACGATATCCTCACCGGGTTCATCCGGCGCGCCGAACTCGCCCGCGACAAAGGCGACCAGCGTCCGGAGCGCTTTGCCGTCGGCGAGAAGGTCGATGCCAAGGTCACCGCGATCGACCGTGCGGGCCGCAAGCTCGCGCTGACGATCAAGGGGCGTGAGATGGAAGAGGACAAGCAGGCGATCCAGGACTTCGGCACGACCGATAGCGGCGCCTCGTTGGGCGACATTCTGGGTGCGGCGATCCGTCGTCGTAACCAGCAGTCGACCGACGCCTGACAGCTGCGACCCCCCTGCATGCGGGGGAGGTCAGCCACGTCGTAGGGGCCATGCGTGCTCGAAGCTGATCTTTTGGTCGACAGGCGGCGCCTCAAGCGCCGCCTGAACTTTTGGCGGGTAGCGACCATCCTCGCCCTGGTCCTGGCCGTGGGCGCCGTGGTGGGGCCGCGCAGGTGGGCCGGAGCACCACGCCAGCATATCGCTCGAATTTCAATCAGCGGGATCATCACCGAAGACCGCAAGCTGACCGACGCCATCGGCAGGCTAGTGCGGGACCAATCAGTGCCCGCCGTCATCGTCGCGGTCGACAGCCCGGGCGGGTCGGTCGCCGGCGGCGAGAGCCTCCACGCGGCGCTCATGCGGCTAGCCAGCGCCAAGCCGGTCGTAACCGTCATGCGCGGGACCGCTGCGTCGGCCGGCTACATGGTGTCGCTTCCCGCCGAACGGATCTTTGCCCGCGAGGCGACATTGACCGGCTCCATCGGCGTGATTTTGGAAACGGTGCAGTTCTCCGGCTTGCTGGGCAAGCTGGGCGTCGACGCCGAGGCCATCACCTCGGGACCGCTCAAGGATCAGCCGAGTTACACCCGCCCGCTGACAGAGCCCGGCCGGCAGTATCTGAACGGGCTCGTGCAGGACATGTATGACCAGTTTGTCGCCATGGTGGCCACCAGCCGCCACATGGACCCTGACGCCGTCCGCAAGCTGGCTGACGGCCGGGCCTATACCGGCCGACAGGCGAAGTCGCTCGGGTTGATCGACGAGATCGGCGGGGAGATTGAAGCGCGGGCCTGGCTGGCGGAGAAGCATGGTATCCCGGAAGGATTGCCCGTGCGCGATTTGGAGCTGAGCAGCTTCCTCCAGCGGACGTTCGGCTCGGCGGTGACCCATCTCGGGGCGGGGCTACTTGGTGGCGAAAGCGCCGGCGCCTGGGCCCTTTGGACAGGTCACTGACTTCCTTGACGGCCTGCACCCGCTCCGGCATCGTTCAAAAATCCCAGACAGTCGATCGACACCGTAATCAATGACCCGATCCGAGTTGATCGCCGATTTGGCGAGCGCAAACCCACATCTGATGAGCCGCGACGTCGAGCTGATCGTGGCGACGATCTTCGACGAGATCACGGCCGCTCTGTCCCGCGGCGCCCGAGTCGAGCTGCGCGGCTTCGGCGCGTTCACCGTCAAAAAGCGTGACGCGCGGACCGGCCGCAAC
>JAVVHH010000163.1:0-8088 GCA_032249615.1 Acetobacteraceae bacterium
GTGCATGGTGGGGCAGTGCCCGGATAAATCTGAGGCTCAACCAAGCGCAACTTGGCGAGACGATTATCGCCGGCATCAAGGTTACGAAGTCGTCGGTCCCGGTGCAGGGTCAGCCGATGATCGACACCCAGCCAAGTCCTCTACAGCCCACGACGTTCAAGAGACGCGGCCGCACTCCAAAACACGACTGGCCGCAACTCATGGCGCAACTCGCGGTGAAGCTCTCGGAGGACGGCTGTCCCGGGCCAGGAGAGCAGGCCGAATTGGAAGTATGGGCGGCCTCAAGGATGTCGACGCATCCAGTAGAAAGCGAGATACGTCGATATGTCGTGCAAGCTATTGCCGCGCACCGCAGAAATATCGGCTGAATTTCCGGCCTGATTTATCGGCCTTTCCGGCCGACTTTTCTGCGCTGCTTCGTCACCTTTGCCTCTCGACGCCACCCGGCGACACTCGTGTGAGGGCAGAGACGATGATGCGGAAGCAATACAACGATCGGGATACGGAGGCAGCCCGCCTCAACATCAGCACGCGGACGCTTGACCGCCGATGCAAGGATGACGGCTTCCCGTTTATCCGCTTAGGCGGCCGGATGCTGTTCGATCCTGATCTGAGCGATGAGTATCTTGCTGGGCTGGTGCACCGCGGCCGCGCCGCCGAACTCGCTTCCGCCGCCTGAAAATGCAAACCCCCGCGGTAGGACCGGCGGGGGCTGCAGAACGCTTACAAGAAAACGGCTTCGACACCCGTCTTGTATGCGTTCCGGCCCGACGAAGCCAGCCCTTTCCGCGCCTCGATGTGAGAGACGCGATGACAAAACGCTCACCCCGCCGCCGCAAGGTGGCACCCATCAAGCCCACCACCCTAGACCACCGCGCCATCCTCGCCCGGCGCCTGGATCAGCTCGCCGACCACAACCTGCATCTCGGCTTCCACCTGGCGGCCGAGCAGCTCGCGCACCGGGCGGCCCAGCTGCGGGACCGCGCTCCGTGAGCGTTTTTGTGCAGATCGACAGTTTCGACGCGATCCCGGCCGCGATCGGGCGCATGCAGGCCGCCGGTGCGGGCCATCGCGTTCCGATCCTGCAGGCGCTCTACCGCGGCGAGATCGCTCACCTCGAGTTGGGGCGCGGCGCTTCTGCCAGCGCCTTCAAGCGGTGGGCCGCTGCGATCCAGCTGCCGGGCCTGGCCCTGCTCGGCGATGACGATCATGCGGCGGCCGACGGGCCCGACACCTGGCCGATCGCCGGCCGTGTTCTCCGGTGGGCGCGGTTCGTGCTTATCCACGGCGGCACTGGTTACGCGTCGCATTACGAGTATGCCGTCGCGCTGGCGAAGCGGTATCGCCGCCTCCTCATAATCGAGTGCACTTCGGCGAACATCGCTGCGTGGGAGAGTGCAGCCTCAAAGTGGTGCAGCGGCGCCGAGGGCCTGGTGATGTGTCCGCCGGCCGGCGAAGTGCATCCGGCTCCCAGCAAGCCGCGAGACTTGCATTGAGCGCCCCCCGCACCATCGACGTCGCGGGTTCGCCTATCCGGCTTCATGAAGCACCGGAGCGGGGTTTCGCTTTCCCCTGGGTCGAGTTCAACGACCTGCTCCGCGCCACGGACTTCTCGCCGGAGTGCATCGCGGACTGGGCTTGGCGCTGGCTGAGCACCTATCCCGAGAGGTCGCATACGCTGCCGGACGGCCGCTTGCTAGTTCCGAGCGAGTCCGCCCGCGGTCTGTTCGAGGCCGCCCGAATGGGAGGGTGGCCGCCGGCTGAACGGGCGATACAGGAGTATCAGAACGGCAGTGCCGCCTACTTCGCCGCGCTTTATCGCCATCTCGACAATGCAGGCTTTCGCCGCGCGCTTAACGAGGCGGTGCTGCGGTCAGCGGTCTGTGAGGGGCTGCATTGAAGGCCTATGAGCGGATCGGCACCGGCCGGGTCAAGCCGGCCGACGAAACAGCCGAGTCCCGCAAACGCGTTCGCGGGTTCTGGAACATGTGCGGCGCAGCGCGCGGAACGCCTGTCGCCAAGTATCTCGCAAACCGCGGGCTCTCCTGGCTCGCACGCAACGACAGCATTCGATACCGCGCCGAATGTTCGCATCCGTCCGGCAGGCGGCTCCCGGCCATGGTGGCGCTGATCTGGGACGGCAACGGCGATATCTGCGCGGTCCATCGGACCTACCTCACCTGCGACGGCACAAAGGCCGACATCAAGCCGGTCAAAGCTTGCCTCGGCAGCTATGCGGGAGGCGCCATCCGCATCAGCCCGGCCGAGGCCGAGATACTGATCGCTGAAGGCCTCGAGACCGCGGCCAGCGCTGGCGCGATGCTGGGGCTGCCCGCCTGGTCGGCGATCGCCTGCGGAAACATGCGCGAAGCCATGGTTCTGCCGCCGATCGTCCGCAGCGTCGTGATCGCGGCCGACCATGACGGATCCGGCCGGAAAGCCGCCGCCGGTGCTGCACGGCGCTGGCGGGCCGAGGGGCGAACGGTGCGGATCATCCAGCCTGACACACCACGGGTCGACTTCAACGATCTCTATCGAGCTCGAATGGAGGCGTTCCATGCCGGATGATCTTGGTGGCTTCTCCTCCGTAGACGCGATCCCGGCCGAGTTCAGCGACGAGAACCTCGCGCTCCGATTCACGGCCGAGCACAAGAACACCCTTCGTTACGTCGCCGGATGGGGCCGCTGGCTGGAGTGGGACGGCTCCGTTTGGCACAACGACGACACGCTCCGGGTCTATGACCTGGCGCGACGTATCTGCCGCGCTGCCTCTTCCGAGTGCGACAAGGAAGGCGTTGCGGCGAAGGTAGCCAGCGGCAGCACCGTCGCCGCGGTCGAGCGGCTGGCCCGCGCCGATCGCGCCCATGCGGCAACCGTAGGCCAGTGGGACACCGACCCTTGGCTGCTGAATACGCCCGGGGGCGTCGTCAATCTGCGTACCGGCCACCTCCGGCCCGCGATGGCCACCGACTACATGACCAAGACAACCGCCGTCGCGCCGTCCGCCGATTCATGTCCGCTCTGGCTGAAGTTCCTCGATCGCGTGACGGCCGGAGATCAGGATCTGCAGGCCTACCTTCAGCGCGTGGCTGGTTACTGCCTCACCGGTAGCACGCGAGAGCACGCGATGTTCTTCGCTTTCGGCACCGGAGCGAATGGCAAGGGCGTGTTGATCAACACACTGACAGGCCTGCTCGGCGGCTACGCCAGCGTTGCCGCGATTGAGACCTTCTCGGCCTCGCAGACGGAGCGGCACCCGACCGATCTCGCCATGCTCCGCGGCGCCCGCCTGGTGACGGCACAGGAGACCGAGGAGGGGCGGCGCTGGGCCGAAAGCAAGATCAAGTCGCTTACCGGCGGCGACCCGATCAGCGCCCGGTTCATGCGTCAGGACTTCTTCACGTTCCATCCGGCGTTCAAGCTGCTGATCGCCGGCAATCACCGGCCCGGCTTGCGCAACATCGACGAGGCGATACGGCGCCGGTTCAACATGCTGCCGTTCTCGGTCCGCATCCCGCCGGAGGAGCGCGACAAGACATTGCCCGAGCAGCTTAAGGCCGAGTGGCCCAGCATCCTGCGCTGGGCGATCGATGGCTGCCTGAACTGGCAGGACATCGGGCTAGCGCCACCGAAGGCCGTGACCGACGCCACGGAGGAATACTTGAATGCGGAGGACGCGCTCGGTCTCTGGCTCAGCGAGTGCTGCATCACGGCACGCAACCTCGAGCTTCCGACAAGCGACGTTTACGCATCCTGGAAAGCATGGAGCGAGCTTGCCGGCGAGCAGACTGGATCGCTGAAGCGGTTCAGCCAGGCCATGCGGGTTCGCGGGTTTGAGACAGCGCGGGCAAACCACAACCGATCAGTGCTCCAAGGCATCGGTCTGCGCCCGACCGGAGCTGGTTCATCGGGTCGCGACAGGGCCGCCGGGGGAGGATGGGGAGGATGATCCGTATATCCCCGTCACGCGCGCGCACGCGTAACAGCGATAACCGGAGGAACCTCCCCATCCTCCCCCGCAGATCAGGAACAGGGGGTAGGGGGTTGTCCAAAGCTACCGGATCAGCCGTTTGTCGACCGCCCCCCAATCTCGCAACCATAAATCCGTTCAATTTTCATGCATTTTTGGAGGACCGATCCGTGGCTAAGCGTGGTCGCAAGTCAGTTGCATCCCTCAGTATCGTCGTCACGGCGCTGCCGCAGCGGATGGCTCCACCCGAGAGCCTTACCGAGGCGCAAGCTCGCGTGTGGCGCGCCGTCGTAGAGGCGAAACCGGTCGGCTATTTTGACGCGCCGGCTGGGCATCTTCTCGCAGCATTTTGCGGGGCGGTTTGCTCGACGGACCGGCTCTCGGAGATGATCGATGCTCTCGACCTGACGGCGATTGCCGACCCGCGCATCCTGCGCCGTTTTGACCGACTGCTATCGATTAGGGAGCGGCAGACGCGCCTCATGACGTCGCTCGCTCGCTGCGCTTGACCGTGCAATCGACCCGCCGCGCCGACAGCGCCGAGAACCGATCCGTCACGCCCGCCGTGCGCCGCCCATGGGAGCGCGGCTTCGCCCGGGACGATGAACCGGCATGAGCAGGCGGACCACCATCGCCGCGATCCTACGTCGTCTGCCGCCAGAAGATGCAGCGGAAGTCTCGGCCGTTCTGCCTGAGGATCTTCTGCGCGCGATCCGGCGCGACGAACGCGCCAGTGCGGCCGCGCATGCGATGGCTGCTGCGGGTGGGACACCGTCAAAAGCTGCATCCCGGGTGGAACGGGATTTGGCAGCGTTCGTGGTCTCGGCAACGTGGCGACTGCTGCGAGAGAACCGGCCTGTTCCACCGCCCGCCTCGCCTTTCGCCGCAGCTGTTCGGGATTTGGCATCCGCGACAGGGGGTGAGGCTATATCCAGGCGAACCTTGTTGCGCATCACCGAGGCCGATCGATGCAGGATCGAAATTGTGCCAAAATTCGGGGGTGTTTTGGCACGCGGTCGGCCGTAGCCGTAATGCATGGGAATAATAGCCGACACCATCGCTCTTCTCCGCCCCCCGATCGCATCCGAGGGCGAGGAGGCGCCACGTCTGCCGACCGTGGAGGATCTGCGGGGCGCGCTGGACGCCATGGGGATCGAGGCGGCCGACGCCGGCCAGCTGATTGCGTCCGCGCCGCAGCGCCGCACCGAGCTGCTGATGCAGGAAGGCAGCGATGCCGCTATCCGCAAGCTCGAGCAAGCCGTCGACCGCGCTCACCTCCAGCTGGAACGGATCGAGGTTTTGCGCCCCGAGCTGCATGCGCGCATCAGAGCACTCGAGGCCGAGACCCGGGCTGACGCCTGGCTCGACTATCGGACGCGCCTGGTCGAGCAGCTGACCGCGTGCGCCATCGCGCAGCACGCGGCCGACCAGCTGGCCGCCGGGCTGCGGCGGCTGAAACTTGAGAGCATGAACGCGGGCTATCGCGCGGAAACGGCGGTGATCCCGTTCAGCCTTCACGCCATCCCGGCTGGCTCGTTCACCGACATGGCGCGCTCGATGGCGAACGTGCGGGTATTCACGCCCGCCGACGCGGCGTTGACTTGGAACGTGCGATTCCACGGTTGGACGTCAGTCACCGTCAATCCGCGAACGGGGCCGGTCGGGTATCAGGCAGGCCAGGCGGGCGGTTTCGACGCTGAGACCGCCCGCCTGCTGATCGAGCGCGGCGTTGCGGAGTTGGCCGATCCGAAGCCGCTGCCGCCGGCACCTCCCAAGCGCGTGGCGAACAAGCGGACCATGGTCGAGCAGATCCGATTTGAGGAGCTGCAGGCCGGCGGCCGTCCGGTTCCGGCGCCGCCCGCAGCACTCCTGCCGCCGGAGCATCCGCGGACGTGGACACTGCTCGATAAAAACCTGGGAGGATTGTGATGGCTTTCATCAACGCGTTCTTGGGGCTCTGTTCGGCGGTCGGCACCGGCACCGCAACCGAGATGGCCGCCGTCCGGCAGCCGATCTCGTTCAACTCGCCGCGCAACGGCGTGAGCGTGTCGAGCCGGGCCTACAGCTTCGGCACGCTGCCGGCAGGCGGCGCCATGGCGGGGCGGGCGATCTTCGACAGTCCGACCGGCGGCAACCTGCTGCTGGTGATGCCGTTCGCGACACCGCGGCCGGTCCCGCTTGGGGGCCCGACCGATCAGGCCGACGCTGGATGGATCACGCTTCAGTTCACCGGGCTGGCGGCGTTTCCAGATGGTGATGCTTTCAGCGGCACGCTGGCGGCCGGCACGGTGGTCGGCACCTGCTACGACGAGTTGGCCGTGGTCTCTCGCAATTGTGTCGTGAACCCGGCGACGGGCGGCTATCAGCTGGTGGCCAACTTGACGCCGCTCTCAACGGGTGTGGGGCTGACGATTGTCCGCGGCGTGTTGAGGGCGACGTAATGCCGGACAAGCCCTGGTGGAAGCTGGACGAGCCGCCGGCGCTTGTGAAGCTGCGAGCCGCAGAGGCGGCGGCCAAGGCGGGCCGTAGGCATCCTGTGCCTCCGGCAGCGTCGAGGGCTGCTCCCGCCCCGCCCGCGCGCCCCAAGATGCCGCCGCCGCCGCCAGTCAACCCGACGCCGCCCGTCCATATGCGGAAGGACGAGATGCAGGCCGAGCGGGCAAAGCTAGAGGACTGGATGGTGAAGGTCGCTGGGCTCGAAATGAACCGGGCTGAGACCGCCGTTTACGACCAGGTGAAGTATCGGGCGGACGAGCTCTATGCACTCGAGGCGATGTCGCCATGACGATCCTCGCCGCGCGTCTGTTCTCGCCTGACCTGGCTGTTATCTGGACCGACAGCGAGTGCCTGTCGCTGGTCGACGGCCGCCACTCGCGGATGCGCAATAAGCTGGTGGTCGCGGGCGCTGGCGTGGCCGTCGTGAGCGGGGGGTGGGCCGATCTGGGGGACGAGGCCGATCGGCTTGTCTGCCGCGCGCGCGATCTGGACGAGGCCGTCCGGCGGCTGCCCGAGCTGCTCCGGCAGCGGACGATGAAAATGATCCGGAGCGTCGGGCGAGATGCTCGCGAAACAGCGCGCCAAATTGTGTTCCTGGCCGGCTTCTCGCCAGCGGCGGGGCGCGTCATGGCCTACCAGTTTCGGGGCGCGTGGGCCTATGAGGCGGCGATCGCGACAGCCGAGGCGGTGCCGGACGTCCCTGAGTTCCACCGTTTGCGCGAGCCGCACCCCGAGCACGTCGAGTGCATCGCCCGAGCGCAAATGGACGCGCTGCGCGCCGACTACCCCGAGGCGACCGGCGGCCTGCTGACAATGGCGACGATCCGACTGGGCGGGATCGAGGCGCGAACCCTGTGTGATCTGGCGCCGGAACGCTTCGAGGAACCGGTGATGATGGAGGAAGCGGCATGCACGCGCTGAAGGATTATAGCTGCAGCGTTGGCACCGAAGCGGTCGAGGTCTATCCGGCCCTCCACGCTCTCGCGGCCGTGGGCACGCCAACGTCGACCGGCGGCTTGTCGCACCTGCGGATCTGGAACATCTCGTCGGTCACGATCTGGCTTTCCCGGAGCGGCCAGGCGGCCGTGCGTCAGCCGGGTTCCTATCCGCTGCGAGCCGGCGAGCGGGAGGAGCACGATGTGCCTTACCTGCCGCTCGAGGCGTTGTCGGCAGTGGCCGAGGCGGATGGGGCCGGGTTGACCGTCGAGCTGTGGCACCTGGCGCGCGTGTTCACGACTGCGGCGAACGCGTAGATGGCCGGAGCGCAACACCCCGCTGACGGCGAGCTGGTCCTCGAGCTCGACAACGGCAAAATCTCGGGCTGGCAGCAGATCCGCGTCACCCGCGGCATTGAGCGCTGCCCCTCTGACTTCGCGATCCAGGTCACCGAGAAGTATCCCGGCCAGTCCGGTGCAGTGCCGATCATGGCCGGCCAGGTGTGCCGCGTGCGGATCGGCAAGGATCTGGTGTTGACCGGCTACGTCGATATCTACGGATCGCACATCAACGCCGACAGCCACACGGTCACCATCCAGGGCCGCAGCGCCTGCGAAGACATCGTCGATTCTTCCGTCCAGTGGCGAAATGCAGTCATCAACCAGACGAACCTCAGAGACGTGGCA
>JAVVHH010000164.1:0-7852 GCA_032249615.1 Acetobacteraceae bacterium
TTTGGCGGCATGACGCAATCTTCGGACTTGCGCTGCTGACCACTGCTCTTTGCCGGTTGGCGTACGCACGCCGTGGGCGTGCAGCTCCGCCGCAATCGCGCGAAGGCTGCTCGCCCCTTCGGCCTGCACCTGGCGCACCACGGCCAGCACGTCCGATGCTCGCGCCGCCACTTGGCGGCTACGCGCCTGCCGGGCTGCCGCCGCCATCTCCGCCGTTGCCGGGGTAGGGGAGGGGTTGCCGAGGCGGACACCACGCGCCTTCGCAACTGCCAAGGCCGCGCGCGTGCGCTGGCTGATCAACCCGGCTTCCAGCTCGGCAACCGCCGCCATCTGCGTGACCAGGAACTTGCCGACCGGCCCGGCCGGCACCGTGGGCAGGTCGCAAAACACGACACCGGCCTCGCCGCTGCCCTCCACCACGGACAGCAGGAAGCGCGCGTTGCGCGCCAGCCGGTCCAGCTTGGCGATGACAAGCACGGCCCGGCGGGTGCGGCAGGAGGCAAGCGCGGCGGCAAGCTGGGGCCGATCGGCGCGCTTGCCGCTCTCCACCTCCTGAAACTCCGCCACCACCTCGCCGCCGGCTTGGGTGACGTGCGCCGCTACGGCCTGGCGCTGCGCCTCAAGGCCAAGGCCGGATCGGCCCTGGCCATCGGTCGAGACCCGGAGATAGCTGACAAAACGGGGGCGGGGTGGGGGCATCACGCCAAACCCGCGTGCGACAGTGCGTCGATCAAGGGGCAGCTTGCTTGCGCACCGTCGTCGCACTCTCGAACCGCTTTGGCGAGGGTACGCTCCATGGAGCGTAAATCGGCGATCTTGGCGCGCACGTCGGTCAGATGCTTGGCCGCAAGCGTGCGCACCTCAGCACAGGCATCGTGTCCTGATGCGGCAAGCCGCAGCAACGCGCGCACTTCATCGAGGGTGAACCCCAATTCCCGCGCTCGTCGGACAAAGATCAGCCGCCCAACATCCTCGGCTGCGTAATAACGATACCGGCCGCGCCGCCGTGGCTGGGGCAGAACTCCGACCTTTTCATAGAATCGGACGGTCTCAATGGCGCAGCCCGTCTTTCGGGAAAACTCCCCGATTGGCATGTCGTCGGCGCCCATCGATGTGCCTCCAAAATGCGCTTGAGTCTGTAGTCACTACAGACTCTAGGATGCGTCGATACCGCCGACAAGGAGACCACTATGCCCTCGACTGAAACGAACTATCCCCTGGATCGCCAGCAACTCCGCGACACCGGAGCGACACTGCTCACGCTGGGTGGCTTGGCCGCGGCGTTCGGGGTGGCGTCGTGCTGCGGCTTGCCATTTCTACTGGCGACGCTCGGCCTAAGCTCGGCGTGGCTGGGCGGCATCGCCCTACTCGCTGCCCCACACCGGCCGCTGCTCCTGTGGGCTGCCGCAATCTGCCTCGTCACGGGATGCGCCCTGTTGTGGCGACGCAGGGCGGCGGCGGGCTGCACCTCGGAGACGGTGTGCTCCAAACCAGCCGTGCGCAACCTAACGGTTGTAGGGCTGCTTGCCGGCCTGGCTCTGCTGACCATCGGCTACCTGTATGCGTGAGGCTCCTACGATCGCGGACTCCACGATCACCTGTCCACGCTGCGGATTTGCTGCAACCGAGATCATGCCGACCGACGCCTGCCAGTTTTTCTATGACTGCAAGGGCTGCGGCACACTGCTGCGGCCAAAGCCTGGCGACTGCTGCGTGTTCTGCTCGTTCGGAACCGTGCCGTGCCCGCCGATCCAGGAAAATGGCAAGCAAGCTTCCTGCTGCACCCCCGCCTGAGGGCAGTGTATCACTCTGTGAATTGGACGTTTCGCACAGTGATACACTCAAATACCCGTCCTGTTCCAGATGCCGCCTTCCTGCGGTTGCAGCCAACTTTCCTGAAGGAGTTGGCTTACAACTTTGGCGCGCTCCTCTGTTTGCAGCATTGCTGTTTTCCAATTTCTCGTCTGGTGCTCGTCACCTATGGCGTGGGCCTGCTCGGCCATTTGGCGGCAAAGCTCAATGCGCTCGTTCATACGGCGCAGAGAGGCTTCAAGCCCTTTTTCCATCTCAGCAAATTGCCCTGCCGCCATGACCTCGGCGGTCATGCTATGTCCGATGTGGCAGTCAAATTTGACGATCTTTCCCAGTTCGCTTCGCCGGAGAGAACCACCGCATTCGGGGCAGGTAAACGCGATTGGACGTTCATGCGGCAGCTGCGATCCCATTTCCATCTCCTGCGCCCGAGAGCTGACGGAGGGGCTGCTCCTTGTGATTTTGGTGACGAGCGCCTCCAACAGGCTTGGCATATTCACCGCTGCCACCCGATGGTCGATCGCCACATGGTCCGCCGCACTCTGCGGCATTGAGGGGTATTCGGCGTCGAGTGGATCCTGGACGATTGCGATGCCGCCACGGCGCTTGATTTCATACAGGCCGGCAGTGCCGTCATTGAGCTGGCCTGTCAAAACCACGCCGATAGCTCTCGACCCAAAATGCTCCGCAGCTGACCGGAACAAAGGATCAATGGCGGGGCGGGCGAAATTCTCGCGGGGGCCGCGCGTCAAATGAAGATGTTCTGATTCGACGACAAGGTGGTGGGAAGGCGGCGCTACGTAGATGACGCCCGCCTCGAGAGGATCGCCGTCCTTTGCTTCCACGACGCGCAGCGGCCCCGCACTATCGAGAAGCGACGGCAAATGGCTGGCATGGTCTCCAATGTGCTGGATCACGCATATCGCAGCCGGGAGCTTGGGTGAAAGTCCGGCAGCGATTGCACGCAACGCCGCCAAACCGCCCGACGAGGTGCCAATGACGATCAGGGCTTTCGGCCTTTCAACCGTGGAACGGATGGCTTGACCAGCGGTGGCTTTACCCACTCTGGACCTGTTCAATCAACATGCCGACCAGCTCTTCCGATCGAAATGGCTTGCTGCACACCCGCCAGTCTGGGTGGTTGCTTGGAACAGCGCTCCCTCCATAGCCAGACAGCAAAAGGAACGGGACGTTGCGCGCAGCCAGAACCTCTGCAACTGGATAAACCTTGCTGCCTGCAATGTTCACATCCAGAATCGCAAGATCGATCACCTCGGTTCGGGCCGCCTCGAGAGCAGGCTTTATTTGGTCACAGGGGCCGACGATGACACACTGCTGATCGCCGAGTATGTCCTCGATAAGCAAGGAAACCAGCATCTCGTCTTCGACGACAAGCACGCGCAGCCCAACAAGAACTGCGCTGTTCACTCCTGCGGCCCCGAACCGTCGCCATCAACAGCCTGTATCGTGGCACCTGTCTGCAAGGGTGCTTTCAAGCTTGCCCTGACGCCCTCAACAGCAAAGTCCACCTTGACCTCGGCCGCCATATCTTGGCGTAAACCACGCTCGATCAGCATCATGCCAAATCCGGGGTTCATTGGCGGAGTGACGCGAGGGCCCTTGCTCTCGGTCCAATGCAAGGCCAGCCACGGGTTACCATCAGAATCCTGCTCCCGGCGCCATGTCACCGTGACGATGCCTTCCGGAACTGATAACGCACCATACTTGACGGCGTTCGTAGTGAGTTCGTGAATGGCCATGCCGAGGGCCAAGGCGGCCCTCGGCTCCAGCAGGATGCGTGGACCCTCGGCGACAATATTGGTGCGATCGGCGGCCAGGAACGGCTTGAGTTCTTCCATGACGATGTCGCGCAACGCCACGGTCTGCCACCCCTCGTTGCTGAGAAGGGAGTAGGCGGCCGTCAACGCATGCACGCGTCCCATGTAGTTCTGGGAGAACTCTTCCAGGGTTTGCGAGCGGCGCAGCGTCTGCGTCGCCAGCGAGATCACGACGGTCAACATGTTCTTGACGCGATGGTTCAGTTCATCAACCAGCAAACGCTGGTGCTGTTCCGCCTGCACGATACTGGTGACTTCAGTAAAGGTGACAACGACACCGTCGACGGTGCTGTCGGGTCCACGATACGGCAGGATGCGCATGAGGTAATGCGTCGTGTCGTCGTCCCGCACGATCCGTCTTTCCAGCGGCCCCAGGGTGGCGAGGACTTGGCGCATGTCCTGCCGCAACCCGCCGTAGCGCAACTGGCTGGCAATGTCGGTCAACGGACGCCCCTGGTCACTCGGAATGAGGTTGTACAGGCCGGCCACGGCAGGCGTGAAACCACGGATGAGAAGGTTACGGTCCAGAAAGATGGTCGCGACCTGCGTGCTCTCAAACAGGTTCTGCAAATCGCTGTTCTTCTGATCGAGTTCGTCAACCTTGCCGGCAAGCTGAGCGTTGACGGTTTGCAGCTCCTCGTTCATCGACTGGATTTCCTCCTTGGAGGTCTCCAGCTCCTCATTGGTCGATTGCAGCTCCTCGTTGACCGAGTGCAGTTCCTCGTTGGCGCTCCTCAGCTCCTCCAGCGCCGTGTCGTGCTCCTCGGTGACCGATTGAAGCTGCTCGCGGGTGTCGCGCAGCTCGATTTCGAGATGCCGGTGCCAGTCTGTGCCGGCATCGCTCGTGACTCCATCCTCGCGCGGAACCTTTTCGTCGCTTCCTTTCTGCCCGGCTTCGACGAAAACGATGAGGTAGGTCGTGTCCGCGCCCTGCTCTGGCAGCGGCTCCACGGCTACGGTGATTCGCTGAACACCTTCGCCTGGAATTTCGACCGAAATTTGGGACTTTTCGGTCGGGCGATTTGTTTCGACTACCTGCTTCAGCAAGGAGCGCAGGGGGGAACGCAGGCCGCGCCGCGCCATGTCCAGCACGCTTTGGCTCGGTAGGCCGGAGGCCGGCTCCAGGAAACGGCCGGTGCGGCTGGAATACTGCATGATCTCGCCACCGGCGTTGACCACTACGAAAGCCGGCGCGAAACGCTCCAGCACCCGCGCGCCTGCCCGATTATTTGGCCTGGCCGGTCCCGACCGGGAAGTACCCGGCCTTAAAATGCCTCTCATCGTTTGCGCCTCTCCCGCGCCTGTTTTGCCCGTCAGCCTGAGGGGCGGGCTGGGCGCGTCGCGCCGTTGAAAAATCCGATGGCCTCGGTCGAGGGTCGCAAACAGGGTTTCGTGCCGGGAGACGGTTTCCGAACTACCCAGTACAAGGATGCCGTTTGGAACCAATGAATAATGAAATGCCGGAATCACAGTCGCCTGCAAATCGGTGTCCAGATAGATGAGTAGGTTCCGGCAGGAGATCAGGTCGATCCGCGAGAAAGGTGGGTCGCGGGTGAGACTATGGGCAGAGAAGGTACACAGATCCCGCAGGTCCTTGGTGACGGTGCAGCTGCCATCGCTGCCGGCCATAAAAAAGCGCTTCAGGCGTTCAGGGGCCAACCCCTCAAGCAAAGTTGGCGGGTAACGGCCGGCGCGGGCCGTCGCGATTGCCGGCTCGTCGATGTCGGTCGCAAAGATCTGAATTTTCGGAGCGTCTACCGTCACGCCGTCCAGATGCTCGCGCATCAGCATCGCAAACGAATAGGCTTCCTCGCCAGTCGCGCAACCGGCAATCCAAATTCGGATAGTGTCGTCGGCACTTTTGCCGCGGAACATACCTGGGATAACTGTCTGGCGAAGCGCTTCGAAAGTGTCCGCGTCACGGAAGAAGGCGGTTACGCCGATCAACAGATCGCGGAACAGCATGCCCACCTCGACGCGATCAGTCTCTAAGCGGGCCACATACGCAGGCAATGTCGTCAGACGGAGCACCTGCATGCGCCGCTGCACCCGGCGCAGGAAGGTCTTGTCCTTGTAGCCGCTGAAATCATGGTTAAGCTGTTGATTCAGTATCGCGCAGATTGCCAGTCGAGCCTGGCTGACCTGCTCGGGCGACAGCTCGGCCGGCTCCTTAGCAGTTCGGCGCGCCGCCTGCACGGCCATGATATGGTCTGGCATGGCCTCGACGGCGGCGATGATGTCCACGGCGCCCGTCGCGATCGCACTAGCGGGCATGCCGTCATACTGTGGGAACGTGGCGTCGGTGCCTTGAGCCAGTGTCAGGCCGCCGCGTGCCCTGATGGCCTTCAGACCCAACGCCCCGTCATTGCCGGTTCCGGACAGCACGATCCCGATCGCATTCTCATTCAGTTCTTGCGCGAGAGAGTCGAAAAACATGCTGATCGGGCTCGGCTCGCGCGCTTCGTTGAGGGTCGGCCGATGCAGACGCAAGCATCCGCTCTGCAAGGTGATGGCGACGCCAGACGGCGGAACGTACACGCAGTTGACCTCGACGGGGCTGCCCTCAGTTGCCTCGAGGACCCGCATGGAGGTCCAGTGGCCCAGAATTTCCGGCAGGATGCTCTCGCGATCTGCTGGCAGATGCAGCACCACGACGAAAGCCAGACCGCTATCGGCCGGCATGTTCTCAAAAAATCCGCGGAAAGCCTCGATCCCGCCTGCGGACGCCCCGATGCCGACAATCGATAAACGGTCCTCTCGGGTGCGAGCGTTACCATCGTCGGGGTGGCAATCTGTCTTCAACATCGGGGGCATCGGTGAATCCTTGATCTGGGCAGCAGAAGCCCCACTCTGCCCCAATGATAGCTGTTCCAAAAGCCTCGCCCGATGCTGCGCGACAGCCGTGGCCATCCCGCTTCAACGCCGAGGCCCAGTATTGCCGCGCGGCTGTGCTGGCACCGTGCCGAATGCAGACGCCTTCGCTCCCTCCTGCCCCGGCGTGATCGTCCGCACGGTGATTGCCGCCTCGCACAGCTCGACCGTGCTGTCCTGCGGGCAAGCCTTGTAGAGCCGCACCATCCGTTCCCACTGTGCCGGGCTCGCGTCCTGCATCATCGCCTCACCCGCGTTCCAGCGCCCGCCAAAGGCCAGGCCCGCCAGCCAGGTGCCTCCGCCCCAAGGCAGCATGGCGGTCAGCATGAACCACAACAGCGCGCCGCCCATGGCCCCACATACGCCCGCCGTCCAAAGCCATTGCTGCTGGTCCTGCCGGGCGCGGGCGGAACCGATCATGCCGCGCAGCTCGCGCACCGTCCCATCAAGCTCGGCCTGGCTGTGCGCCAGCCCGCCCCGCGCGTCCTGGCCGATGTGGTGCAGCTCGCATCGCAGCTCGGCAGCCTGCTGCGCCGGCGTGATGGCCAGGGCCGGGGCACGCTCCATCGCGTCCAGCCGTGCGGCGACACTTTTCAGCTCCTTCGCGATGGCTCCCAGCGTCGGGCTGTAATCCGGCCCGGCAACGGCCGGCCCCTTCGCCTCCTGCCCCTGGCGATAAACCGACTCAACGCCGCGTCGGAGCGCCACCACCTCCTGGCGGAGTGCCAAGAACGCCTGCTCGGCCCCGTCTGACTCCTGCGCTTCGTGCTCCGGCTGGTCCATGGCTCACATGCCCATGCCCATGCCGCGCCCGAGGCTGATGCCAAGATCGCGCCGCAGCGTGCGGCTGATGTCGGCCTCCCGCGCCTGCACCACCTGGTCGAGCCGAGACCCCTCGTCCACGCCCAGCTCCCGGC
Source organism: Acetobacteraceae bacterium (assembly GCA_032249615.1). Classification (GTDB taxonomy): domain Bacteria; phylum Pseudomonadota; class Alphaproteobacteria; order Acetobacterales; family Acetobacteraceae; genus JAVVHH01. The sequence goes on from JAVVHH010000164.1 coordinate 7,439, forward strand.
CGCGCTGCCGCAACAGGCTGTCGAGCTGCGGGTCGTGCTTCAGTTCGGTCGCGAACGCCTCCATGCGCTCTCCCACCTCGCGCTTGGCTTGCCAGTCGTACTCCTTCTCGGCCGCCGTGTAGGCCCGCTCCAGCGTGTCCCATGTCCGCACCGTCGCCCGCCCGCGCTCGTCCAGGTCAAGCCGCGCCCGCCGCTCGGTGCCGATCGCCGTCCCCAACGCCGCCGCGCCCTCCGGGGTGCCGGCATCCCGCGCCAAGTCCGGCGCGCGCTTCAGCGCCGCTCGCGTGTCGCGCAGCAAGTCGGGGGCCAGAGCCTCCAGCGCCTGCCCGTATCGCTCCATCGCCTCGGCCTGGTGTGCGAGCACTGGCAACCCGGCCGCCGTCATGCGGCCAGCATCCGCCCACGCCTCGGCGT
>JAVVHH010000165.1:0-7848 GCA_032249615.1 Acetobacteraceae bacterium
CGTGCCGTCGCACGTGACCAACAACCGGAGACGCGGGGCCAGGTTGACGGGAGGATCTCTAACAAATCTTTTATGGGCGGGGTCTCTACTCTGGTTGCGGCAAGTGAACCAGCCTGGCCTGACTTTTGGGATCTGGGCTGCAGGTCAGTGACTCGTGCACGTTGCGGTGAACGGCTCGTGTTCATCGACGGTCGGACGCGAGCAGAGCACCCGACCGATCCGACCCGTGCGTCACCACTGGTTACCTAGGAGTTGCCGATCCAGCACACGCGATTGCCAGGTGTCGCGCGAGATCCTGCGCCTCGAAGGGTTTGACGAGAAAGCCGGCGGCCCCCTTGTTCCATTGCCGTTGAGGAACGCCGTAAGCAGCACGATAGGAAGCCGCGAGCCCTCCGCGTTCGTCGTACGCTGCAGGTCCAGCCCGCTCGTTCCCGGCATGTGCACGTCAGTGACGAGGCAGGAAACCTAGTGACGCTCGGCGGAGCGCAAGAAGTGAGACGAATCCGGCGTCCGCCGTCATCGGCCAGCAGCGCGTCCGGATCCAGGTGCGGGGGGAGGACCAGTTGCCGCAGCCGAATCCGAGCGCCGCTATCCCAAAATCGGCAGCGACCTCGATCAATGCGTCGAGCGAAAGTTCCGCCAGGCTGTCCGTCACCAATCCAACGTGCACGACGATCTCCTGCTCCAAGCGAGCTTGCGCTGTTAAACCGGGGCCGAAAAGGTTTGACGGGCTGCCTGCACGCGTGTGCATGATTGCTGCGGGAGAAGAACGTCGGTGAGAAAGAGCTTCGTCACTGCGGCCGAGGTGGCCGCTTTTGCAGGCGTTTCGCGGTCGGCGGTGTCGCGGACGTTCACGCCGGGCGCTTACGTATCCGCCCGGGTTCGCGCCCGGGTCAGCGAAGCGGCGGTCCAGGTCGGATACCGGGTCAACCGCCTGGCACGAAATCTGATCCAGGATCAATCCAGCCTGGTCGGCATCATCGCCGCAAACCTCGAAACTCCCTTCAATGGCGCTCCTTGGCCGCGCTGAGCCAGGCGCTGCCGGCATCCGGCCGGGAATGCCTGCTGTTCAACGCGACGAGCAGCCACCAGGACATCGTTCCGATGATAGAGCGGATCCTCGAGTATCGGGCGCGAGCGCTGGTGATCCTGTCGGGCTCGCCGCCGAACGCGATCGTCGAAGAGAGTCTGCGCCGCGGCCTTCGCGTGATCCTCGTCAACAAGCCAATGCGGGGTGTCGCGGCCGATACGATCCTTTCCGATGATCTGCTCGGTGCACAACTGGCGGCCGACCGGCTGGTCCGGTCGGGCGCACGCCGGCTGGCAGTGGTGGCCAGCGCGAGCCGGACACCCAACCAGCGCCGGCGCATCGCGGGGTTCCGCAGCCGCGCGCGCGAACACGGGCTACCGATCACGGTCTGGGCGGCGGGAGAGACGTCGTACGAGACTGGGCGGCGCGCCGCCGACGCTCTGCTCCCGCATTGTCCGGACGGGATCTTCTGCGTGACGGACCTGCTTGCGATGGGCTTTCTCGACGGGGCACGGCACCGCCATGGCCGATCCATCCCTCACGATTTTTCGGTCATCGGCTTCGACGACGTCGCAGCCGCGGGGTGGAGCGCCTACGGATTGACTACGATCAGCCAGTCGGTCGCCGCGCTGACCAGGGCGGTGCTCGAGGCGGTGGAGCGCGAGGGCCTGCCGGGCCGCCGGGTCGTCTTGCCAGTCGAGCTGATCGAACGCGATACGGTCCGGAAGCAAGACGAAGTGACTCCGCTCAAGCGGGGCTGAACAGCAGGAGGAAACGATGTCGGTAAAATCGACCAGGTGGATGGCAGCTCTCGGGTTGCTCGGCACGCTCGCGTTCGGCAGCGCGCAGGCGCGGGCCGAGGGCAGCGTCGTCGTCTACTGCGGCGTCAACGAGGAGTGGTGCCGCGCCGCCGCCACCGCGTTCGAAAAGCAGAGCGGCATCCATGTCGACATGACGCGGCAGAGCGCGGGTGAACTCTATGCCCGGCTGCGGGCGGAAAAGGACAATCCGCGTGGCGATATCTGGTATGGCGGCACCGGCGACCCGCATCTGCAAGCGGCATCCGACGGCTTGACCGAGCCTTACCAGTCACCCGCGCTCGGGCAATTGCGCGATTGGGCGCAGAACCAGGCGAAGCGGTCCGGCTACCGCACGGTCGGCCTCTACCTCGGTGCGCTCGGCTTCGGCTACAACGGCGATGAATTGGCCAAACGGAAGATCGCGGCCCCCGCCTGCTGGGCCGACCTGATCAAGCCCGAGTTCAAGGGCGAGGTCGAGATGGCCGACCCGAACTCGTCCGGCACGGCCTGGACCATGCTCGCAACTATCATCCAGCTGATGAGCGAGGACAAGGCTTTCGATTACCTGAAGAAGCTTAACACCAACATCGATCAATACACCAGCGCTGGCGCCGCCCCCGCGATGGCCGTTGGTCAAGGCGAAGTCCTGGTCGGGATCGCCTTCCAGCATGACATCATCGACAGTGCCAAGCACCATCCGGCCGTGAGAGTCGTTTCACCTTGTGAAGGCACCGGCTACGAGATCGGCTCGATGAGCCTGATTAAGGGCTCGCGGCACATGGACGAGGCCAAGAAGTTTTACGAGTGGGCCTTGACCCCGGCCGCGCAGGCAATCGCCGGGCAGACCGGCAGCTACCAAATGCCCTCCAATGTTGCCACCCCGGTGCCGCCGGAATCGCCCGATATCAGCAAGGTGAAGCTCATCGACTACGATTTCGAGAAATACGGTTCCTCGGCGACCCGCAAGGCAATGCTGTCGCGCTGGACCAAAGAGGTGAAAAACGGCGGCTGAACCGTGCCCAAAGGGCGCGGCGCGGCGGTCTCGAACGGGTTTGGGGCGCTCACGCTGGGCGCGGCTTCCGTGCTGTTGCTGCCGTGGTATGGCGTAGAGGGCGGGCCGCTGGCCTGGACGAGCAACCCAGTGGCCGCCATGCCGGCGCTGCTGCAAGCGTTGAACGGCCGGGTTTGGCTGCTTCCGCTGCTGGTTCCGCTGATCGCCGCCGCATACGCCCTGCGCCGGCGCCGGGCTGGCATTCTCGTTGCGGCCGGGCTCGGCGCGCTGGCCTGGCTGGTGGGCGAAGCCTTGCTGATCGGGCTGCATGGCTGGCGGTACGCGATCTTCGGCGGAGGCGGACCGATTCAGCCGGCGCTCGGCTGGGGCGCGCTGTTCTACGCGATCGGCGCGTTGCTTTTGCTGGCGCATGGGCTGGCCCGGTGCGGGTGGTGCCGGGGCGATCCGTTCACCGTCGGCTCCATCCTGCTCGTGGTCGGCGCGATCGTGGTGTTCGTCGCCTATCCCGTGCTGTGCATCCTGGCGTCCGCGTTCCAGGACAATGAGGGACACGCCGCGCTGGGCCTGTTCGTGGGCAAGTTCACCGACGAGGCGATCTGGGGCCTGGCGTGCTTGTCGGGCGGGCGGAACTGTGGCGTCGCCTGGAATTCGTTGACCGAAGGCGTGCTGGTGGGCGTGCTGACGACGCTGCTCGGGCTTGCCTTCGCGCTAATCTCGGCACGCACCACTGTCCGGTTCAAGCCGCTGCTGCGGGTCATGTCGGTGCTGCCGGTCATCACGCCGCCGTTTGTTATCGGGCTGGCGCTGATCCTGCTGTTCGGCCGCGCCGGCATGGTGAGCAACCTGCTGCACAATTGGTTCGATGTCCCGCGCAGCCGATGGCTGTACGGCATGCCGGGTCTCACGATCGCGCAGCTGCTGGCGTTCACCCCGATCTCCTATCTCGTTCTGCTGGGCGTGCTGAACGGGGTGAGCCCGAGCATGGAGGAAGCGGCGCAGACGTTGCGGTCCGGTCGCTGGCGGATTTTCCGCACCGTGACCTGGCCGCTGATCCGCCCAGGCCTGGCCAACGCCTTCCTGATCGGTTTCATCGAGAGCCTGGCCGATTTCGGCAATCCGATGGTGGTCGGCGGCAACTTCCGTGTGCTGTCGACGAGTATCTATTTCGCCGTCGTCGGCGCCGCGCAGGATCAGGGCCAGGCCGCGGTGCTGGCCATCGTGCTGCTCGCTTTCACGCTGACGGCCTTCGTGCTGCAGCGACTCTGGACCGGCCGGCGCAGCTACGTGACCGTCACCGGCAAGGGCGATAGCGGCATTCCCGCGAGCTTGCCCGCCGGGCTGCGTTGGGTGTGCACCGGCGTGGTCGCACCGTGGATCGTGCTGACGACGGCAGTCTACGGCGTCATCCTGTTCGGCGGCTTCGTCAAGGCGGTCGGCACCGACAACACGCCGACCCTGCAGTACTTCCTGACTGCCTTTCGTATCTCGGAAGGCGAGCATGGTTGGTTCCTGGCGGGATCGGCCTGGAACTCGCTGATCACGACGCTCGAGGTCGCGCTGCTCGCGATGCCGCTGACCGCGGCACTCGGGATTTTGACCGCCTATCTGCTCAACCGGCAAAGCTTCGTCGGACGCGGCCTGTTCGAGTTCCTGACCATGCTGAGCTTCGCCATCCCCGGCACGGTGATCGGCGTCAGCTACATCCTGGCGTTCAACCTGCCGCCGATCGAGCTGACCGGCACCGGGCTGATCATGATCGTGGCGTTCGTGTTCCGAAATATGCCGGTCGGCATCCGCGCCGGACTCGCGAACCTGAGCCAAATCGATCGTTCGCTCGACGAAGCATCGCTCACCCTCGGCGCGCGCCAGGCGATGACGCTGCGGCGCGTGATCCTGCCGATCCTGCGTCCAGCCGTCGCCACCGCAATGGTTTATGCCTTTGTCCGCGCCATCACGAGTGTCAGCGCGGTCATCTTCCTGGTGAGCGGGGAGTACAGCCTCGCGACCGTCTACATCGTCGGGCGCGCCGAATACGGCGAGTATGGGCTGGCGATCGTTTATTCGGCGGTGCTGATCGCGATCATGGTCCTGGCGCTGGTGGCGATCCAGGCGCTGGTCGGCGAACGGCGGATCGGCCGTCGGACCGTTGCGGCGCGGGCACCGTCCATGGCGGGAGTTTGACGATGAGCACCGAGTTGCAGGACCGCCCGGTGCGAACCGCGGCGGACACCCCCAAGGCTGATCCTCCCGCTGTAAGTTTACGAAACATCAGTAAGCGCTACGGCCCGGTCACCGCTGTCGACACCATCGACCTCGACATCGCTAGCGGCACGTTGGTGACGCTGCTTGGCCCTTCAGGCTGCGGTAAGACCAGCACGTTGCGCCTGATCGCTGGCCTCGAACTGCCGAGCGGCGGCCGTATCAGCATTGACGGCGACGACGTGACCCATCTCTCCGCCGCCGAGCGCGACGTCAGCATGGTGTTCCAGTCCTACGCGCTGTTTCCGCATATGACGGTGCTGGAGAATGTCTGCTACGGGTTGCGCGCCTCTGGCCTGCGCCGGGTCGAGGCCGAGGCGAGGGCCGTCGACAAGCTCGGTGCGGTCGGCCTGTCCGGCTACGAGAAGCGGCTGCCGAGCGAGCTTTCCGGCGGCCAGCAACAGCGCGTCGCCGTCGCACGGGCGGTCGTGCTCGAGCCGAAGGTGCTTCTGTTCGACGAGCCGCTGTCCAATTTGGACGCCAAGCTGCGCCGCCGCGTGCGCGAGGACATCCGCGCCCTTCAGCAATCGCTCGCGCTGACCGTCGTTTACGTCACCCACGACCAGGAAGAGGCGCTCGCCGTGTCCGACCGCATCATCGTCATGCATAGTGCTCGCGTTGTGCAGGACGGGGCGCCGCGCGACCTCTACGAGCGTCCGGCGACCCGCTTCATCGCCGACTTCATCGGCAATGCGAATCTGCTGCCGGTGACACTCCAGCGCGAAAGCGATGGCTTTGCCCAGGTCGATCTCGGCGCCATGAAGCTACGCCTGCCGCATCGCGACCTACCGGACGGACCCGGCGAAATCGCCATCCGCCCCGAGGCAATCCGCATCCGCCCGCGTGACGGCAGCGCCAACCAGCTCGGCGGCGTCGTCCGCAAGGCGGCCTATCTCGGCGGTCACATGGAGTATGAGATCGTTCTGGATGGGCTCCCCGGCGAGGTGTTCGTGACCGACCGCGACGTCGCGGCACCGCTCGCGCCGGGCACTCCGGTTGCGGTCTCGATTGCGCCCGGCGGCGCCGTCCTGGTTGCCCAGTGATGAACGGTATCAACGCCCGCCGCGACTGCGCGATCGCCTTGGCGCTCGAGGCCGGCGCGCTCGCCCAGAGCATGCGCGCCGGCCTCGGCCCCGTGGAAGCCAAGAGCCCGATCGATTTCTGCACGGAGGCGGACCGTGCGGTCGAGCGCTTGATCCGCGAGCGCGTGGTCGCCCGTTTCGGCGACGCCGTCATCGGCGAGGAGGATGGCGGCGAGCCCGGTGAAAACGTCTGGGTCGTGGACCCGATCGACGGCACGAACGGGTACATCCACGGCGACGGCCGCTGGTGCATTTCACTCGCCTTCGTCCGCGCCAACCAGATCGAACTCGGCGTGCTGTATGCGCCGGAGAGCGCCCGGTTGTTCGTGGCGCAGCGTGGCGGGGGCGCGTCGCTCAACGGCGCGCCGATTTCGGTCAGCCATCTGCGCCGGGGCGCGTCGCAGGTGGAGATCGGCTGGTCCGACCGGGTCGCGATCTCGTCCTACTGCGACGTGCTCCAGCATCTGGCGGCCGACAACATCGAGTTCCGCCGCCATGGCTCCGGCGCCCTCGCACTGGCCGACGTGGCGCAAGGCGTCTGCGACGGCTACATCGAGTTGCACATCAATGCCTGGGATGCGCTGGCCGGCATCTTGCTGGTGCAGGAAGCGGGCGGCCGCACCAACGACTTCCTGGCCAATGGCGGGCTGACGCGGGGCAACCTGCTGATCGCCGCGACACCGGAGTTGCAGGGCCGGCTGGAGCGCGTCGTCGCTCACGCGGCGCCGGCAGTTTAAGAGGTGACTGAGATGATTGGATTCGGCGTTCTCGGCTGCGGCCGCATCGGGCGGGTACATGCGAGCAACATCGCCAAGCACGGCCGCGCGCGCCTCGCTGCTTGCTACGACCCGGCCGCGGACTCGGCCGCCGCCGTTGCCGCCGAGCATGGAAGCCGGACCGTGGCCACGGTCGAAGACATGCTGGCGGACCCGGACGTGAACGCGGTGCTGATCGCGTCCAGCACCGATACCCATGTCGACCTGATTACGCGTGCGGCGCAGGCCGGCAAAGCGGTCTTTTGCGAAAAGCCGGTCGATCTGAATCTCACCCGCGTCGACGCCTGCTGGGCGGCGATCGGGCACCTCGAGCCGCGGGTGATGATCGGCTTCAACCGCCGGTTCGACCCCAGCTTCCACGCCCTGCGGGACCGCCTGCTGGCCGGCGAGATCGGCACGGTCGAGCAGGTCGTCATCACCAGCCGCGACCCGTCCCCGCCGCCCGCCCGGTATGTCGCGGTCTCCGGTGGCTTGTTCCGCGACATGACGATCCACGATTTCGACATGGCGCGCTATCTCGCCGGCGAGATCGTCGAGGTGCAGGCGATGGGCGCCAACCTGATCGATCCCGCGATCGGCGAGGCGGGGGACATCGATGCCGCCATGGTCGTGATGCGGGCTGCGTCGGGCGCGCTGGTGCACATCAACAACAGCCGCCGCTGCGCTTATGGATACGACCAGCGCATCGAGGCCTTCGGGGAGAGGGGCATGCTGCAAGCCCATAACCGCCATCTCTCGACCGTCGAGAGCTGGACCGGGTCCCGCACCCGGGCGCAAGACGCCGTCCAGGAATTCTTCATCGCGCGCTATGCCGAGGCTTACGTCGCCGAACTTGATCACTTCGTGGCCTGCGTAGAGACCGGCGCGGCGCCGCTTGCCGGCTTCGCCG
>JAVVHH010000166.1:0-7821 GCA_032249615.1 Acetobacteraceae bacterium
GTGGCAAAGAAGATGGTCGTGACGCCGAAGAAACCGACGTAGAACGGCCCGACCCAGAAATCGAAGAGGTCGCCGCCGATCAGGGTTCCCCCACGGACACGATACTTCGCCTCATACGACATCATCGCCATCGGGCACCTCGAATGATGAAATTACGAAATTGCGAGTGGCGACTTGCGCCTGTCACTGTCATTATCGATTGACACCTGGTAGTGTCAACCTTGATGTGCAGCAGAATAAGGAGGTCTCGATGCTCTTGCTGAAAAGTAATCAATATAACGTGGTCGTGAGTGTCGCTGCCCTGCTATTGGCCTCCGCCTCGGCCGCTGGGGCGCAGACCGTCACCCGCTTCACCACCTACCTGCATTCCGGGCCCGGGCTGGAGTTCAGCGTCATGGACGAGATTCCGCCGCAAACGGCGCTCGACCCAGAGTGCAAGGCGGGCTGGTGCCGCGTGAAGTTCGGAGCGGCGTTCGGCTGGGTCGATCAGAGCGCGCTGATCAAGGGGCCGTCGACGGCGCAGCCGAAGCCCGGCGAACGGCCCACCGACTGCATGGATTTCGCCCGCACGGGGTGGCCCAATTCCGGCGACTTGGAGCGGGTCTGTATCTTCACCCCGAACCAGAAGCTCGAAGTCGGCAAGCCCGCGAGCTGACGGCAGATTAGTGTCGGCGGTCGCCCATCATGGCGGCCAGCGCCGGCTCGATGACTTCGGCTAACCTTCGCTGGGCTTGGGCCGTCGGGTGCAAGGGCGGATCCGGCGGCATGAGCTGATCGTCGAGGAACTGCGTGCGGTCGACGACGCCGTCCCGCATGAACAGGTTCGTCACGTCCATGTAAGTCACCGGCCCACCGGGCGGGAAGCGCGTGGCCAGGGCCTGGTTGATCTCCGCGGTGGTGCGGGTCACGTATTTGCTGCGGATGCTCGGGAGCACGCTCAGCAGCAGGATCTTTGTCGAGGGTAGGCGTCGGCGAAGATCATCGACGACGGCCTGGATGCCGGCCACCGTCTGCTCCGCGTTCCAATGCACCCGGCCCATGTTGTTGGCGCCGATCAGCACCACGGCCGCTTTCGGCTTGATGCCGTCGAGCTCGCCATTCTGCATGCGCCACAGAAGATGGGAGGTGGTGTCGCCCTTGAACCCGAGATTGACCGCGTGCCGGTCGCCGTAGAAGTGCTGCCAGACCGGCGCGAAATCCCGCCACTCGGGCGGGCCGGTCAGCTCCCAATCCTGGGTGATGCTGTCGCCGAGCCAAATGAGGTCGACCGGGCCGCGCTGGAGCTCGGCGAGCTTCTCCAAGTGCCTGGCTTTCCACCAGCCGGTGTCCATGCGCGAGATCGGCGTGGCCGCGACCGGGACCCGGTCGGCGCCGGCCAGCAGCAGCGCCGCCGGCGCCAGCAGCAGCGAGCGGCGGCGCATCAGCCGACCACCAGGAAGGCGGCGGACGCGATCCCGAACAGCAGGCAATAGATCGCGAACGGGGTCAGCGCCCAATCGTCGTTGCTGCGGAACCACCGCATCAGCAGGAACGTGGCGATCCAGGCGGTGACGCCGGCGACCATGGCCGCGATCACCGCCTGCTGGAAGACACCGGCGGGCACGCTGGCGTGCAGCAGGTGCGGCACCTCCAGCACCGTCGCGCCGATGATGATCGGCAGCGCGATCAGGAAGGAGAACCGCGCGGAGTCGAAGTGGCTGAAGCCGCGCAGCAGGCCGCCGACGATCGTCGCACCCGATCGCGAGATCCCGGGCAGCAGCGCGCCGCACTGCCAGACGCCGATCACGAGCGCGTCCGTCACCGTCATGCTGGCGGCGGGGCGTTCGCGGCCCGTGGCCCGGCCGCGCAGCTTCTCGCCGAGCAGCAGAAGCAGGCCGTTGGCGACGAGGAAGAAGCACGCATAGAGCGGGGTGGCGAACAGCGCGCGGAAGAAGTGGTTGAACACGTAGCCGAGGATCACGGCCGGCACGGTCGCGACCACGATGAGAAGAAAGAGTTGCCGCTGCTCGCGCGCGACAGTGGGCCCGTTCACGCCGAGCACGCCCGCCGCGAGGGCCAGCCAGTCCCGCCAGAAGTAGAGCAGGAGGGCAGCGGCGGTGCCAGTGTGGAGCAGGACCAGGAAGGGCAAGTATTCGGGCGCCTTCTGGTCGAGCGGCCAGCCCAGGAGCGCTGGGATCACGACGGCATGCCCCAGGCTGCTGATTGGGAACAGCTCGGTGGCGCCCTGGAGGATGGCGATGGCGATGGCGTGCAGCATGTCCATGCTGCGATGCAATGAAGAAAGCGCGGCCGATTGGCAAGGCGCGCTCTATCCGCCTGGCCGCGAAACGGCGTAGGTTGGCGGCTCCCAGCGAGGCAGCTCGATGACACGCAAGACCGGCCGGCAGTTCTTCAGCAACCCGGGACCGACCAACATCCCCGACAGCGTCCTTCGGGCGATGGATCGACCGACGATCGACTTCATGGATCGCGAGTTCATGGGCGTCTATCAGACGGCGGTGGCCGGTCTGAAGCGCGTGCTCGGCACGGAGGGCGAGGTGTTCCTCTACACCGCCTCCGGCCATGGCGCGTGGGAGGCGACGCTCGCCAACCTGCTCTCGCCCGGCGACACGGTGCTGACGATCGAGAGTGGCTGGTTCAGCGAGGGCTGGTCCACCATGGCCGCCAAGTTCGGCATCAACGTCCAGACGGTTGCGGCCGAGTGGCGGCGCGGCGTGGACTTGGCCGCGGTGACGGCGGCGCTCCGGGCCGATACGGAGGGCGCGATCAAGGCGATCCTCGCGGTCCACAGCGAGACATCGACCGGCATGGCGCTGCCGATCGCCGAGCTCCGGGCCGCGATCGATGCGGCTGGCCACGACGCGCTGCTGCTGGTCGACACGATCTCCGCCCTCGGCTCGCTCGAGTTCCGCATGGCGGAGTGGGGCGTCGACGCCGTCGTCGGCGGAAGCCAGAAGGGCCTCATGCTGCCGACCGGCATCAGCTTCACGGCGACGTCGGCCAAGGCGATGGGGGCGCACAAGCGCGCCACCATCTCGAAGCATTATTTCGACTGGTCGGAGATGATGTCGCGCGGGTTCCGCAGCTTCACCGGCACCGTGCCGACCGCCTTCTTCTATGGCCTTTGCGAGAGCATCCGGCTGATCGAGGAAGAAGGGCTCGACGCCGTCGTCGCACGGCATCATCGGTTGGCCGAAGCCACGCGCCTCGCGGTGCGGACCTGGGCCGGCAACGAGGGGCCGCAGCTCTTCTGCCTCGACCCGGCGCGCTATTCCGACAGCGTAACCGCCGTGATGATGCCGGACGGGCATGAGGCCGAGGCGCTGCGCAAGACTGCGCTCGACCGCTTCAACGTCTCCATCGGCGGTGGGCTTGGTAAGCTGGGAGGCAAGGTGTTCCGCATCGGGCATCTCGGCGACCTCAACGAACCGATGATCCTCGGTACCCTGGCCGCGGTGGAGATGAGCCTCAGCAAGAATGGCGTGCCGCACGGGCAGGGCGGCGTCGCGGCCGCGATGGAGTATCTCGCCGCCGCGTAACCGCCCGGGTCGCAGAGCGGGGTTCCGTTGATGCCGCCTAAAGCGGCCTGAACTGCGCATTTCGTGTGCAGGGTCGCGCCCAATGCGGGGGCGGCAATCAGGTTTTCCAGTTTCACCCGCTGGCACGGCGTTTGCTCGGCAACTTCGTTGCCGATGTGGCCGTTTCGGGGGAGTGAAAGACATGCTTAGCCGGAGAGAACTGTCGCTCGCGACAATCGCCGCGGTTACCGCGGGGGTCATGCGGTCGGCCCGTGCGCAATCCAATGAGCCCATCAAGCTCGGCATCCTGCACAGCCTGTCGGGCACGATGGCCATCAGCGAGACGACGCTGAAAGACGTCATGCTCATGCTGATCGACGAGCAGAACAAGAAAGGCGGCGTGCTGGGGCGTAAGCTCGAAGCCGTTGTCGTCGACCCCGCCAGCAACTGGCCGCTCTTCGCCGAGAAGGCGCGCGAACTCATCTCGGTGCAGAAGGTGTCGGCCTGCTTCGGCTGCTGGACGTCGGTGTCGCGGAAGTCGGTGCTGCCCGTGTTCGAGGAACTGAACAACCTCCTGTTCTACCCCGTCCAGTACGAGGGCGAGGAGAGCAGCAAGAACGTGATCTACACCGGGGCTGCGCCGAACCAGCAGGCGATCCCGGCAGTCGATTACCTGGCCGGCGAAGAGAGCGTCCAGCGATGGGTCTTGGCCGGCACGGATTACGTGTATCCGCGTACCACGAACAAGATCCTGGAAGCCTATCTGAAGTCCAAGGGCGTCAAGTCCGAAGACATCATGATCAACTACACGCCGTTCGGCCACAGCGATTGGCAGACGATCGTCGCCGACATCAAGAAGTTCGGCTCGGCCGGCAAGAAGACCGCCGTCGTCAGCACGATCAACGGCGATGCCAACGTCCCGTTCTACAAGGAACTGGGCAACCAGAACATCAAGGCGACCGACATCCCCGTCATGGCGTTCAGCGTCGGCGAGGAGGAGCTCGCCGGCCTCGACACCAAGCCTCTAGTGGGCAACCTGGCGGCCTGGAACTACTTCATGAGCGTCGACACGCCGGAGAACAAGGCGTTCATCCAGAAGTGGCAGGCCTTCACCAAGAACCCCAAGCGCGTCAGCAACGACCCGATGGAGGCCCACTACATCGGTTTCAACATGTGGGTGAAGGCGGTGGAGAAGGCGGGCAGCTTCGAGCCGGCCAAGGTCATCCCGGCGTTGATCGGCGTCTCGGTGCCCAACCTCTCCGGCGGCTACTCGGCTCTGATGAGCAACCACCACATCACCAAGCCGGTGCTGATCGGCGAGATCCAGGCGAACGGCCAGTTCAACATCGTTTCGCAGACGCCCGGGCTGATCGTGGCCGATGCGTGGTCGCCGTATCTGGAAGGGTCGAAGGACCTGCTTGCCGATTGGCGCCCGCCGCTCTCATGCGGCAACTTCAACGTCAAGACCGGCAAGTGCGGCGGTAGCGGCGCGTAGGCGGCGGCGCGACCCCTGCGCTGCAACGGCGTGGGGGTCGCGTGAGGGCTCCGATGAGGCAAATCCTCCTCCTGCTGTTCGCGCTCCTGGCGGCGATCCCGGCCTGGGCACAAAGCGATCTGGCGCCGCTGGCGTCGTCCAGCTTCGACGATATCCGGCGGGGGGTCGACGCGCTGGCCCTCTCGGGCGACCCGCGTGCGGCCGTCGTGTTGGAAGCACTCCAAGCCGGCCGCCTCGTGGTCGGGCCGGACAAGGCGTTCTACATCAAGGACCCGTCCGGGACCCTGGTCGCGGCCGGCACCGGTGAGCCCGCAACGGCCGCCGGGCCGACCCGGCCCGTGCGGCTCAACAACTCGGTCCGCCGCTCCATCGACTCTGCCCTCGGCAGCCTGCGGCTGTTCGCGCGCGACCCCAACGATCGCGCAACCGCCGCGGAGGCCGTGTTCAAGGCCCGCGACGCCGCGGCCCTGCCGGTGCTCGATCGCGCGTTGGCGAAGGAGACCGATCCGGACGTCCGCCGCACCCTGCAGCAAGCCCGGGCCGCGGCGCTGTTAGCCACGCCGGAGGCATCGGAGCCGGACAAGCTCGCCGCCGTACGGATCATCCGGCAGCGCGGCGACTTGGATGCGCGCGGCCTGCTGGCCTCACTCTCGGGCCAGCCGGCTTCCGTGATGACGGAGGCTGCGGCAGGCGTCGCGGCGATCGACCGCACCCTGCAATTATGGAGCCTGGCGCAAGGCGCGTTCTACGGCATCAGCCTCGGATCCGTCCTGCTGCTGGCCGCGGCCGGCCTGGCGATCACGTTCGGCGTCATGGGCGTGATCAACATGGCGCACGGCGAGATGGTGATGATCGGCGCCTATGTGACCTACATTGTCCAGGAGGTGATCCGGCAGCATGCGCCCGGGCTGTTCGGCGCCAGCCTGCTGATCGCCGTCCCGCTGGCGTTCCTGGTGTCCGGCGCCATCGGGGTGCTGATCGAGCGGACGCTGATCCGCTACCTCTACGGCCGCCCGCTCGAGACCCTGCTGGCCACTTTCGGCCTGTCGCTGGTGCTGCAGCAAGCGGTCAGAACGATCTTCGGACCGACCAACCGCGAGGTCGGCACCCCGGCCTGGATGAGCGGGTCGGGCATGATCGGCCAACTCACCCTGACCTACAACCGCGTAGCGATCATCGTGTTCGCGATCCTGGTGTTCGCCGCGCTGATGGCGGTGCTGCGCTACACGTCGCTCGGTTTGCGGATGCGGGCGGTGACGCAGAACCGGCGCATGGCCGCCGCGATGGGGATCAACACTCCCTGGGTGGATGCGCTCACGTTCGGGCTCGGCTCGGGGGTCGCGGGCATGGCGGGCGTGGCGTTGAGCCAGATCGACAACGTCAGCCCCAATCTGGGGCAGGGCTACATCATCGACAGCTTCATGGTCGTCGTGTTCGGGGGCGTCGGCAATCTGTGGGGCACGGCGGTTGCGGCGCTGACGCTCGGGGTGGTCAACAAATTCCTCGAGCCGGTCGCTGGCGCGGTGCTGGGCAAGATCGTCGTGCTCGTGCTGCTGATCCTATTCATCCAGCGCAAGCCGCGCGGCCTCTTCCCGCTGAAGGGCCGGGCGGTGGAGGCATGAGCCGCGCCTCGGTCATCGTGGTCACGCTGGTGCTCGGCGGCGCGCTTCTGCTGACAGCCGCCAACCTGCTCACGGCCGAGACGAGCGCGCTGCACGTGCCGACCTACGCGGTTTCGTTGGTCGGCAAGTATCTCTGCTACGCGATCCTGGCGCTGGCAGTGGACCTCGTTTGGGGCTTCGCGGGCATCCTGAGCCTCGGGCACGGCGCGTTCTTCGCCCTCGGCGGTTACGCGATGGGCATGTATCTCATGCGCCAGATCGGCAGCCGCGGTCAGTATGGCAATCCTGTCCTGCCGGACTTCATGGTCTTCCTGAACTTCAAGGAACTGCCTTGGTACTGGCAGGGCTTCAACTGGTTCCCGTATGCGCTGCTGATGGCGATGTTGGTGCCGGCGGTGCTGGCCTATCTTTTCGGTTGGCTCACCTTCCGCAGCCGGGTCAGCGGGGTGTATCTCTCGATCATCACCCAGGCGCTGACCTATGCGCTGCTGTTGGCCTTCTTCCGCAACGACATGGGGTTCGGCGGCAATAACGGTCTGACCGACTTCAAGGAACTGCTCGGCTTTCCGCTGCAGCTCGATTCCACGCGGTGCGCGCTGCTCGTCGTCAGCGCCGTGCTACTCTGCGGGTTGTATCTGTTCGCGCGGGAGCTGACCGGGTCGCGCTACGGCAAGGTTCTGGTCGCCGTTCGCGACACGGAAAGCCGGACGCGCTTCCTGGGCTACCGGCCGGAGCACTACAAGCTGGTGGTCTGGGTGATCTCGGCCGTGATGGCCGGGATCGGCGGCGCGCTCTACGTGCCGCAGGTCGGGATCATCAACCCGGGCGAGTTCGCGCCGGCCAATTCGATCGAAGCGGTCATCTGGGTCGCGGTCGGTGGCCGAGGAACGCTCTATGGCGCGATCCTGGGTGCTGTCCTGGTCAACCTCGCCAAGACGCTGTTTACCGGCTGGCTCCCCGAATTGTGGCTGTTCGCACTGGGCGCGCTGTTCATCCTGGTGACGCTGCTGCTGCCGAAAGGACTCGTCGGCCTGGTCCGGCCGCGCGCCACGCCGCCCGTGCCGGTTGCGAGCGAGGAGACCGGTCTGCAGGAGGCAGTGGAATGAGCATTGCTGGCGCCGCCGACACGCTGCTGTATTTGGACGGGGTCAGCGTCAGCTTCGACGGGTTCAAGGCGTTGAACAAC
>JAVVHH010000167.1:0-7746 GCA_032249615.1 Acetobacteraceae bacterium
CCGCCTGCACTTGCGGGTCAGACACGATGTCCTCCAACGCCTTGCTCAGCTTGGCGACCACCTCGTCCGGCACGCCCTTGGGCGCCACGAGCCCGAGCCAGATCAGTGCCTCGTAGCCCGGCAGCGTCTCGGCCACGGTCGGCAGTGCCGGGAGCACCGCCGAACGCGTCAGACCGGTGGTGGCCAGCGCCGTGACCTTGTCCGACTTGATGAAGCTGGCCATCGTCGTGGTGGCGTCGAACATCATGTCGACCTGGCCGCCCATCACATCCACCCGCGCGCCGCTGCTGCCCCGGTATGGCACGTGCAGAATGTCGACACCGGCCATCTGTTTGAATAGCTCGCCGGCCATGTGATAGGGCGTACCGGGGCCGGACGACGCGAAGCTGAGCTTACCGGGCGCGGCTTTCGCCTTGGCGATCAGCTCGGCCACGGTCTTCACCCCGAGGCCCGGCCGCGTCACCAGCACCAGGTCGGACGAGTTGATCGGCCCGATCGGCTCAAAATCCGTCATCAGCTTGAACGGCTTGGTCTTGAACAGCGTCTCGTTGACCGTGTGGGTGTTCGAGATCAGCAACAGCTTGTAGCCGTCCTTGGGGGCGTTCTTGACGTAATCGCTGCCGATGATGGAGCCTGCGCCGGGCCGGTCGTCGACGATGAAAGGCTGCCCCAGCGCCGCCTGCAGACGGGGTGCCAGCAGCCGCGCATAGACGTCCGCCGAGCCGCCTGCCGCGAACGGGACGATGATGGCGACCGGCCGGCTGGGATAGGTGTCGGCGGCCCGGGCCGGGCGGCACGCGGCGGCGGCCAGGAGCATCAGGGCGGCGCGACGGGACAGAGTGGGCATGGATGCTGCCATGGGCGACCCCGGGCTCATTGCGCGATCGTGTTGGTGAGGGTGCCGAGCTTGTCGATGGTGATCGTCACCGTGTCGCCGGGCTGGAGGAAGCGCGGCGGCTTCATCCCGATGCCGACGCCCGCGGGGGTGCCCGTGGCAATCACGTCGCCAGGCTGCAGGGTAAGGCCCGCTGACAGTGTGGCGATGATGGTCGGGATGTCGAAGATGAGGTCGCGGGTGTTGGCGTTCTGCCTCAGTTCGCCGTTCACCCAGCATTTGACGTCGAGGTTCGCCGGGTCGCCTACCTCGTCGGCCGTGACCGCCCAGGGGCCCATCGGACAGAACGTGTCCAACGACTTGCCGATGAACCATTGCCGGTGCCGCTGCTGCAGGTCGCGCGCGGTCACGTCGTTGACGATGGTGTAGCCCCACACGTGCTCGAGCGCGCGCTCCTTGCTGATGCCGCGGCCGGGCTTGCCGATGATGACGGCCAGTTCCGCCTCGTAGTCGAGTTGCCGGGTCAGGTCTTCGAAGGCGTGCACCGGCGCCCGATCGCCCACAACGGCAGTGAAAGGCTTGGTGAAGACGACTGGGAATTCCGGCGACAACTCGCCGCTGGCGGCCGACGTGTCGAAGCCGGACTGGGCGAACTCCTTCGCGTGCTCGTGGTAGTTCTTGCCGACGCAGAACACGTTGCGGCGCGGCCGCGGAATGGGCGCGAGCAGCGTGCGGCCCTCCAGCGCCGTCCACTGCTCCGGCTCGCGCAGCCGCTCGCCCGTGGCGATGTGGTCGACGAGATCACCGGCGAAGCCCGGCTTCGTGGCCGACACGGCGCAGAAATGTTTGCCGTCCGACGCGACGATCACCGGCTCCGCGCGTCCCTCCCCCATCAACGTCGCAAATCGCACCGAAAGTCTCCCGATTGGTATGGACTGGTTTGTTGGCCACACTGGTAGCAGCAAGCCAGGTCCAGCGTCACCCTGCGGGGGCGCCCCACGGAGGAGAGCATGACGATGCAGCTGTTCGTTTCGCCCCGCTCGCCCTTCGTGCGCGAGGTCCTGGTCGCCGTCTGCGAGTTGGGCTTAGCCGGCTCCATCAAGCTCATTCCCGCCGTCGTCCGGATGGACCAGCCGAACGAGGCCGTGCTCGCGGTCAATCCGCTAGGCAAGATCCCAGCCCTCATCCTGCCCGATGGCACCCCGGTCAGCGGAACCCTGCCGATCATCGACGAGATGGACCGGCGCGCCGGCGGCCATCTGCTGCCGACCGAGCGGTCGGAGCGGAGCTGGCACCTGCGGCGGCAAGCCGTCTCGCACGGGCTGCTCGACATCCTGGTGCTCTGGCGCAATGAGCGGGACAAGCCGGCACCGCAGCAAACCCCCGGCTGGCTCGCCAATTTCGCCCGGAAGGCGGCCGGCACGCTCGACGCGCTGGAGCGCGGGGCCGCCGAGCTTGGCGCCGCCCCGTTCGGGCTGGCGCACGCCTCGCTGGCCGCGCTCGGTTTCTACCTCGACTTTCGCTTCGCCGACCTCGAGTGGCGGCGCGGCCGGCCCGACCTCGCGGCGGAGATGGCCAGCCTCGCGGCCCGCCCCTCCGTGCAGGAGGCGGCCGCCCTGTGCGCGGCGATGTGAGCTATTCCCCGGTGATGCCCTTCGCCTTGATGAGCGCGCCCCACTTCGTGGTGTCGCTCTTCACCAGCGCCGCCAGTTCGCCCGACGTCGAGGGAGCCGGCTCGGCCCCGAGCGCCAGCAGCTTCTCCGAGGTCGCGGCGAGGGCGGTGCGGACGGCCTGATTGAGGCTGGCGATCGTCGCTTCGGGGGTGCCGGCTTTGACGAACAGGCCATACCAGTTGTTCGTGTCGACGCCCCCGAGCCCCTGCTCCTCGAACGTCGGCACGTCCGGCAGGGATGGATGCCGGTGCGCCGCTGCCACGCCGATCGCGCGCAGCCGGCCCGCTTTGACGAAGCCGATCAGACCGGGAACGTCGCCGAAGAAGCCATCGACCCGGCCGCCCATGAGGTCGGTCAGAGCCGGCGCGGCGCCCTTGTACGGCACATGCAGGAACTTGGCACCCGTCGTGCTGGCGAGCTGCTCGATCGCCAGGTGCGGCACCGAGCCGACGCCGGACGACGCCATCGGCACCTCCTTGCCGGAGGCCTTCGCGTTGGCGACGAACTCGGCGGCGGTCTTGGCCTTGTTGTCCGCGTTGACGACCAGGACTTCCACGTTGTTGACCACCAGCGAGACCGGCGCGAAGTCGCGGGCCATATCGTACGGTAGGTTGGGGTAGAGCGAGGCGTTGATCGCTGCGGCGCCGACCGAGCTGAGCCACAGCGTCGAGCCGTCGGCCGGGGCGCGCAGCACGTCTTGCGCGCCGATCACGCCGTTCGCGCCGGGCTTGTTGTCGACGAGGACCGGGCGCTTGAGCGCCTCGCCCAAGGGGCCGGCGATCACGCGGGCGACGCTGTCGACCGGGCCGCCGGGCGCGAAGGCCACGATGATGCGGATTGGCTTGTCCTGCGCCCGGGCGCCGAGGCCGCTGGTGGCGAGCAGGCCCGCCGCCGTCAGAAAACTCCGTCGTTGCATGGTGTCCTCCCTTCCTCTGCCGCCGCCCACAGCAGGACGCCGTCGGCGGCTTTGACGCCCTGCCCGGCTGGTAGCACGAACAGCGGATTGATCTCCGCTTCGGCGATCAGGTTCCCGTAATGCGCGAGCAGGCGCGAGAAGTCGACGACCGCCCGCGCGAGCGCGTCGGTGTCGCGCCTGGCGCACCCGCGATATCCGTCCAGCAGCTTCCACAGACGCAGTTCGCGCATGAGCGCGTGCGCCTGCTCGAGCGTGAGCGGGCGGCCGGGCGAAACCATGCGGAGGGCGGTGTCCCCCATCAGCTCGGCCGCAACCCCGCCCATGCCCAGCAGCAGCACGGTGCCGAGCGGGTCCCGCCGGCACCCGAGGATCATCTCGAGCCCGCCCTGAACCATCTCCTGCACCAGGAAGCGCCCCGCCTCCGGTTGACCGGCCCCGTGCAGGCGGGCCCGCATCCGCTCCAGCGCCGAGCCGACCGTCTGGGCATCGAGGCCGGTCTGCACGCCCCCGATGTCGCTCTTATGGATGATCGCCGCGGTGAGAATTTTCAGCACGATCGGGCTGCCCAGCGTCTCGGCCGCCGCCACCGCGGTGCCCGCATCCGTCACCACGATCTCGCGCGCCACCGGGAGATCGGCCTCGTTGCTGGTCGAGACCAGCTTGGACAGGCCGACGCCCGCGGCCGTCAGGCGCGACAGCAGGGCACCCAGTATGCCGCCGCTCTGCGAGATCACGCCGACCGGGCCGCGCACCGGCGGGCTCCCCGCCAGCGCGCCGCTCGCCGAGAGCGGCACACGGTCCGTGACGTTGACCAGGCCGATTGTGTTCGGGCCGAGCAGCCGCATCGGGCCCGCGGCGGCCAGCAGAGCGTCTTGCAGCCGTCGCCCCTCCGCGCCCGCCTCGCCGAAGCCGCTGGCCAGAACGATCGCGTAGCGCGCGCCGCGCTCGGCCAGCTCCCGCACCGCCTCGATCGACCGGGTGGCGCTCAGCAGCACCAGCGCCACGTCCGGCGTTTCCGGCAGCGCGGCCACGCTCGGGAAACAGGGCAGCCCGCCGATCCCGCTGGCGCGGGGGTTCACCGGGTAGATCTCGCCGCTGAAACCACACTGGCGGAGGAAGCGCAGCGGAAGCCCGGCGGTCCGCGCCGGGTCCGCCGACGCGCCGACGAGGGCAACCCGGCGCGGCCGAAACAGCGTCTCGAGATCCGCCGGCCCGGTCAGGGCATGGCCGCCGCAATGGTCGCGAACATCGTGTCGATCCGCCTGCCCCAGCACGTCGGCCAACGCGGGCCCGGCCTGTCCGCAACGATCATGTCTGCAGTTCCATCACGCGGAACCGGCATTGTCCAGAATCGGTCCGCGCGTGCGAGGATGCGGAGATTGTCGGTGCCAAGTCCGGTTCGGGGAGGATCAGTTCATGACGGCTCGCGCGCAGTTGCCGCCTCGTTCCCGCCACGGTCGGTAGCGCCATGCGCCTTGCCGATCTCACCCGCGAGGAAATGGACCCAGCCCAGCGCGAGGTCGTCGACGAGGCCATTGCCGGCAAGCGCGGCCGCATTCCCGGACCGCTCCGCATTTGGCTGCGCAGCCCGGAGTTCGGCCGCCATGCCCAGCGGCTCGGGGCGTTCCTGCGCTATGACACCACGCTCGGGCCCCGCCGCTCCGAACTCGCGATCCTGGTCACGGCGCGGGCGTGGACGGCGCAGTACGAGTGGTTCGCGCACAAGCGGGAGGCCTTGAAGGCCGGGCTCGACCCGGCGATCGTCGACGCGATCGCGTCCCGGCAGCCGCCGCCCTTCGCCGACCCGGGCGACCAGGTCGTCTACGACTACGCCCGCGCGCTCCACGGGAACCATCGCGTGCCGCAAGTCCTGCACGACGCGGCCGTGGCGACGCTCGGCGAGCGCGGGGTGGTCGAATTAATCGGCCTGCTCGGTTACTATACGCTCGTCGCCATGACGTTGAATGCGTTCGAGTTCGGGCTGCCCGAGGGCGAACGGCCGGAGCTGGAAGACTAGGCGATGGCGGGGCGGCTGCAGGGCAAGGTGGCGATCGTGACGGGCGCGGGAAGCGTCGGCCCCGGCTGGGGCAATGGCCGCGCCGCCGCCGTCATCTTCGCCCAGCAAGGCGCGGCGGTCTTCGCCGTCGACCGGGAGCTGGCGGCCATGGACGAAACGCTGGCCCGGGCCGGCGACGCCGCCGGAAGCATCGTCCCGGTCGCCTGCGACGTCACGGACGGCGAGGCCGTTTCTGCCATGGTCGCCGCCTGCATCGAGCGGTTCGGAAGGGTGGACGTGCTCGTCAACAATGTCGGCGGCTCCGCCAAGGGCGGCGCCGTGGCGCTCTCCGAGGCCGATTGGCAGCGCCAGTTCGACTACAACCTGAAAAGCGTCTTTCTCACCTGCAAGCACGTGATCCCGCGCATGGAGCGGGCCGGCGGCGGGGCGATCGTCAACACCGCTTCCACCTCCGGCCTGCGCTGGACGGGCGCCGCCCAGGTGGCCTACGCGGCTTCCAAGGCGGGCGTCATCCAGTTCTCCCGAGTCACCGCCGTCGAATACGCCCCCAAGCGCATCCGGGTGAACACCGTGGTGCCCGGCCAGATGCACACGCCGATGGTCGAGACCCGGCTGGCCGGGCAACGCGCGGGCGGCGACGTCGCCGCGCTGCTGAAAACGCGGCAGGCGCGCATTCCGCTCGGCTTCATGGGTGACGGCCGCGACACGGCGTGGGCGGCGCTGTTCCTGGCCTCGGACGAAGCGCGCTTCATCACCGGCACGGAGATCATCGTCGATGGCGGCATGTCCGTCCGGTGCGACTGAGACCATGGTCGAGGATGTTGCGCTGCCGCGCCCGCCCGCGTACCGGCCGCCCGCGCGAAGTTGCAACGCGCATTGCCACGTCTTCGGCCCGTTCGACCGCTTTCCGCTGCCCGAGGATCGCAGCTTCGAGCCGCCGCTGGCGCCGGAGACGGCACTGCGCCGGGTTGACGACCGGCTCGGCTTCGAGCGGGCCGTGCTGGTGCAGAGTCAGGGGCATGGGTTCGACCACCGGGCCGTGCTCGCCGCGCTCGAGGCGGGAGCCGGGCGCTACCGGGGCGTCGCGCTGATCCGGGCGCAAACGCCGGAAGACGAGCTCAAACGCCTCCATGCTGCCGGCTTCTGTGGCGCACGGTTCAGTTTCATGCCCCATCTCGGCTTCCCCGATCTGGACGCGGTCCGGGCCGTCATCGCCCGGGTGCACCCGCTCGGCTGGCACGTCGCCATCCATGTCGCCGGCGAGGGCATCGTCGAGAGGGAGGGTTTCATCCGCAGCATCGAAGCGCCGGTCGTGATCGACCACATGGGCCGGCCGGACCTCCGCGCCGGGCCGGACAGCCCGGCCATCACCGCGCTCTGCCGCCTGCTCGATACCGGCCGGGTCTGGGTCAAGCTGAGCGGGGCGGACCGGCTCGCCGAGCAGCGAGCCCCGTACGCGGAGGCGCTGCCGATCGCCCGGCGCCTGGCCGAGCACGCGCCCGAGCGCATCCTGTGGGGGACCGACTGGCCGCATGTGAACCTGAACGGCCCGATGACGGACGACACGGCGCTCGTCGACCTCATCCCGCAGATCGCGCCGACGGAGGCCCTGCAGCGGCGGATGCTGGTCGACAACCCGGCCGAGTTCTTCGGCTTTCCGGAGCTCGGCCCATGCTGAACCGCGACTACCTCCGAGGCGTCTGCCTGATCGGGATCTCGCTGCTGTTCGCCATCCCGGCGCTCCGCTACCCGCTGGGCGATGTCGCGCGCGCCGGGCCCGGCATGTTCCCGCTCTTCGTCAGTTCTCTGCTGTTTCTGGTCGGGGTCGCGACCATCATCCGCGCCCGCCTGATCGAGCCGGTCCCCATGGCGTTCAGCGTCAAGAACGTGGGCCTGATCCTCGGCAGCCTGGTCGTGTTCGCCATCACCTCGCGGCTGCTCGACATGGCGGCGGCGATTGTACTACTGGTGTTCTGCGCCTCGCTCGCCGCCCCGCCCTACTCCGTCATCCGCAACCTGCAAATCGCCGCCGTGCTGATCGCGATCGCGTTCGCGTTCCAGCATTTGTTTGGTCTCGAATTGAACCTGTTCTGATGGAAACGCTCGGCAACCTCGCCTTCGGCTTCGAGCACGCGCTCACGCTGCACAACCTGATGTTCTGCGCGATCGGCTGCACCGTCGGCACGCTGGTCGGGCTGCTGCCGGGTTTGGGGCCGCTGGCCACCATCAGCCTGCTGCTGCCGCTCACGTACTCGCTGCCGCTCGACGGCTCGCTCATCATGCTGGCCGGCATCTATTACGGCGC
>JAVVHH010000168.1:0-7689 GCA_032249615.1 Acetobacteraceae bacterium
CCGCCCCCTGATCCCGGTGCTCGGGCCCGGTCGCTGCAGCATGCTCGATCGCGGTAGGCTGGGCGCGGCCGTCCCGGTTGCGTCCGGCTGCAGCAAGTAGGGGACGCAGGTCTGCGCCCGCACCTCCGTCCAACTCGGCGCGCGTCGGAAGCCGGGTTGCCGCAGCGCCAGGGCCAGGTAGAGCTCGCGCTCTCGAAACAGCAGTTTCAGTCCCATGAGGTCGGCTAAGGCCGCATCCACCTCGCTCGCGCGGACATTCGGAAGCGCGCGGCCGATCGCGCTCCGCGACGCCGCCTCTGGACATAGTCGGTAGACAGCAGCCTCGACCCCCGACAGCACCAGCTGGACCGTCTCCGCCCCGCGCCCGTCTTCGACGACGAGCACGTCGCCCCTGTCGTGGACCGAGAGGCTGCTGCGTTCGTGCCGCGCCTGCCATTCCGCGGCGGCTTCCGATGCCGGCAGTGCGGTTTCGGCCGGGTCTTCGCTGGAGCGGTGCCGGAGGTTGAAGTGGTATGCCAGTCGCCGGACCATGCCGTCTTCGAACGGATACATGTATCGGTAGGCCGGCATCGGCTCGACGATGAGCCCGAACTCGTCCGGGCGCTCGAACATCGGGCTGAAGCGGTCGCCGCTCACGGGTCCCACGCCGTTCGGTGGCTGCAGGTGGTGCAGAAGGCCCATCGCCGCAGCGGTGTTCTCGTAATGCTGCCGTGTCTCGCCAGGGAAACCGAACAGCAGGTTCCACTCGACGAACAAGCCGCACTCCGCCGCGAGCTTCAGAGTTTGGATATTCTGGATCGCGGTGCAGCCCTTACGCATCAGCGCCAGCACCTCCGAGTCGAGCGCCTCGATACCGGGCTGGATCTTTCGCAGCCCGGCCTGCGCCAGTGCCACCAACTGCTTCGGCTTCAGGTTTGATTTCACCTCGCAGTACATCGTCACGTCCGGACCGCTCTCCGCGATCCGCGGCAGCAATGTCTCGAAGTACCCCATGTCCAGAATGGCATCGACGCTGACGAAATCCGACCCATACTGCGCGGCCAGCCGCTTCAGCTCCGAATGCGCCCGCTCCGGCGACTTCGAACGGAACGCCATGCTCTGGCCATTGATGCCGCAGAAGGTGCAGTGGTGCTTGGCGCCCCACCAGCAGCCTCGCGCCGTCTCGAATAGCGCGGCCGGGCTGTATCCCGAGCCCACGGCCGACCGCCGGTGCTGCTCGAAGAAGTCGGAGAAATCCGGATCCGGCAGTGGGTCCAGCGATGGAATCGCGTCGTTCAGCCGCGAGGGCAGATGCACCGCACCATCCGCCCGCACCGCCATTCCCGGGATTTCGGTCGGCTGCCGGCTCTGCATCAGCGCCGTGATGTAGCGTGGAAACGCCCGGTCCCCTTCGTCCAGGCAAACCGCGTCGATACAGTCGAAGCAGTTCAGGAGCGCGATCCCCATCTCGGCCCGGCAATTCGCGCCGCCGAACACGATCCGCGTCTGCGGCGATCGTTCCTTGATCCGCTGCGCGAGGGCAAGCGAGGCCATGCTCTGCTGGAATGAACTGGTGAACCCGACGACGTCGTACTCCGAGCCCACCTCCTCGGCGCACCACTCGATGAAGGGCACCACGGCCTGTCGCGCCCCGATCACGTGCGCCACGTGGCGCGCCCCGAGCCCCCGGAGTTGGCCCGCCCCCGCCGCGTCAGCGAAATACCGGATCGAGGTTTCGGGGTCGGCGTCACCATGGACCGCGCCGGCAAACAACCATTCGCCCAGCAGGGCGCGATAATCGTGAGGGCTCGTCAGCACCGCCTGCGCTTCGTCGCCGATACGGTCCGCGAAGTCGAACATGAAATAACGGATGTCGCAGGCGACGCCCAGATCGCCCAACGCCGGCTTCAGCAGGCTCAATCCGATGCTGGGGTAGCCGAGCGCCGAAAACGGCATGGCGACCAACAGGACCCGCATCGGAGGCGGATCACATGTCGCCGGCGCCGCCGATCGCGTCCCGCGCCCTTTTCAGGGTCGCCGCCGCCTGTCCGAACTCTTTGCCCAACGATCTGAAAAACTCGACCGTCGCCGGGCCGGGGGTGAAGTCGGGATAGTCTCGCTCGATCGTACGCTTCGGGTCGGCGAGCAGCGCATCTCGGAACGCCTCGTCCTGCAGCGCTCGGCCCAGAACAATCGCAACCTCGTCGTAACTCATGCTGGGACGGCGGGACCGGTCGGACATTTTGTCTCTTTCCTGGATGTTCCATGAGAACTTGCCGGAGATGCTGATTCCTTCTGGATCGTCGTGACGAATTCAGCTCCGGGCAACGATCGAGCTATTCTCGTCTCGGTGGCATAACGTGTCTAGTGCCAAACGACATCGCTGCACATCGGGCCGCATGCCGAGCCGCCCTGCCAACTCTGCAGCTTCCTCGTAGTAGGGGACGGCGACCGCCCGATCGGGGCCCACCTCCACGGTCACGTCGCCCAGCAGGCGTAGTCCTTGAGCGAGGATCGGCAGCAGCCCCCGCTCTCGCGACAGCTGCACCGTTTCCAGCGCGACGTCTCGCGCCTGATCGCCGGAGCCTGCCCGCAGCAGTGCATCGCCGAGCGTGACGCCGCACCAGGCATAGAATAGATGCAGTTTGCGTGAGCGCGCGATGAGCATCGCCTCGGTCATGATCGGCACCGCCTCGGCCGCGCGTCCGACCGCAACGTAGGATTGCCCGAGGAACCGGCTTACCGACGGGAACAGGATCTCGAGTCTTGCGCTGCGGCAATACCGCAGCGCTTCATCGAGTGCGAACGCGGCGTGCTGCGGCCGATCGTTGGCCAGTGCGGCGAGCCCTTCTCCCAGCCGCGCATAGCTCAGATCATACGCAAGCACTGTCTCGGCGGCGATCGCCGTTGCGTCCTGCGCCGCTTCGGTTGCGCCGGCCCGATCGCCGAGGAGTGTTCGCACGATCGTCAGCGTCGTCAGGATCAGCACCGAAAGCGTGCCGGTCGTGTCGGTTCGCATGCGCCGGAGCGGCCCGCTCCACAACGCGGCGTGCTCGAGGATGATCGCTTCCGCGCGCCGTAACTCTCCGCTCAGGAACAGAGCCTGTGCCAGCGCGAATGCGGCGCCCATCCGAAGTGAGTCCGCCCCCAACACGCCGGACGCCGTATAGGCCCATTCCCCCGCCGCGATCGCCTCACGCAGGTCACCCAGCACCGTGAACACCGTGCAACTGCTGCTGCGGATCTTGATCATCTCCCTTTGATCACCGATCCGATCGGCGAGTTCGTCTGCCTCCGCCAGGCATTGGCTGATCCGGCCCAGATCGGCCGTTGACGCCAGCGCGACCCGCAGCCCCATCCGCACGGCGATCCCCTGCCGTGCCGCCTGCTCGGATTGCGGTAGCCGCTCTAGCGACGCCAGCGCTCGTTCGAAGAAGGGTATCGCCGCCCGGTGCGCCCCGAAATCGTTCGCCGCTTTTCCAGCCAACAGGCAATAGCTCGCCGACTTTTCCCAGGACTCCCCGCTGAACGCGTGGCCCGCGAGCACCTCGGTGACGTCGCCGAGCCGGTCCGGATACACCTGCTCGATCGCCGCTAAGACCCGGCGATGCAGCTCCCGCCGCCGGCGCACAAGGATCCCGCCATACGCGGCTGTCTGCGTCAGCGCATGCGTGAACACGTACGTCGTCGAGGCGCCCAACTCGCGCTGCAGGAACAGCAGCTGCTCGAGCGTCGCCAGCAGCTGCTGCAGCGTCTTCGCCGGCAGCCCGGCCACTGCCGCGAGCACTGGCAGCGGAACCTTCCGTCCGATCACCGATGCGAGTTGCAGCAGGGCCCGCTCCTCCGCCCGCAGCCGATTGATCCGCGCCTCCAGGATCGCCAGGACCGTGTCCGGAATCTCGATGTCTTCCACGGGCGGCCTAAGCAGCAGCTTGCCGCGTTCGGGCACCATCACGCCGCGCTCGATCAGGTGCCGCGCCATCTCCTCCAGGAACAGCGGAACGCCCTCGGAGTGGTCGATCACCCGGTGCGCCAGCGCCGAAATGCCGGCGCTCTTGCCCAGCACGTCGCTCAGCAGTTCGCGTGCGTCCGCTTCGGGCAGCGGCGACAGCCGGAACGTCGTCACGTGGGCGTGCCGCGTCCACTCTGGCGCCCACTCCGGCCGCCCCGTCACCACCATCAGCAACGACGTGTTCCCGCCTTCGGCGACGATCTCGCCGAATAGATCGGCGCTCTCTTGGTCGACCCAGTGCATGTCCTCGATCAGCACGGCTGTCGGCGAGCGGGACGCAGTGCACATCACCAGCGACCGCACCGCCGTAACGAGCCGTTCCTTGCGCAGCTGTGGCGCCGTCTCTGCCCACCCCGTGGTCTGGGCGGCAAGGTCGAGCAGCACTTCCAGCGCGGCGACCTGCTCGGCGTCCAAGTCGCGCAACCCGTCCAGCGTATCCCGCAGCCTTTCCTGCACGATCCCCGGCGCGTCGTCCTGCGCCACCCCGGTCATCGAGCGCACCAGGTTGGACGCCGCCCCGAACGCCCTTTCCGACGACGTCGACGATCCGGCGACTGACGCGATCCGCCAGCCATCCGCCTCCAGGCGCGACTGCAGATCATGCACCAGCCGCGACTTGCCCATCCCGGCATCGCCGTTGATCGCGACCACTGAGCAGACGCCCCCTGCGGCCCGGCGCGCTGCCTCGTCCAGCACCCGCCGTTCGGCGACCCGGCCCACGAAACGCGTCAGCGACCTGGCGGTACGGCGTCGATCCCACGAGGTCAGGTCGAGCACCTCCTCCAGGACGAATGCCTCGACCGGCGTGTCGAACCCCTTCAGCCGGAGCGGCCCCCGCCAATTCGCCTTAACCCCGGGCCCTGCCAATCGCAGCGTCGGCAGACTGAGGAATGCGGTCCCGGCTTCGGCAACTTCCTGCAGCCTGTGTGCAAGGTGGGTCAGCTTGCCGCTCGCCCGGTATTCGAACGCGATACCGTCGCTCACCGACTGCAGCACGATTTCACCCGTGTCGATGCCGATCCGGACCGGAATCTGTTGGGCCCCGGTCGCGCGGATGCTGTCGAGGATGCGCTGCGCCGCCCGGCACGCCCGCAATGCGTGGTCTTCGGCTGCCAGCGGGGCGCCGAAAATCGCCATCACGCCGTCGCCCTCGATGGCGAGCACGGTCCCGCCATTGTCGCGCACCGCCGCCTGCATCGTCTCCAGGATTGGCTCCAGCAGCTCGGCTCCCTCCTCGGGATCGAGCGACTGGATGAGTTCCGTCGATCCCTTGATGTCGGCGAACAGGATGGTGACGTGCTTGCGCTCGGCATGCCGGAGCAGTCTCCCCCGCTCGCGCTGGGCCTCGCCGCTCTCGTCCATCGACGCCCCGCAACCGCCGCAGAACAGTGCCGCGCCCGTCGCCTGCTTGCCGCATGCCCGGCAGAACCGGTCATGAGCCGTTCCGCAGCCCTCGCAGAAGCGGTTGCCCGTTACGAGCCAAACACCGCAAACACGGCACGCGACCCCGTCACTGGGAAGTCTCGTCAAAGCATCCTGGGCTCCCGACCCGTTGACGCCGCGATCGCATCGGCCAAGGCGCGGCTATGCGCGACGCGGGTAGAAGACGATGTTGAGCCGCGGACACTACGGCACCTTGAAAGCCGCGCCGAGTCATCCGGGACGTCTCAAGCGAAGATCCTGTCCTGCCGCGATCCAGGGAGCTTCGATTGCGTCCAGATCGATCTGCCCGGCCGGGTCCGCCTTGCGCGGCAGCTTATCGAGCATCGGCGCCCGGTCGCGGCGCCAGATGCCGAGCACGCGCTCGAGTTCCCGGAGCGGAGTAGGGTGGTCGTCGACACGCAGGCTGAGGTCCGGGAAGTCCTCAATGGTGGTCATGACGATGGCTGCGGATTGCCGGCCCCGTCGATCGCCGCCCGCGGCATCGCCGGCCAGCATCGCGGCGACCAGCTGTTCGGGCAACGGCAGTGCCGAGGCAGCGACGAACGCGGCGAGCGTCTCCGAGACGACGCTTGCGTTGGCTAGCATGTTGCCGGCGACGCTGACCGGGCCGTCGGCGACGCTGCCGCACCACATCACGCAATTCTCTCCCGTCCAGACCGCGGTGCGGCCGTGTCGGTCGACCGCATGAACCTGCCGGAGGCCGCGCCCGGCATCGCTCGAGATCGCCGACGTGATCGCGTCGGCGGGCGAGAGCCCCCTGGCCAAGCCATCCAGCACGACGGGCCCGAGATAACGGTTGGAGATGGACTGCGTCGCGACGGCGCCGACACCTGACCGCAGATGCGGCACGGCCGCGCCGACGGCCAGGTTCTTCGTGGCGACCGCGATGGCGAAAGCACCGTGTTGTTTGTCGTAAGTGACGATCGACCAAGTCATCCGGTTCTCGACGCTGGAGGGAGACCCAACGTGGCCGAGATCCGCGGCCGCGCCAACCTCGGCTGGACGTATTGCGGTCGCTCATCAAGGCCTGGTCATCAGCTGAAGCTGTTCAAACGCCAGAGGTTCGGACGCGCTTGGCTCGACCTCTCGGCACGTTCATCTCGGGGCGACGGTTGTGATCCATGCGATCAGCGCTGACGTAACCTCGTCACGGTTGATCTCGTTCAACATTTCATGCCGGCCGCCGGGGTAGACTTGGATGGTGACCATCGCGCCGGCCGCGACGTAGCGATCGACCAGCGGCTGGAACCAGCGCAGATTGGCGTTTACCGGGTCATGATCGCCGGACAGCAGCAGCACCGGAAGTTCGTTTAGCGATCCCGCCAGGGTCATCTGCGGCGCGGCGGCGACCATGCTGGCTTGCGAGGCAGGGTGCAGCGCGAAACCGCAGAGTGGATCGGCCAAATAGGCGTCGACCTCCGCCTCATCGCGGCTAAGCCAGTCATACGGCGTGCGCTGCGGTTGGAAACACGCGTTGTAGTCCACCGGCGCGGCCGATTCGGCGTAGCGGAAGTCCAGCGCCGCCGACCCGGACAGTATCGATCCGGCCAGCAACTCGACGTGATCGCGTATGTAGAGCTGCGCCGCGAACGAGCCCATGCTGTGGCCCATCAGTATAACCGGGACGCCTGGATGTTCCTGGCGCACGCGATACGTCAGCAGCGCCATGTCGGCGGCAAGCCCGGCGAAGCCGCCGGGCCCGAAATCGCCCAACTCGCCCGGCGCTGCCGTTTGACCGTGCCCGCGATGGTCGGACGCATAGACGGCGAGCCCGGCTCGCACGCAATCGGCGGCGAACCTCCCGTAGCGCAGCGCGTGTTCGCCGCGTCCATGGGCGATCTGCACGATGGCCCGGGGTGGCGCGTCACCGAGCCAGCGGTAGCTGGCCAAAGCGATGCCGTCCGGTGCTGCAAGGGAGAAGCGCTCTACTTCGGCCATCCCGCCGTGTTGGCGTCGACCAGACGGTGCGTCAAGCCAGGGGTGTAAATCGCGCCGGACCCGCTAGGCGGATGATGGAACGCTGGGTAAGTTGCGCCCGACAAACCGAAAACGTCTCGGCCCAGCTGAGCAATGGAACCACCGTGAGCATCAACCAGGTCGTCGACCATGCTGCGCTTGAGAAGGCGGAACCGATCGTCGGGACGATCGGCCACGCCGCGTACGCCCAGTGTAACGATACGAGCCGCTGCAAATTCGATCGCTAGGGCAATGCCGTCCAGCCGCCGACAGATGAGGGCCGCGCTGGGCGCGTTGGC
>JAVVHH010000169.1:0-7658 GCA_032249615.1 Acetobacteraceae bacterium
CACGCGATCGCAGAAGCCCAACGTCGCGGCGGCGTCTGCGCCTTCATCGACGCAGAGCACGCCCTCGACCCTATTTATGCTCGGAAGCTGGGCGTCGATGTCGACAACCTTCTGCTTAGCCAGCCCGATGGGGGTGAACAGGCTCTCGAGATCTGCGACACGCTGGTCAGGTCGGGCGCGGTCGACGTGCTCGTGGTCGACAGCGTGGCCGCGCTGGTGCCGCGCGCCGAACTCGAGGGGGAGATGGGCGACAGCCATGTCGGGCTCCACGCCCGGCTGATGAGCCAGGCGCTCCGGAAGTTGACGGGGAGCGTGTCGAAATCCCGGACGATGCTGATTTTCCTGAACCAAATCCGGCTCAAGATCGGCGTCATGTTCGGGAACCCGGAAACGACGACGGGCGGCAATGCCCTCAAGTTCTATGCCTCGATCCGCCTGGAAATTCGCCGGATCGGCCAGATCAAGGATCGCGAGGAGGTTGTCGGTAACCAGACGCGAGTCAAAGTGGTCAAGAACAAGTTGGCGCCGCCTTTCCGCCAGGTGGAATTCGACATCATGTATGGGGAGGGGATCAGCAAAGTCGGCGAGTTGGTCGATCTGGGCGTCAAGGCCAACGTCGTCGAGAAGAGTGGCGCTTGGTTCAGCTGCGACAGCACCCGGATAGGTCAGGGGCGGGAGAATGCCAAGCAGTTCCTGCGCGATCACAAGGACATGGCCGAGGCGATCGAGCGCCGGGTGCGTGAGCAATCGGGGGTCGTCGCAAATTCGATGACGGCAGCGCCGGAAGGCGACGAGGATTCCGACGCGGCTGGCTGACAGGGTGCTCGATCAAGTTCCGATGGCGGTGCTTCCCGGTGCGATGCCGCTGAGGCCCGCCGACCACGAACTCATCGAGGCCGCCAAGGCTGTGCTGCTTCGGCATTATCGCCCGTTCTGGCATACTGTCGCCGCAGCGCTCCGAAGCCGCGACGGCAGAGTTTGGACGGGGGTGCACCTCGGGGCGACGGTCGGGCGACTGTCGATTTGTGCCGAGGCAGGGGCTTTGGGCCGGGTCGTGATGGACGGGGATGGCACCATCGAGTGTGCCGTCGCCGTCCGGCACCCGAAGCCAGACGAGACCTTCCGAGAGATCGCCGTCGTGCCGCCGTGCGGAGCGTGCCGGGAGAACCTGCTGGATTTCGATCGGGAGGCGACGGTCATCGTGCCAACAGAGGAGGGGCTCCGCCGGGTTCCGATCCGCGTGCTGCTTCCGCTTCCCTACCAGCGGTGAACGGCAACGCTGCGGCGGGTCCTGCGTTCTACCGGCATGAGCAGCAACCAAGACTCCAACGACCCGAAAGCGCCCTCCCATGAGGGTTTGCCGTCCAATGCCGAGAAAGATCCCAGCGATTGGGTGACTGGGGATGAGACGATGACTGGCGCTCAAGCGAGCTACCTCAAGACCTTGTCGGAGGAGGCCGGAGAGCCGTTCGACCCGTCTCTCAACAAAGCCGAAGCTTCGTTGAAGATCGACGAACTGCAGAAGAAGACAGGGCGCGGCCGCAATCACTAGGAGCCTCTCGCCGCGGGCGACCCTCACCATTTACGCGGCCGACACTACCGCAGTCGGAGGAACGCTCCTAAAGGTTGCCCATGCGAGTGATTGATGATGTGCGGCTGGTGTTGGCGCCCCCGCATCGGGCAGGCTGGCCGTTCATTGGCATCGGCCTGGCCGTCGTTATGGCTGGCCTATTCGTCAGCGGCTGGCTTTTCTGGTTTGGCGTCGCCCTGACCCTTTTCTGCGTGTATTTCTTCCGCGACCCCGAGCGCGTGCCTCCCGCGCGCCCTGGCGCCGTCTTGGCCCCGGCGGACGGACGCGTCGTGCTGGTTGGGTTGGCGACACCGCCCGAAGAACTCGGGCTTGGCCCGGCGTCGCGGTGGCGCGTCGCGATCTTCCTGTCGGTGCTGGACGTGCACATCAACCGGGTCCCATTCGACGGCGTGGTGTCCAGGGTCGCCTACCGCCCCGGGGCGTTCGTGAGCGCCAGTCTCGACAAGGCCAGCGACAGCAATGAGCGGAACGCGATCGCCATCCGGCTTGCCAATGGTGACCACATGGCCGTGGTTCAGATCGCCGGGCTGATCGCACGGCGGATCATCTGCTCGGTCCGGGAAGGGGATGCGGTGACCGCGGGAAGCCGGTTCGGCCTCATCCGGTTCGGGAGCCGAACGGATCTCTACCTTCCCGAAGGGGTCAGGCCGTTGGTCTCACCCGGGCAGTATATGATCGGGGGCGAGACCGTGATCGCCGAAACGGACGTCTGATGAGCGACGGCTCACGACGACCCGGCGTGACGGCGCTGCGGTCCCGGCTTCGACCGCGCGGACGGCCTCGTTTCAACGGCCTATCGTTCAACCGCATGATCCCGAACATCATGACCCTGCTTGGGCTGTGCGCCGGTCTCACGAGCATGCGGTACGCGCTCGAAGCGCGCTTCGGCAGCGCGGCCGTCGCGCTGCTGGTGGCGGCTTGCATCGACGGGCTCGACGGGCGGCTCGCGCGCTTGTTGAAGGCGACCTCACGCTTCGGCGCCGAGTTCGACAGCCTGGCCGATTTCTGCTGCTTTGGGATCGCGCCCGCGTTCATCCTGTACATCTGGTCGCTTCGCACGGCGGGCGGTTTCGGGTTCATCCCCTGCCTCATCTTTGCCGTTTGCATGGCGCTGCGGCTGGCCCGGTTCAACGCGGCCCTGGATGCACCCCGGCCGCTCGCCCACGCCTATGCCTACAATTTCTTCACCGGCGTGCCCGCTCCGGCCGGCGCCGGGCTCGCGCTGTTTCCTTTGTTCCTGGGGCTGGAAGGGCAGTCATTGCGTATCCATTGGGTGGAGACCCTTCCGCGCCACCCGATCTTCTGCGCCGTGGTCCTCATCGGGACCGCCTTGCTGCTGGTCTCCACCTTGCCGGTCTGGAGCTTCAAGAACTTCAAGATCAGAAGCGAGCATGCTCTGCCGCTGTTCCTGGGGGTCGGCGCGTTTGCCGCGGTGCTGGTCGCCGATCCATGGGCGGCGCTAGCGGGTGCGGGTCTCATCTACGTGGCCATGCTGCCGTTCAGCCGCCGCAGCTTTCAACGGCTGCGGCGGGATGCCGGCGACGTTCAGACGGACGCGCCGACCGCGTCGTAGGTTCTCAGGCGGCTTGGATGTGCCGGAACATGACCCGGCGTGCGTCATCGTCCATCTCGGACTTGAAGGCGTGCCGGTCTTTGATCGCGATCGCGCGCTGAGCGGCGGGGCGCGCGCTGACCCGGTCGAAGTGACGCTTCAGATGGGGCAACTCGGCCCAGGCGTCCTCGCCGAGGACGAATGGGACCATGCGGACCCAGCCCCACAGCGCCATGTCCACGATGCCGTAAGCCGTTCCCACCATGAACTCGCGGTCGGCGAGGCGGGTGTTCAGGATGCCGAAGTGCCGCTTGGCTTCGAAAAGGTATCGTTGCACGGGGTAGTCCTTCGGCTCCGGCGCAAAGTGCCGGAAATGGACGCACTGGCCGGCATAGGGGCCTACGCCGCTGGCCACGAACAGCAGCCATGACAGCAACTCGCCCCGGAGCACCGGTGTCGGTTCCGGGAGGAAGGTGCCGGTTTTCTCGGCCAAATAGAGAAGGATCGCGTTGCTGTCGAACACGGTCACGTCGCCGTCGACGATGACGGGGACCTTGTTGTTGGGATTGAGGGCCGCGAAATCAGGCGCGAACTGGTCGCCTTTGCGGGTATCGACGGGAATGGCCTCGAAGTCCAACCCAGCCTCTTCGAGAAAGAGGGCGACCTTCATGGGGTTCGGCGCGAGGCTATAGTAGAATTTAAGCATGGTTGGTCTCCAAGGGTCTGACTCGAACGCGGTTCATTGAAGCCCGCCGTTCAGCGTCCGAATTGCTCGAGCAATTCTCGCGTGCGCGCCGGGTCGGATTGCTTCATGACCTGCCAGGTCAGGCGCTGACAATCGTCCAGCGTCGTGCTGCGGACGGCCTGCTTGACGCGGGGCACGGCGGAGGCGTTGGTGGAGAAGCTGCGGACCCCGAGGCCCAGCAAAAGCGGCGTAAAGCTCGGGTTGGCGGCCATCTCTCCGCAGACAGACACCGGGATCTGCCGACGTTGCGCGGCTTCGGCGGTCATCTGGATCAGGCGGAGGACGGCCGGGTGCAGCGGGTCGTAGAGATGCGCCACGTCGAGTTCGCCACGGTCGACGGCGAGGGTATACATGCACAGGTCGTTGGTGCCGATCGCGAAGAACTCGGCTTCGCCGGCGAGCGCGTCCGAGAGCAGGGCGGCGCCCGGCGTCTCGATCATGGAACCGAGCGGCGGAAGCGGGTCGGATAAGCGCTCCCCCTCGTCGCGCATCCTCGCGGCAACACGGCGATAGACCTCCCGCGCGGCACTGAATTCGGCAACGTTGGTCACCATGGGGAGCAGGACACGGGTCGGGCCGGCTTTTGCGGCCCGCAAGATTGCGGTCAGTTGCGTCTCGAAGAGTTCGGGGCGTCGCAGCAGGAGGCGAACGCCACGGAGTCCCAGCGCCGGGTTGGCGTCGGGCAGTTCCGGGACGAGACCCGCGGCCACGAGGGCCTCGATCTCCTTCTCGCCGCCCCAATCGAGCACGCGGATGGTGACGGGATCTCCGTCCATTGTCTCGATGACGTTCCGGTAGGTGGCCTCCTGCTCGTCGACCGTGGGCACGGTCTCGCGGTTCATGAACAGGAACTCGGTGCGCAACAGACCGATGCCGTTGGCGCCGGATTGGGCGACGAGAGCCAGTTCGATCGGTAGCTCGAGATTTGCTTGCAGATCGGCGTCTTGACCGTCGAGGGTAACGGCCGGAAGCCGGCGCATGCGGCTGAGCTGTTGGCGTTCACGCGCGAAAGCGGCGACGGCGCGCCGGGCTGCGGCGAGGCTGGCGGAGGTCGGGCGGATAATGACCACGCCCGTCGCGCCGTCGACGAGGATGGTGGTGTCGGGCGCGGCGGCTTGGACGAGGCCGGGCGCACCGAGGACAGAGGGAATTCCCAGCGCGCGGAGGATGATGGCCGTGTGACCGTCGGTGCCGCCCTCCTCGGTCGCGACGCCGGCGATACGTGACGGGTCGACCAGCGCCGCGTCGGATGGGCGGAGCGCTTCGGCAACGAGGATCGAGCCTTGGGGGGCGGCCGAGTAGCTGCGGAAGGGGGCTCGGGTGAGATTCCGCACGAGACGGCGGCCGATCTCGCGCACCTCATCGGCTTGGCGTTGCGGGCCGGGGCTACTCAGGTCGGTGGGCCGGCCAAGGGCCAGCAAAGCGGCGGCCACCGCGTTCGCCTCCTCCATGACGGCGGTTTCCGCGGAGACCAGGCGATCTTGGACGCGATGGCGGACGCCCCGCACCAGGCGGGAGGGGCCCAGCATCTGCAAATAGGCGTCGAGCAGAGGGGCAATTTCGCCCTGGCTCTCCTCCGGCAGGACCGAAAGGCGCCCCTTAAGCTTCAGCAATTGCCGGCGAGACTGAAGGATCGCAGCGTCGAAGCGGGCGACCTCGGCGGCCACGTCTTCCGCATGGATCTTGTTGCGCGTGATCTGCGGTTGGGGTTCGACGGCGCGGAACACCGGACCGATCGCCACCCCGGCGCACGCAGGAAGGCCGATCAGGTGGCGCTCACCGAAGAGCATAGCCGCATCCCGGGCTTAGCTCCTCGCCACTCTCCTCAGTCTTGCTCATGAAAGCCAGCTTCGACGAGCGCGACCAGGGCTTCCAGCGCCTCTTTAGCGTCCCAGCCATCGGCTTGGAGCTCGATCGCCGCGCCGCGGCCGGCGCCCAGCATCATCAATCCCATGATGGAGCGGGCCGACACGCTCTGACCGTCGCGCACCACTTCGATCGAGGCCCCGAACCGTTCAGCCAGGGTGACGAATTTGGCGGCGGCCCGGGCATGCAGGCCGCGGCGGTTTACGATGGTTACCTCACGGGTCAGCGCGGTCGCGCTAGACGCCGGGTCGCTCATCCGCAGGCGGCTTTCGTGCAGGACGGCAAGACGTGCGAGGCCGCGGCGATGTATTTCCGGCCGGCCGCCTGCGCGCATTCGACGCATTCCGTGAGCGTCTGTACGGAGCGGACCTTGGCGAGCTTGACCAGCATCGGCAGGTTGACGCCGGAAAGCACCTCGACGCCGTCCCGGGTCATCATGGAGATGGCCAGGTTGCTCGGCGTGCCCCCGAACATGTCGGTGAGGATGACAACGCCGTCGCCGGTATCGACCCGGTCGATCAGGTTGCGGATCTCGCCCCGGCGGTTCTCCGTGTCGTCATCCGGGCCGATGCAGACTGTTTCGACATTCCGCTGTTTGCCGACGACATGCTCCATCGCCGAACGCAACTCGTCGGCGAGGTGGCCATGGGTGACCAGGACGAGACCAATCATGGTTAAATTGCAGAACCTTCTTCCGCCTGCTGATGGAGCGCGGGATCTGGTTGGGACGCTGCCGCGCGTTCCAGTTCCCGGTGTGACACCGCCACTTGCAAAATTTCAGAGTCCAACGTGCTGTCCGCTTTCAGTTCTCTGGCAAGCCGCTCCGCGATATGGACGGATCGATGGCGTCCACCAGTACACCCGACGGCGATTGTGCCATACTTTTTACTTTCTTGGACAAATCTCGGGATGACAAGCGTCAGCAGCGCCTTAATTCCAGAGAAGAAGCGCTCGAAGTCGGGGTCGGCTTCTACATAAGCGCCGACATCGGCGTCGAGCCCTGTCCTTTGGCGTAATATGGGATCGTAGTGCGGATTTCGAAGGAAACGCGCGTCGAAGACCATGTCGGACTCGCGGGGCAGGCCAGCGGGAAAGGCGAATGAAACGATCGAGAGGGTCAAAGCCCGGCGCGCGCCTTCGCCGTCCAGCCCGGGACGGAACCGTTGCTCGACCCGCTGACGGAGCTGCGCCAAGGGCAACTCCGACGTATCGATGACCAAATCGGCCTCGAGCCGGAGCGGGGCCGTGGCCGCGCGCTCTTCGTTGATCCCATCGACGACCCGGCCTTGGGGCGCCAAAGGGTGGCGGCGGCGTGTCTCGGTGAAGCGGCGCAACAAAACGGCCTCGTCGGCCCATGCGTAGACCAGATCGACCCGGGCGTCTGGTGCGGCACGCAAGCGCGCGATGGTCGTCAGGACGGCGTCTGCGTCGAAGCCGCGGCTGCGGCAATCCAGGCCAACCGCCGTGGGCTGATCGGCGCGTGAGATCAGTGCGTCGAGCAGGGTGAGCGGGGGGTTGTCGACGGCGTTGTAGCCGATGTCCTCGAGTGCCCGCAGGATGGAGGCTTTGCCGGCGCCTGACAGCCCGGTGACGACGACAAGCCGCTTCAGCATGCCACCAAGGCGCCCACCATCTGGGTTTTGCGGCCGAGGATGCAATCGAGCGCAAATTCGATGCGCTGGGCGGCGGAGGTCATGGCAGGATCTATGATGATGAGCGGCAGGCCGAATTGGTCGCGTGCTGGTTGGGGCAGCCGGTCCGGCCTACCCAGCGCGATCGAGAGGACCAGCCGAGCTGGGGCCGTGTAGGGCAGGCGAATGATCCCGATACCGCCGATCTCGAGAAGCCCAGCGAGCGCTTCCGGCGGCCGGGCCAGGCCATGGGTGACATCGACCTGATCATCT
>JAVVHH010000170.1:0-7645 GCA_032249615.1 Acetobacteraceae bacterium
GAGCTCCGTATCGGATCCTGCGGCCCGCCAAACAGACCGCACCGGTCGTTTTTGCCTCTCCCCATTCCGGCCGCAACTATCCCCACGCCTTCCTCGAAGCAGCGAGGCTGGACGCCGCCGGGCTGCGGCGGAGCGAAGATTGCTTCGTCGACGAGCTGTTCGAGGGCGCCATCGCCGCCGG
Organism: Acetobacteraceae bacterium; assembly: GCA_032249615.1. Classification (GTDB taxonomy): domain Bacteria; phylum Pseudomonadota; class Alphaproteobacteria; order Acetobacterales; family Acetobacteraceae; genus JAVVHH01. Next base: position 182 of record JAVVHH010000170.1, read on the forward strand.
CGCGCCGCTCGTGGCCGCGCAATTCGCCCGTGCCTATTGCGACCCGAACCGGGAGCAGTGGGAGCTCGACCCGGCCATGTTCCTCGACACGCTACCGGATTGGGTAAACACGACGAGCGCCCGCGTGGGCGCCGGGCTCGGAACGCTGGCCCGCGTGGTTGCCTCCGGCGAGACCATCTATCGGCGCAAGCTCTCCTTCCGTGAGGCCGAGTTTCGGGTCCGCACGTTCTGGCAACCCTATCACGCGGCGCTGCGCGAGTTGCTGGATGAAACACGGCGGTCTTTCGGCGCCTGTTTGCTCATCGACTGCCACTCAATGCCGGCGCAGACCCAGGCAGGCGGTCGGCCCTCACCGGACATCGTGCTCGGGGACGCGCACGGAACGGCCTGCTCACCGAGCGTCATGCGGGCGGCGGAGGTCATGCTCACCGATCTCGGCTTCAGGGTGCGCCGGAATGACCCTTATGCGGGGGGCTATGTGACCCGGCATTACGGCCGTCCGCGCGAGAGGATTCATGCGATCCAAATCGAACTCGCGCGCGGTCTCTATATGGATGAGGCTCGCCTGCTTCAGTCCGTTGATTTCCCGGCAGTTCGGCAGAAGCTGACCGAGTTCGCCACGAGGATCTGTGCCGCTGCGCCCGACCTCCTCGATCCGGAAAAAGCGCGAAGCCCGCTTCCCGGTTAATCTTACCTTCATCTCGATGCTGCAGAGTGGCGGGGATGCGTTTTTGGCTCCTCATCCTTGCTCTGGGCACGCTCGTCTGCGCGCGGGAGGCCCGTGCGGAGGTCGCGCCGTCCGCGTTGTGTCGCTCGGCCATCACGTCAGCCGAACGGGCTTTCGGCATTCCTGACCGCTTGATGCAGGCGATCGGCGTTGTCGAAAGTGGGCGAACCGATGAACGCGGCGGCGTCACGGCCTGGCCGTGGACCCTCAATGTCGAGGGCGTGGGCTACGTGTTCGACACCAAACAGGATGCCATCGCCGCCATCAACGCCCATCGCGCCCGCGGCGCGCGATCGATCGACGTCGGTTGTATGCAGGTCAACCTGCTCCATCACGGCGACGCGTTCAGCTCGCTCGAGCAGGCATTGGACCCGGTGGCGAATGCACGTTACGCGGCGGAGTTCCTGCTAAAGTTGCTGGCGCAGACCGGGTCGTGGCCCCGAGCGGCTGCGGGCTACCACTCCCTGACGCCAGACATCGGCGCCGACTACGCACGCAAGGTCTTGACGGTCTGGGCACGGCCGGGGCTGGGCGAGCCCGTTCCCTTCTTTGCCGTGCGCTCGGCCACGAACATGGCAAACCTCACGCCGCCGGCCAGCGCGTTCACGGCGCCAAAGGCGCCGACACCTCCCGTCCCCGGCGGCTTGGGCCTCCCCGGCAGCATGACCGCCCACGTCATGCCGACGGTGAGCTCACCCATTTCAGGGACGCCAACAGTAAACCCGCCCAGCTTCTCTGCCGGCACCGGTCGAGGTTTGGCCGCCTATCGCGCGGCGCCGACCCGGCTCGTGACCACGATGCCGTTCCGGCGCGGCTAACGGACGAGCTACGCGAAATCGGCTCTGATCGGTTGGGTATGCTCCCCGATCGAGGGCACCGGCCCTAACGATACGTCTTCGCCCGCGGCGGTGACGGGTGGGCAGACGATGTGAGCTGGCCCGCTCGGCGTCTCGATCATAATGCGGCGAAGCGCGGGATGGCCGGCGAGCGCCGGAACGTCGTTGACGAAACCGAACGCGGTATTGGCCGCAAGAAGACGTGTTCGCACCGTTTCCCGATCCAACGTCACGAAGATCGCGCTCAACTTCGCCTCGACCCCGTCGCGGTTCTTGACCCGGGCGACGTTGGTCTCAAACCCCGCCTTCGTCGGCAGATCCGGCTCGCCAAGAAAAACGGTACAGAACTGCGCCCACTCGCGCTCATTCTGAATGGAGATGAGCACCAGACTGCCGTCGGAAAGCGCGAAAGCGCCGTATGGACAAACACTCGGATGAGCGAGCCCCAGCCGAACGGGTGGGGAACCGGTCCCTTCGGTGTAGAGTAGCGGCACCGTCATCCAATCAGCGGTCGCCGCAAACAAGCTAGTGCTGAGTTGCTTGCCCATTCCGGTGATCCCGCGCTCGATGAGCGCTTCCAGGATCGCCGCATGGGCCGACATGCCGCACCCGACATCAACGATCGAAACACCGACCCGGCCCGGACCGGCCGGATGCCCGGTGATCGACGCCAGCCCCGTCTCGGCTTGGACGAGCAGGTCGTACGCCTTCATGGACTGGTAGGCTGGCGTGTCGCCATAGCCTGAAATGTCCATCGTGATCAGCCGGGGGTGGGCGTCGCGAAGCGCGGCCGAGCCGAATCCCGCGCGGTCAGCGGCGCCGGGGGCCAGGTTCTGGATGAAGACGTCGGCGCGAGCGAGGATGCGATGCAGCAGCGCCGCATCGTCGGGTGCCTTGATGTCGGCGACCAGGCTCTGCTTCCCTCGATTGAGCCAAACGAAGTAGCTTGAAAGATCGCCGACGGCCCGGTCGTATTTGCGCGCGAAATCCCCTTCGGGCCGCTCGACCTTGATCACCCGCGCGCCCGCATCCGCGAGCCGGCCGCTGCAGTACGGCGCAGCGACCGCCTGCTCGAGCGACAGCACGAGCAGGCCTTCCAAGGGTCGGCGCACCTAGTAACTCCTCGGCAGACCCAAAACATGCTCAGCGACGAAGGAGAGCACCAGGTTCGTGCTGATGGGGGCGACCTGGTAGAGCCGGGTCTCGCGAAACTTCCGCTCGACGTCGTATTCCTCCGCGAAACCGAAGCCGCCATGCGTCTGCACACAGGCTTCGGCCGCGGCCCAACTCGCATCGGCCGCCAACAGCTTGGCCATATTCGCTTGCTCGCCGCAGGGCAGGCCCGCGGCGAACCGCTCGCATCCGTCATGCACCATCAACTCGGCCGCGCGCATCTGGGCGTAAGCCCGCGCGATCGGAAACTGCACGCCCTGGTTTTGCCCGATCGGGCGGCCGAACACCGAACGGTCCCGCGCATAAGCGACCGATTTGTTGGTGAACCACTTGGCATCGCCGATACATTCGGACGCGATCAGCAGCCGTTCGGCGTTCATTCCGTCCAGGATGTATCGAAAGCCCCTGCCCTCCTCCCCGATGAGGCTGTCGGCCGGGATGCGCATGGAGTCGAAGAACACCTCGCAAGAATTGTGGTTCATCATTGTCCGGATCGGCCGGATCGTCAGTCCATTGCCGCGGACCGCGCGCATGTCGACGAGGAAGACGGACAGACCATCGGTGCGCTTCTTGACCTGGTCGCGGGGTGTCGTTCGCGCCAGCAACAGCATCAGATCGGAATGCTCGGCGCGGCTCGTCCAAATCTTCTGGCCATCGACGACGTAGTCGTCGCCGTCTCGCCGGGCCGTGGTGCGAAGGCTGGTCGTGTCAGTGCCGCTGGTCGGCTCGGTCACGCCGAAAGCCTGCAGACGGAGCGCACCGCTCGCGATCTGCGGCAAGTAAGTCTCCTTCTGCGCGTCAGACCCGTGCCGCAGCACCGTCCCCATCATGTACATCTGCGCGTGGCATGCGGCGCCGTTGCAGCCCTCGGCGTGGATGGTCTCGAGGATCTCGCCCGCTTCCCGCAAGCTCAACCCGGCCCCGCCAAATTGCTCGGGGATCAGCGCGGCCAGATACCCGGCCTCGGTCAATGCCGCCACGAACTCGGTCGGGTAGCCGCGCCGCGCATCCAACTCGCGCCAATACTCGCCTGGGAACCGGGCGCAGAGCTTGGCCACCTCATCGCGAATGGCACTATCGCTCTGTGGCTTGACCGCTTGATCCATGATCCCTCCCGTCGCAACCATCAGAAGCCTCGGCGCGGTGCGAGCACGCGGTGCTTGCACATCAGCCCCGAAAAGCCCCTTGTATGTCGCTATTCGGCCAAGACCTCTTGTATTGCAATGTCCAGCTCGACGGTCCGAAACGGCTTGCGGATGAGCCGCCGGGTCGTGGCTTGCGGCGCGAAGTAGCCGGACATCATCACCATCTTCAGTGTGCGATAACGGGCGCTGGCGAGGTCGCAGAGCTCGAACCCGGACATTCCGGGCATCCGCACATCCGTCACCATGACTTCGAGCTCGGGGTGTTTGGCCAGCTTGTCCAACGCCTCGAAGCCGTTCGCAGCCTGAAGAACACAGTATCCGAGTTCCTTGAGCATGTCGGCGGATGTCTCGCGAACGTCGTCGTTGTCATCGACGAGCAGAACGCGGCGGGGTTGGGACGGCACTCTATCTCCTCGACATTGCTGGCCCGAAAGCATTCCGTGAGCGAGGTCTACCGACGCTCTGGGCGCGATGCACCGGTCTAACGGTGACTGTTCCGTCAACAAATCGTGGGCGGCCGTCGAACTCCCGCCCGACTTCGCCCGTTTGAGACCCAATACAACCTAAGCGCGAAATGAATTGACGTTTAAATAACGATAGGATAATCTCATTTTGTCGACGATCGGGCGAGAGATGATGGTTCCTGCAAGCGGCACCCAACCAACCGGGGCGACGAGCTACACCGCATTGCTCGGCACCACGACCCCACTGAGCGATGTCGCAATCCCTGAGAACGTGCCGGGGCCGGTCGTCGCCGTCGTCGCGACAAGGCTCGGCATCCTCACGGCGGATAGCTGGTCCGGCGCCAACGTTCGCGGCAACGGGTCCAATTTGCTTTGGATCAGCGGAACCGCGGCCCAGGTGAACGCCAAGCTGAGCACGCTCAGCTACGTGGCCGAGGCCGCCGGGTCCGATGATTTGTCCATCATGGTGCTGGCCGCAGACGGCGCGCTCGCCTCTGCCATCCACGCCACGGTAAAGACGGTCGCGTTCACGACGGCCTCTTCCGCGAGCAACGACCACGTCAGCGTCGATTACGGAACACTGATGCTCGACTCGCGATTTCTCAACGGTCCGTCTCTCGATTTGAGAGAGCCCGCCGCCGGCGTAAACTCGGCTTCGCTCGTTTTGGTCAACAGTACCGTCGGGCCGAACAGTGCCATCACCGTGCACAACGATAATGCAGCCGCCGGAACCATGCCGCGCCTGGCGATCGCCGGCCACGTCGAGCTCGACGGCAAGCTGTCCTTCGACGGCAGCCCGGCCGCCGTGTCGCTTGCGAGGGGCGCAACGCTGCTCAACGAGGGCACGATCACCATCGGCGCGCACGCCGCCCAGTTCTCTGGCGCGGGCCAGTTCATTAACGATGGGCTGATCGCCATCACGGGCGACGGCGTGCCGGGTGCGCTCGTGCGCCTGGACACGAGTATGGGCGGCACCGGTCTCGTCTCGCTCGCGAACGCGGCGGTGGTCGAACTCGGAGGGAGCGTCGGCAACGGCGAGACAGTCCAGTTCGGCCCCGGCGCCAACACGTTGCATCTCGCCGACCCGGCGCGGTTTGCGGCCGTCATCGCCGGCTTCAGCAGCGGCGACAAGCTGGTGTTCGATAGCGTGTCGATCACGGACGCCTATTGCAACCGATTGGCGGAGGGGAACGCGGCCGTCACACTGATGAGCGGCAATGCCGTCGCTGCAACGCTCCAGTTCAGCGTTCCTCAAGCCGGCACCGTGTTCCAGCTCGGCGATGACGGGGCAGGCCACGCCACGCTATCGCTCACAGCAGCCAGCACGGGCAGTTCGAGCAGCGTCGCCGTCTATCGGTTTTTCGACGCTGCAAACGGCACGCAACTGCTCACCCAGGATCGCGCCGAGCGAGACGCCATCATCGCCAGCCGCCCAGATCTGCATTTCGAGGGCGTGGGCCTGCACGCCCTCGCGTCGAATGAGCCAGATCCCAACACCACCGCCGTTTACCGCTTCTTCGACGTGAACAACGGAACGCATTTCCTGACCGCCAGCGCGGCCGAGCGGAACGCTCTGCTGGCAACCCGGACCGATCTGGTCTTCGAGGCCAGCAGCACGATGTTCGAACACGCAACGGCACAGGCCGGCGATACCCCCGTCTACCGCTTCTTCGACAACAGTTCGGGCGCGCATTTCTTCACAGCCGACTCCGGAGAGCGCGCCTCCCTCCTCTCAGCCCGCCCAGATATGACGTTCGAAGGCGTTGCCTTCTACGCCCCAAAGGTTTGACGCTCGTCGGCCTCTAATTCAACTGGGCGTCGGCGCATAGAAGGCGACCCCTTCGAAAGCCATGTCCGGCCGGGTCGCCGCGATGCTCGCGCGTTCGCTGCTGCTCTGCGTAAAGAAATGTGTCCCATCATTCGAGTTGAAGAACCGGTAAACCGCCGTATCGCCCGCTTGCTGTGTCGCGTGTTCATAGAAACTCGTGGACTCGAGCACCAGGTCGGACCGGGTTGCCGCCAGCGACGCCTCTTCGGCGTGGTTGGCGGTAAAGAAGTGAGTGCCGTTGCGGGTGTCGAAGAAGCGATACACCGGCACGGCATTGGGATCGTTGGCGCCAGCCGCGATGCCCGCGAGACCGATGCCCTCGTACGTCAGGTCGGGCCGGTTCGCGATGGCGCTGTTCGCCTCGTTGACGCTCCCGGTCAGGAACTGCGTTCCATGGATAGTGTCGAAGAAGCGGTAGACGCCAAGCTTGCCATCGGGAAGGACTTGGGCCGTCTGAGAGGGTGGTGTGACCCGCGATGCGGGCAGCTGACAGATATCCACTTCGACGAAGTTGGCGGCGAGCTGAGACAGCGGCACCAGGTCGGGCTGATCCATGCCCCACGGATTGGCCAGAACCACTGCCGGGCCGTCGGCCGTATTGACCACGCTCTTGAACATGTAGCAGTGGTTTCCGATCAGATTGTAGCCGAGACCGGAGGACTTCGTGTCGAACGTGACCAGGGCCCCGGCGCTGCTGAGCTGCTGCAAAATGTCGGCCGTCATGCTGCTCGGCGAGTAGATCGCGGCAGCATGGCCGGTCAGCTCCTGCATCGCGAGCGCCGGGTTGCCACCATTGGCAATGCCGGCATAGCCGCCCGCGAGTTGCGCGACCGCTTTCTCGATCACCTGCACCCAGATCTCCTTCAAGGAGCCGACGACGTCTTGCGTGCTGCCGTTGTTGACCGCATCGCCGGGGAAGTCGTTCGTGACGATCGTGCTCGTCACGAGATAGCTGCTCGTTCCAAGGCTGGCGAGCGATCCGTTCTGGCCGAGATAGAGCGTGACGGTCTCCGTCCCGTCCGTGTTGATGCCGATCATTCTGCGGATCAAGTCGGGGTGAAGCGCCGCCAATTCGCCGATCGAGCCAAGCAAGAAGCAGTCGCCAATCTGCCCCTGGTGAATGTCGTTCATCGACATGTCGGCGGTGTCGCCGGGTTCCGTCAGATATAGAACCTGCGTCAGCCCGCTACCAAAGATCCCGGGCTGAATAGCCGGGCCCGAGAGGGTCAGCCCCGTCGTAACCGACCCGTCGCTCGCGAACTCGTCGAAAAAATCACTCACGACACGCAAT
>JAVVHH010000171.1:0-7523 GCA_032249615.1 Acetobacteraceae bacterium
CGGCCCCCAAGCGGATCGTGGCGCATGGCTGGTGGACCGCCCGCGGCGAGAAGATGAGCAAGTCGCTCGGCAACGCGATCGACGGGATCGCGCTCGTCGAAACCTACGGGCTCGACGCCGTCCGCTTCTTCGTGCTGCGCGAGATCCCGTTCGGCAACGATGGTGATTTCAGCGACGCCGCGTTGATCCGCCGCCTCAATGTCGAGCTGGCAAACGACCTCGGCAATCTCGCCCAGCGCACCCTGTCGCAGATCGCCAAGAACCTCGGCGGCGCCCTCCCGCCGCCCGAGCCGGCCGCTGCAGACGCCCCTCTGCTCGCGATGGCCCACGCGCTGCCGGTAACGCTGCGGCCTCTGATGGAGCGCCTCGCGCTCGGCGACGCGCTGGAAGAGGTCTGGAAGGTGATCCGAGCCGCCAACGCCTATGTCGACCAGCAGGCACCCTGGGCGCTGCGCAAGACCGACCCGGCCCGTATGGCAGCGGTGCTCCGGGTCCTGGTCGACACGCTGCGGGTGATCGCGACCGTGCTGACCCCGTTCATGCCCGGCAGCATGGCCCGGATGCTCGACCAGCTCGGCATCCCACAAGACGCGCGCGACCTCGCCTCGCTCGAGACGGCCCTGCCCGCCGGCATCGCCCTGCCGCCGCCGCAGGGCGTGTTCCCGCGCTTCGTCGAGGCGGAGGCGTAGCGGGCATGCTGATCGACTCGCATTGCCACCTCGACATGTTCGAGGCCGCGGAGCGCGACGACATCGTCGCCCGCGCCGCTACTGATGGCGTCTCGGAACTCGTGACCATCGGCACACGCATGGGGCAATCCCGCCAGTTGATCGAGCTGGTCCGGGGTCGTGACCGGGTCTGGTGCACCGTCGGCGTCCATCCCAACAGTGTCGGCGAGGACCCGCTTGCGGAAACGGACGCGCTGGTCGCGCTGGCGCGAAACCCGAAGGTCGTCGGCATCGGAGAATCTGGTCTGGACTACTTCTACAAGCGGGCGCCCCGCGATCAGCAGGCGGAGTCCTTCCGCCGCCACATCCGCGCGGCCCGCGCGACCGGGCTGCCGCTCGTGATCCACGCGCGCGACGCCGACGGCGACATCGCGCACATCCTCCAGGACGAATGGGAGATCGGCGGACCGTTCACATTCCTTCTGCATTGCTTCAGCTCCGGCCGTGCGCTCGCCGAGGCCGCCCTGGCGCTCGGCGGCTTCGTGAGCTTCTCCGGCATGCTGACTTTCCCGAAATCGACCGAGTTGCGGGCGATCGCGGCCGACATCCCCGAAGACCGCCTGCTGGTCGAGACGGACGCGCCCTACCTCGCCCCCGTTCCCCATCGCGGCAAGCGCAACGAGCCGGCGTTCGTCGTCAACACCGCCCGCACCCTGGCGGAGGTCCGCGGCCTATCGATCGAGGCGCTCGGCGCACTCACCACCGCAAACTTCCGCCGCCTCTTCTCGCGGACGGCTTGACGATGCTGCGGGTGACGGTGCTCGGTTGCGGCGGCTCGGCCGGCGTGCCGCAGATCGGCGGGCCGGACGGGACCGGCGATTGGGGCGCCTGCGACAAGACCGAGTCGCGCAACCGCCGCACGCGCTCGAGCATCGTTCTACAGGGCGAGGGGAGCGAGCGCCTGCTGGTCGACAGCTCGCCGGACATGCGCGCGCAACTGATCGCCTGCGCCGTGCCCCGCGTCGACGCGATCCTGTTCACCCACGCCCACGCCGACCATGTCCTCGGGATCGACGACATCCGGATCCTCAACCGCATCGTCAAGCGCCCGATCGAGGCGTTTGCCGAAGCCCGGACCATGGCCGAACTCGATCGCCGCTTCGACTACGCGTTCGGCGAGTGGACGACCCAGCCCCATTTCTTCCGCCCGGTTCTGTCCCGCCGCACGATCGCGTTCGGGGACGTCGTCGAAACCTGCGGCCTCCGGCTGCAAACCTTCGAACAGGATCACGGCTTCCTCTCGACCATCGGCTTTCGGGTCGGGGGCTTCGGCTACTCGACCGACGTCGTGACGCTCGACGAGCGCGCCTTCGCGATCCTGGAAGGCGTCGACACGTGGATCGTCGACTGCTTCCAGCGCGCACGTCACAAGACTCACGCCAATGTCGACCAAGTCATTGCCTGGTTCGAGCAGGTCAAACCGCGCCGCATGATCCTCACCCACATGGGCTACGACATCGACTGGTCCTGGCTCCAGAAGCGCCTTCCGGCCGGCATCGAGCCCGCCTTCGACGGGATGCTGATCGACTCGCCGTAGGGGCGCGCTGAGGAAGTGTGTCGAGGCCGCTGCCGGATACTTCGCGTATGCTGTTCGCCGACGGCCAGGCCAGCAATGGATTGGCTTACAGGTGCATCGAATTCTAGATCAGCGTCGAAGGCCGACGGTTTGCGGCATCATGGGAGGGAGTTGCACGATGGCCGTCATTCGCGTCGGAACAGCATTGCCGTTCGATATGCGGAACTCGAAGGTCTACTACGGGACCGTGATCATCGCTTCGTCTAGTCAGGTCGAGATCGTCTCGGCGCTTTGAAAGCCGATTACTCCGGGCAAGGCTTTGCGTATTCATCGTCCGGAGACGTGATTGGAGGTGTCGTCACGGGCTATGCGACGACTTACGGCGGCGGCCCTGGTTGATCCGTCACCGGGCCGAGTGCAGTCGCCTCGATGATCTCAGGCGAAATAGAGCAGGGTCATCTCTGCCGAGACGGCCACGGTGCCGATCGTCGTATCGACGATACGGCCTTCCAAGCGGGCGAGCGTTCCCGACCGGCGCGGCTCGAGGCTGGCGACCGTCCATTCGAAGCGCATCAGCCGGTCGACCCTTACTGGCGCGATAAAGCGGACTTTGTAGTCGACACCGACATGGCCCTTACCGTCGGCGGGCTCGTCGCCGAACCCCTCGCTCAGCAATCCCGCGAGCAGGCCCGACGTGTAGGCGCCGCTGGCGATCAACTCGCCGAAGCGGCTGCCCGCGGCGAAATCGTCGGAGTGGTGTAACGGGTTCTTGTCGCCGACCTGCAGTGCGGTTGCGCGGATCGCTGCGGCATCGAAGCAGATTTCCCGGCTGAGGGAGGCGCCGAGGCTTGGGGCCGCCATGGCGGCTAGCCCTGGCCGAGCATCAGGGCGGAACGGCGGCAACTCGCCACCACTTCGTCGCGCTGATTGATCGCCTCGTGCCGGAATTCGACGATTCCTTGGCCCGGTCGTGATTTGCTGGCCCGCTTACTCACCACCTCGCTGCGCACGCGCAACGTGTCGCCGTGGAACACCGGCTTGGGGAAGCGCACCTCCTCCATGCCCAGATTGGCGACCGTGGTGCCATACGTCGTGTCGTTGACGGTCATTCCGATCATCAGGCCGAGGGTGAACAAGCTATTGACGATGGGTTGGCCGAACTCAGTCGTCGCACTGTAGGCGGCGTCGATGTGCAGCTTGGCCGGGTTCATGGTCATGGAGGAGAACAGGACGTTGTCGGTCTCCGTCACCGTGCGAGTCCACGGATGCTCGAACACCTGGCCCTCCTCGAATTGCTCGAAATACAAACCTCCCACCGGACATCCTCTCCTTCGTTGGGCTCATTCGAGCCATTGCACGGCGTCCTCCAAGGCGGCACGCTCGGTGCGGAACCCGTTGGCCGGATGGGCCGGGTCAGCATATCCGAACGAAATACCGCAGACGACCGAGCGGTCATCGGGCAGTCCGAGATGGTCCCGCAGCCAGGGGCTTTGGGCAGCGACCGCGGCTTGCGGGATCGCGCCCAGTTCGAGCGATTTCGCGGCGAGCAGGAAGGTCGTGACGTAGCCGCCGCAATCGAGAATCCCGTATGGGCCGAGAGCGCGATCGGTGGTGATCAGGGCGAAATGCGGGGCTCCGAAGAAGCGGAAGTTCTCGCGGGCCTGCGCCGCAGTGCGCTCGCGGTCGCCGCGGTCGATACCGAGGGTGCCGTAGAGCTGGTAGCCGCAGACGCGTCGCCGATCGCGATACACGCCCACGTAGGCCGGTGGAAACGGGATGTCGGGTGCGTCCGCCCCGCCGGTGGCCACGCGTTCATACAGCCCGGCCGCCAACCGCCGCGTTGCCTCGCCGCGCGTGAGGACCACCTGCCAGGGCTGCGTGTTGCACCAGGAGGGGGTGCGCTGCGCCATGGTCAGCAAACGCGCGATCGTCGCTGGCGGGACTTCCCGCTCGAGGAACCCGCGGCAGCTCCACCGGTCGTGCAGCAAGCTCTCCAGCGCGGTGGCGGCGTCCGTCACAGGCGTTTGGCGACTTCCTCCAGCATGACTTCGGTCGCCCCACCACCAATCGACTGGATGCGGGCGTCGCGCACCATCCGCTCGATCGTGCTCTCGCGCATGTAGCCCATCCCGCCGTGGAATTGCTGGCAGGCATACATCACCTCGTTGACCAGCTCCCCGCATAGCGCCTTGACCATCGAGACGTCTCGGATGCAGTCGCGGCCCTGCGCGTCCATCCACGCGGCCTGGTAAACCAGGCAGCGGGCGGCCTCGACCCGGGCCGCAAGCATCGACAGGCGCTGACGTATGACCTGTTTGTCCCACAGCGTGGCGCCGAACGCCTTGCGCTGGCGGACCCAGTCGAGCGTGAGCGCCAAGGCGGCCTGTGCCTCGCCCATCGCCTGCGCGCCGAGTACGATGCGCTCGTTCTGGAAGTTGCGCATGATGGCGTAGAAGCCGCGGTTCTCTTCGCCGAGCAGGTTCGCCGCCGGAATGCGGCACTCGTCGAACACCAGCTCCGCCGTGTCCGACGAACGCCAGCCCTGTTTGTCAAGCGCGCGGCCGACGGTGAAGCCGGGGGTCCCGGCTTCGACGATGAAGATCGAGATCCCGCGCGACCCCTTCGCCGACAGGTCGGTTTTGGCAGCGACGAAGACGATGTCGCCGTGGACGCCGTTGGTGATGTAGGTCTTGGCGCCGTTCAGCACCCACTCGTCGCCGTCGCGCCGCGCGGTGGTGCGCATCGCCGCCACGTCCGACCCGGCATCAGGCTCGGTCACGGCGACAGCGGTGATGATCTCGCCGAGGATGATGCCGGGCATGTAACGAGCGAGCTGGGCAGCGTTGCCGGCATTGGCGAGGTGGGGCGAGGCCATGTCGGTATGGACCAGCACGGTGATCGCGAAGCCGCCATAGGTCGAGCGGCCCAACTCCTCGGCCAGGACGGCGGTGGCGACCGTGTCCATCCCGCTGCCACCGTAGATCTCGGGATAGCGCACGCCGAGGAAGCCGAGTTCGCCCATGCGCCGCAGCACGGCCCGGGGAACCATGCCGTCGATCTCCCACGCCTCGGCATGCGGCGCGATCTCGGAGCGGATGAAGCGGCGCAACTGGTCGCGCAGCGCGACGTGCTCTTCGCGCAGGAACGGGCTCTCCGCCTGGATCGAATCAGGCCGTGCTGGTGCCAAAACATCCGACATGACGATCTCCCGCAGATGGCCGCGCCAAAGTGTTGGAGTTCGGCCGGAAAAAGTGGTCAACTCGCGTTTACCTAACGAACGTTAGATTGTGCGGGGTGGCAATGTCAACGAATGGGGCGCTCGCCGGCGTGCGCGTGATCGAGTTCGCCGCCATCGGGCCGGTGCCGTTCTGCGGCATGGTGCTGGCGGACATGGGCGCCGAGGTCATCCGCATCGAGAGGCCGACGGCGACCGAGTTGGGCATTCGTGTCGATCCGGCGTTCGACCATCTCAACCGGGGTAAACGGTCGCTGGCGGTCGATTTGAAACAGGCAGCGTCGGCCGAGTTGGTGCATCGCCTGCTGGCGGGTGCGCAGATCCTGCTGGAGGGGTTCCGGCCCGGCACGATGGAGCGGCTGGGCTTCGGCCCGTCGGCGGTGTTGGCGGCCAATCCTCGCCTGGTCTATGGCCGCGTCACCGGCTGGGGCGAGGCCGGGCCGTTGGCCGCCGTAGCCGGGCACGATCTCAACTTCCTCGCCGCGTCCGGCGCGCTGGCGGCAATGGGGCAGCCCGGCGAGCCGCCGCCCGTCCCACTCAATCTGATCGGCGATTTCGGCGGCGCCGCGATGCATCTGGCCTGCGGCGTGCTGGCGGCGCTGCGTGCGGTCGACCGGGACGGCATGGGCCAGGTGGTGGCGACCAGCATCGCCGCAGGGGCGGTGGCGTTGACCCCGATGCTGCATGGGCTGCGGCAGGCCGGGCTGTGGTCGGCGGAGCGGGCGGACAATCTGCTGGATGGCGGCGCACCGTTCTACCGCTGTTACCTCACCGCGGATGGACGCGCCGTCGCCGTGGGTGCGATCGAGGCGAAATTCTACCGCGAACTACTGGCCGGGCTCGACTTGTTGGACGAGATCGATCCGGCGCAACAGATGGAGCGCGCGGCCTGGCCGGCCACCGCCGCCCGGTTCGCGGCCCGGTTCGCCGACGCCCCGATGGCGCACTGGGCCGCGCGCTTCGCCGCGACGGATGCTTGCGTGACGCCGGTGCTGACCTTCGACGAGGCGCCGGGCTATCCGCAACACGTGGAGTCCGCCCATTTCCAAACCGTATCGGGCCGGGTGCATCCATCGCCGCAACCGGTGCTGTCGCGAACGCCCAGCCGCATCGCCCATCCAGCGCCGTCACCAGGCCTCGATAACGACGCGTTGATACGAGAACTCGTTGCCGCCCCGTCGCCTCGCTAACATCGATCCTGAGTGCGCCGTCAAGGCGCCGGAAGCCGGAGGACGCCACCCAATGACCCCGACCGCCGCCCCCACCGACGCTTTGGCCGACCTCATCGACCAGGAGTTGCAGCCTTTGCCGCCGGCCTGGCAGTCGGCCCGGCAGCGCGACCTGCTGGCCGAGGCCCGCCGCGCGGAGGCGGAAGGGATCGACGCCTATTGGGAATCGGTGGCCCGCCAGTTCCGCTGGTCCCGGCCATGGGACGCGGTCCGCATCGGCGGGATGACGGACATACGCTACTTCGTTGGCGGCACGCTCAACGTCGCCGACAACTGCGTCGACCGCCATGCCGAGAATCCGGCGCGACGCGACAAGACCGCCATCATCTGGGAAGGCGAGGACGGCGCGGTGCGCACGCTCAGCTATGCCGAGTTGCTGACCGAGGTGAGAAGCTGCGCCAACGCGTTGAAGGCCTTGGGCGTCGGCCGCGGCGACGTGGTGGCGATCTATTTGCCGAACCTCCCAGAAGCGTTCGTCGCCATCCACGCCTGTAACCGCATCGGCGCCATCTACACGGTGCTGTTCTCTGGCTTCTCGGCCGATGCAGTCGCCCTCCGCCTCCTCACCGCGCGCGCCGTATGTGTCATCACCGCCGATCTGAGCTACCGCCGGGGCCGGGTGGTGCCGCTGCTGGAGAACGTTCGCAGCGCGCGGGGTCGGGCGCCGGATGTGCGCCATGTGATCGTGGTCGATCGGTCCGGCGCGGCTCTACGGGACGGCGAGAGCGGCTGGGCGGCGCTGCTCGGGCAGCAATCGGCCGAATGTCCCTGCACGTCGCTCGAGGCCAACGAGCCCGCTTTCCTGATCTTCACCA
>JAVVHH010000172.1:0-7519 GCA_032249615.1 Acetobacteraceae bacterium
CAAGGCGATCTCACCTGAAAAGGAAAATGCAACTGTAATGCTAGTGTGAGGTTGGACCGATGTGCGGGCTCGGCTTCGAACGACGCTCTCGGCCATTGGGCTCCTTGAAAATGAGAGGCGGTGCTGGCGATTGTCCAACCTGTCCGATGTGGAACTAAGCCATGAGAGTGGCCATACGAACGGCTTCGGCTTCAAGCGTTGCTGCCGCAGCGGTTGACCCTGCAATGATTTCTGCATTTTGCTGCGTGACTTCGTCCATCCTGTTGACGGCACTATTCACGTCGCTCAACCCGCCAGCCTGCTCCCTTGCGGAATGAGCCATCTGAGACAACAAGGTATCGATCAGTGCGACCTTTTCGGTGATTTCCTGGCTCTCGAACTCGCCGCTGCGGAGTTTGTCCCAGAACTCTTTGTAGGCCGGTGACGCGGCATAGGCCGGATCGACGAGAAGGCTGTGATGCTGACCTACGATCTCCGACGGTTCGTAGCCCATCAGGCGGCAGAATTGCTCGTTGACGTCGAGGATCCTGCCTTCGAGATTGAACTCAATGATCGCTGCAGAGCGGTCGAGCGCATCCAGAATTCGCTGAGACTTCGGCTGCAGGCCATGACGAAGGCTCAACATGCTGACCGCGTTCCCGACAAGGTTTTGGAATGACTGCGCATGAATCCTGACCTCCTCACGGGGATCAAAACACGCGTGACTTAATATTCGACAAACCGAACCCGGCGCTCGACGGGCTTGATCTGCAAGGGTTATGCGGCTTCGCCCGCCGCAACCGCGCTCGACCATGCCCATTGGAAGTTGTAGCCGCCGAGCCAACCCGTGACGTCCACGGCTTCGCCGATCGCGAACAGGCCCGGGATGGCGTTGGCTTGCATGGTGCGCTGGGAGAGCGCGGCGGTGTCTATGCCTCCAAGGGTCACTTCGGCCTTCGCGTAGCCTTCGGTGCCGCTGGGGCGGAGGGTCCAGGCGTGAAGAGCCGACTCCAGGGCGGCGAGGTCGCGGTCGGGCACGTCGCCGATGGGGCGGCCTTTGCTGTCGAAGGGGAGCAGGGCGTCGGCGAGGCGTTGCGGGAGCAGGTCGCCGAGGATGCCGCGGAGACCGGCCTTTGGTCGCGCGCGCTTGCGCGCGCGGAGGATGCCGGGTTCGGCGCCGGGAAGAAGGTCGATTTCGACCGGCGCGCCTTCACGCCACATGGAGGAGATCTGCAGGATAGCGGGGCCGGAGAGGCCGCGATGTGTGACGACCATGCCTTCCTCGAACCGGGCTTTGCCGCAGGTGGCGCCGATGGGCGCGGAAACTCCGGCGAGGCTTTCGAGCCGGGCGCGGTCGACTGGGTCGAGCAGGAGCGGAACCAAGCCGGGTCGGATCTCGGTGAGCGGGAGGCCGAAGCAGCGGGCCACCTCGTAGGCCAACCCGGTGGCGCCGATCTTCGGGATCGAGAGGCCGCCGGTCGCCAGTACGAGGGCGCTGGCCTCGAGCGGGCCGGCATCGGTCTCGACGCGGAAACGGTCGGCGCGGCTCACCTCGCCGATGCGCTGCTGCAGGCGAATGTCGACGCCGGCCGCCTCACATTCGGCCAGCAGCATGGAGACGATCTGACGGGCGGAGCCGTCGCAGAAGAGTTGGCCGAGCGTCTTTTCGTGCCAGGCGATGCCGTGCTTTTCGACGAGCGCGAGGAAA
Organism: Acetobacteraceae bacterium; assembly: GCA_032249615.1. Taxonomy (GTDB): domain Bacteria; phylum Pseudomonadota; class Alphaproteobacteria; order Acetobacterales; family Acetobacteraceae; genus JAVVHH01. The sequence continues at coordinate 1,688 of JAVVHH010000172.1, forward strand.
TCCTCTGGCGTGTAGCGGGACAGGGCGGAGCGGCAGAATTTCGGGTTGGCGGAGAGGAAGCGCTCGGGGCGGCAGTCGCGGTTGGTGAAATTGCAGCGGCCGCCGCCGGAGATGAGGATCTTCTCGCCGGCCTGGCGAGCGTGGTCGAGCACCACGACTCGGCGCCCGCGGCGGCCGGCGGTGAACGCGCACATTAGCCCGGCCGCACCGGCGCCGAGGACGACGACGTCCGCGAGTTCAGGCGCGGGCAAGCGGAAACCGGCGGAGCAGCCCGAGCATCAGCAGCATGGCGGGAACGGCGGCGAAGATCGTCAGGGCGTAGAACCGCTCCCAGCCCAAGGACGCGGCGAGGACGCCGGAAAAGCCACCGATCGTGCGCAGCCCGACCGCGGCGAGAGACGACAGAAGAGCATACTGGGTGGCAGTGAAAGCAGTCGAGCAGAGGGAGGAGAGGTAGGTGAGGAACGCCGCGTCGGCCATGGCCTCGGCGAAACTCTCGAGCACGATCTTGGCGAGCAGGATGCGCGTGTCCCCGCCGGAGACGGCCAGGGCGAAGTAGAGCGTCATCGAGGCCATCTGGACGAAGCCGGTCGTGATGAGGGCGCGGCCGGTGCCGATGCGGATGACGAGCCACCCCCCGGCCAGGGCGCCGGCAAGACTGGCGGCAAGACTCGGCACCCCCGTGGCAAGGGCGATCTGGGCACGGTCGAAACCGAGGCTGTTGTAGAACGGCACGGCCATGGTGTGCGCGAGCGCTTCGCCGAGCTTGAAGAGCAGAACGAAGGCGAGGATGTGACCGGCACCAGGTCGTCGCCAGAAGTCGAGAAAAGGCTCGACGATGGCGGTGCGAAGGCGGGCGGCAAAGCGCGCGGTGGACGCGACGGCGGTGCGGACCGGCTCCGGAGCGCAGAGGGTGGCGATGGTGCTGCTCAAGACTAGGCTGGCCATGGTCAGCAGCGAGCCGTGCCAACCGAGCGCGCCGACGAGCCCGATCGCGCCGGCGCCGGCGACCAGCAGGGCCAGCCGGTAGCCCCATACGTAGAAAGCGAGTGCGATGCCCTGGGCTCGTTCGGGGAAGGTCTCAATTCGCCAGGCATCGACGACGATGTCCTGGCTCGCGGACAGGAAGGCGATAGCGACGGCCGCGATCAGGAGCCGAGTGGGCGCCTGATGCGGGTCCGACGTCGCCAGGGCAATGCAGGCGAGCGCCAGAAGCGGTTGGATGGCCATCAGCCAGCCGCGCCGACGGCCCAGCCGTGCCAGGGGACCCGGCGGCGCAACCTGATCCAGAAGCGGCGACCAGAGGAATTTCAGGGTGTAGGCGAGCCCGATGTTGGCGGTCAGCCCGATCGCGGCGAGCGACGTGCCCCCTTCGGTCAGCCATTGGCGGAGTGTGAAGCCGGATAGCGGGAGAGGGAGCCCGGCGAAGAAGCCGAACGCACCCATCAGAAGAAGCCGCCGATCACGCAGGGGCGGTTGTGTCGCGCTCATGGCCTCGTTGAGGAGAACTCCGGCGGATCATGTGCCCGCCGGAGAGTCGGTGCTTATTGGGCGCTGGTGTTCGCCCTGGCGTGGTGGCGGTGGTGACGGACGCGGTGGCGATGGGTCGCACGAACGGGCGTTGCCGTCGTGGACGGACCAACCCGCGACCCGCCGACGATCCCGGTGCTGTCCGCGGGAGTGCCCTGCGAGTTGCTCGGCGCCGTCGTGCTGGGGATGCCGCCGGCCTGCGCGTGGGCGGTAGTCGTGACTGCGATGGGGGCAACGAAGAGTGCTGCCATAACCGTGTAAGCGAAACGACGGGAAATCATTCTGATTGGCTCCAGTGGCGCAAGCGGGGTGGGCTTGCGTCGTGGACGCAAAGCACGGCCTATTCTGGCCGGCAAGCGCAATTAAGCGGCGTCACTCTCCGACCGGCGCTCAAACCGCTTGCGCTCGTGCGGATCGAGATAGCGCTTGCGCAGCCGGACCGCGCTGGGGGTGACCTCCACGAGCTCGTCGTCCTCGATGTAGGCGATCGCCTGCTCGAGGCTCATGCGGCGCGGCGGGATCAGCAGCATCGCGTCATCCTTGCCGGCGGCGCGGATGTTGGTCAGCTTCTTTTCCTTGATCGGGTTGATCTCGAGGTCGGAGCCGCGGCTGTGCTCGCCGAGGATCATGCCGACATAGACCTTCTCGCCCGGGTCGACGAACAGGGTGCCGCGCTCCTGCAGGTAGAACAGCGCGTAATGGACCGCCTCGCCGCCCTCGCTGCTGATCAAGCTGCCGTTACGGCGGCCCTCGATCGGGCCGGCCCACGGCTCGTACCCGAGGAAGATGCGGTTCATGATGCCGGAGCCGCGCGTATCGGTCAGGAACTCGCCGTGGTAGCCGATCAGGCCGCGGCTGGGCATCCGGAACGTCAGGCGCACCTTGCCGCCGCCGGAGGGCCGCATGTCCTGCATGACGCCCTTGCGCTTGCTCATCTTTTCCACGACCACGCCGGAATAGGGCTCGTCGACGTCGACGAGCACTTCTTCGAACGGTTCCTCGCGCTCGCCGGTCTCCGGGTTGTTGCGCGTCAGTACGCGCGGGCGGCCGATCGTCAGCTCGAAACCTTCGCGGCGCATCTGCTCGATGAGCACGCCCAGCTGCAGCTCGCCGCGGCCGGCGACCTCGAAGGCGTCGGACTCGTTGCTCTCGGTCACGCGGATGGCGACGTTGCCCTGCGTCTCGCGCATCAGCCGATCGCGGATCTGGCGCGACGTGACCTTCTTGCCCTCCTTGCCACCGAGCGGACCGTCGTTCACGCGGAACGTCATCGCGAGCGTCGGCGGGTCGACAGGGATCGCCTCGAGCGGGCCAGCCAGTTCCGGCGCGCCCACGGTGTCCGGCACCGTCGCATCCTCCAGCCCGGCCACGGCGACGATGTCACCAGCCTCGACCTCTTCAACCTGGACGCGGTCGAGCCCGCGGTAGCCCATGAGCTTGGTCAGCCGGCCGGTCTCGACGGTGCTGCCGTCGCTGCGCAGAACCTTGACCGGCATGTTGAGGCGAGCGCGGCCCTGCTCGACGCGGCCGGTCAGCACGCGGCCGAGGAAGTTGTCGTAGTCGAGAATGGAGGCGACCATGGCGAAGGGCGCTTCCTTGTCCAGCTTGGTCGGCGGGACATGGCTCATCACCAGCTCGAATAGCGGCGAGAGATCCTTACGCGGACCATCCATCGTCGTGTCGGCCCAGCCCTGGCGGCCGGAGGCGTAGAGCATCGGGAAATCGAGCTGCTCGTCCGTCGCGCCCAAGGCGGCGAACAGGTCGAACATCTCGGTGTGCACCTCGTCGGCGCGGGCATCGCCACGGTCGACCTTGTTGACCACGACGATCGGCTTAATGCCGCGTGCCAGCGCCTTGCCGAGCACGAACTTGGTTTGCGGCAGCACCCCTTCGGCGGCGTCCACCAGGACGATCGCGCCATCGACCATGCCGAGGATACGTTCGACCTCGCCGCCGAAATCGGCGTGACCAGGCGTGTCGACGATGTTCAAACGCGTGTCGTTCCAGACCACGCTGGTGCATTTGGCGAGGATGGTGATGCCGCGCTCGCGCTCCAGGTCATTCCGGTCGAGTGCGCGCTCGGCAACCTGCTGGTTGTCGCGGAAGGCGCCGGACTGGCGGAGAAGCTGGTCGACCAGCGTCGTCTTGCCGTGGTCGACGTGGGCGATGATAGCGATATTGCGGATGTCCATGGCTCGCTCGGCGCAAATGAGCAGACGGGGCGGTTCTCGGTAGAGCCGCCCCGTTCGCTACTGTTGAATGCTGCAGCGCGGTAGATAATCGACACCCGCACGATTTGCGAGGTTATTTTGCGCCTGGCAGCCCAGCATTCGGCACCAGCCGCCCGGAATCAGCTCGCGTTCAGGATGTGCTCGACGATGGCGCGGGCCCGGCTGGGGTCCCGGTGGCCCAGCGCTTCACGGGCGTCGCTGATGCCGCGTGCCATCATCTGCGTATCGGGCCGGTTGGCCAGCGCCGGGTCGGTGGAGCGGGTGAGCACCCGGGTTTCGGCGCGTTCGAGCGCTTCCTGGGCGGCGCCGGTCTGGTTGTTCCTCAGCGCGCGAGCCGCGGCTTGGAGGAAGGCCCGCGGATCGTCACCGTTCGCGTCCGGGCTCGGCAGGCGGGGCGCGATCTCGGAATTGGTGTCGGCGCGATCGATGTTGCTGGCGTTTCTCGAGAAGGGTGAGCCGGCGCCGCCTTCATACGCGCTCGTCGGCGGCACGCCATTGTAGCGGTCGGCCGGGGCCGCGCCGCTCGGCTGGCGCGGAGCTTGGGCGTAGGCCGCCAGCGGGGCCGTGAGTAATGCTGCGAGGAAAAGCTTATGTGTCATAAAGACCTCCTTGTCCCCCCAAACGTCCGGTTTCAGGCAATGGTTCGCGCGAGCGCCTGCAAATTGCCCTCGGGTCGGGCGCCGAACTGGCTGATCACGGCAGCCGCGGCCAGGCTGCCGAGCCGGCCGGCGGCCTCGAGCCCGCGCCCGGCGACGTAGGCTGTGAGGAAGCCCGCGGCATAGGCGTCGCCCGCCCCCGTGGTGTCGACGAGCGACGCGGGAGCCGCCGCAATGTCGAGCCGCTCGCCGCCGCGCAGGATCACGCTGCCATCCGCCCCGCGCGTGAGTGCGGCGAGCGCGACATCGTCGCGGGCGCGGGTGGCGGCGTCCTCGAACTCGTTCTCTTGATAGAGGCTGCAGATCTCGGTCTCGTTGGCGAACAGGATGTCGACATGGTCGCGCAGGAGCGTCCGGAAGGCGGCGCGGTGCCGGTCGACGCAGAACGCGTCCGACAGCGAGAGGGCGACCTGGCGGCCAGCCTCGTGCGCGACGAGTGCGGCTCGCTCGAACGCTTGCTGGGCCTCCGGCGGGTCGAACAGATAGCCTTCAAGATAGGTGACGGCGCTGTCCGCGATGCTCGCTTCGTCGAGGTCGTCGGCCGCGAACCCGACGCAGGCGCCAAGATAGGTGTTCATCGTGCGCTGCGCGTCGGGGGTGACGAGGATGAGGCAGCGTGCTGTCGGCGCGGCGCCCAGCAGCGGGCTCGTCGGATAGTGCACGCCGACAGCGGTGATGTCGTGGCGGAAGGCGCGGCCGAGGTCGTCATCGGCTACCTTGCCGAGGAAGGCCACGCGCGCGCCGAGCCCGGCGGCGACGGCGCAGGTGTTCGCGGCCGATCCGCCGCTCGTCTCCCGGCCCGGCGGCATCGCCCGGTAGAGCGTTTCGGCCTGCTCGGCGGAGATCAGCCGCATCGAGCCCTTCGTCAGGTCGTGCTTGCTGATGAAGCCGTCGTCGGTCGAGGCGAGCACGTCGACGATGGCGTTGCCGATTCCCAGGATGTCGAACCGGGTCGGAGAGGTGGCTGCGGACGACATGCGGGCTCTCCTGTTGCGAAACGTGGCCGCCGCCTATCATCCGCGGGCTGCTCTGCGAAGGTCTTCGATGCTCCAACCGGTTTTCGACGCCGTCGCGCAACTCAGCGACCGGGTGTTTCTCGGCGTGATCTGGCGCAGCCTGGTGTTGTCGATGCTGGCCTTTGCCGGGCTGCTGGCGGGGTCGGTTTGGCTCGTGCAACTCTGGGTAGCGCAGGGCGGCTGGTTGGGATGGCTGATCGGGTCGCTCGGCGGCTTGGCAGTGCTGCTCCTGGCGATCTGGCTTTACGTTCCGGTCGCTCTGCTGATCGCGACACTGTACCTGGACCGGATCGCGGGGGCGGTGGAGCGCCGATACTACCCGGGCCTGCCGCGGCCCGTCGGCGCGCCGCTGACGCAGCAGGGGTGGGACGGCGTGGTGCTGGCGCTGCAGGTGCTGGC
>JAVVHH010000173.1:0-7462 GCA_032249615.1 Acetobacteraceae bacterium
ACAACATCGCCAAGGCGCATGGCGGCGTGTCGGTGTTCGCGGGCGTGGGCGAGCGGACCCGCGAGGGCAACGACCTCTACCACGAGATGATCGACGCGGGCGTCATCAAGCTCGGCGAGAACACGACCGAGGGCAGCAAAGTGGCGCTGGTCTATGGCCAGATGAACGAGCCGCCGGGCGCGCGGGCCCGGGTCGCGCTGTCCGGCCTGTCGCTCGCGGAGTACTTCCGCGACGAGGAAGGCCAGGACGTGCTGTTCTTCGTCGACAACATCTTCCGCTTCACGCAGGCGGGCGCGGAGGTTTCGGCGCTGCTGGGCCGCATTCCATCGGCGGTGGGCTATCAGCCGACGCTGGCGACCGACATGGGCGCGCTGCAGGAGCGGATCACGTCGACCAAGAAGGGCTCGATCACCTCGGTGCAGGCGATCTACGTGCCCGCCGACGACTTGACCGACCCGGCGCCCGCAACCTCGTTCGCCCACTTGGACGCGACGACGGTGCTGAACCGCGCGATCTCCGAGAAGGGCATCTACCCGGCCGTCGACCCGTTGGACTCGACCAGCCGTTCGCTCGATCCCCGGATCGTCGGCGACGAGCACTACGCGGTGGCCCGCGAAGTGCAGCGCGTGCTGCAGACCTACAAGAGCCTGCAGGACATCATCGCCATTCTGGGCATGGACGAGTTGTCGGAAGACGACAAGCTGATCGTGGGCCGCGCACGGCGCATCGAGAAGTTCCTGTCGCAGCCGTTCCACGTGGCCGAGGTGTTCACGGGTAGCCCCGGCATCTTCGTGCCGATCGCCGACACGGTGCGGTCGTTCAAGGCGATCGTCGACGGTCAGTATGACCACTTGCCGGAGGCGGCGTTCTACATGGTCGGCACGATCGACGACGCGGTGAAGAAGGCCGAGTCGCTGAAGGTGGCGGCTTAGCCATGCCGACGCTGCTCGAGATCGTCGCTCCCGACCGGCTGCTGCTGTCGCAGCCGGTCGACATGGCCGTGATCCCGGCATCGGAAGGCGAGATGGGCGTGCTGCCGGGTCATAGCCCGATGATCGTGCTGCTGCGGGGCGGCACGATCACGCTGCACGAGGGCGGCCGGCCGACGGCGCAGCTCTATGTGAGCGGCGGCTTTGCCGAGATCACCCCCGAGCGGTGCACGGTGTTGGCGGACGAGGCGACTCCGGTGGCCGAGGTATCGCGGGCGACCGGCGAGGAACGGCTGCGGCAGGCGCAGGCGGATTACGCGGCAGTGGACAAGCAGAACGTGCCGGCGATCGACGCGGTGCAGGCGCGGGTTCAATCGGCGCAGGCCATGATCGCGGCCGCGGGCGCCCCCTAAAGCGGTCCCGTAACGCGCATTTGTCGCCGGTGAACGGTTCCGGGACTCGACTGTGACCGCCCGGTCATAGTCGCGGTCCCGGGCTGCCTGTAAGAAATCCGTCATGAAACACTGGAATTTGAGTGACGTCGCCTGGGACAGCTTCGACCCGTCGAAGGTCGACCCGGCGATCGTCCCGTTGGTCAAGGCCGCCGCCATGGTCGAGAAGAACGGGCTCGACTACGCGGTCTATCTCAAGCGGGTGTTCAACGACGATCCCGACTTCAAGCAGGCGAGCGACAATTGGGCGGTCGAGGAGGTCCAGCACGGGGACGCGCTCGGCGCATGGGCGATGCTGGCCGATCCCGACTGGAGCTTCGACGCGGCGTTTCAGCGCTACCGGGACGGCTACAAGCTACCGCTCGATGTCGATGCGAGCGTGCGGGGGTCGCGGACCGGCGAGCTGATCGCGCGCTGCATGGTCGAGACGGGGACCAGCAGCTACTACACGGCGCTGGGGGACGCGACGGACGAGCCCGTGCTGAAGCAGGTCTGCAAGCTGATCGCGGCCGACGAATACCGTCATTTCAAGCTGTTTTACGACCATATGCGCCGGTATCTGGGGCGCGAGAAGCTGGGGATGTTGTCGCGGCTGAAGATCGCGGCGGGGCGGATCACGGAGAGCGAGGACGACGAGCTCGCGTTCGCCTACCATTGCGGCAACGAGGCGGAGACGGTCGCCTACGACCACGGTCGCTGCATCGCGGGCTACATGGGCCGGGCGATGAGCTTCTACAAATGGAAGCACATCGAGCGCAGCACGGGGATGGTGCTGAAGACGGTCGGCCTGCCGCCGCGGGGCCGCCTGGGCAGCGGCGCGGCGCGGCTGGCCTGGACGCTGATGCAGCGCCGGCAGAAGACGTTCAGCAAGTCGCTCGGGCAAGCGGCCTGATCGCCGCCTGATTAGGGACGGTTCTCGAGCACCTGCATGAACCGCCGGGCCAGGGCGCCGTAGAGCGGGCGACGGCAGATCAGTCGGGAAACGCCGTAGGCGAGCAGCGAGGTGGCCATCAGCGGAATGGTCATGCGCTGGTTCTCCGTCATCTCGAGCACGATGACCGCGGCGGTGATCGGCGCCTGCACTACACCGGAAAAGTAGCCCACCATGCCGAGGAGCACGATGGCGCCGGCCGGACCCGGCATGAAGGCGGTGAGCGACTGGCCGAGCCCGGCGCCGACGGCGAGCGAGGGCGCGAAGATGCCGCCGGGGATGCCGCTGAGATAAGAAACCGTGGTGGCCGCGAACTTGGCGAGGAAGAACTCGGGCGGCAGGTTGTCGTGGCCTTCGACCATGGCGCGGGCCTGTTCGTAGCCGGTGCCGTAGGTCGCGCCGTGGGTCGCTAGGCCGAGCAGGGCGATGACGAGGCCGCAGGCGCCGGCAAAGGCCAGCGGGCGCTGCGCGAAGACCCGGCCCGTGATGCCCGTCTGCCCGTTGGCGAAGCGGACCAGGCATTCGCTGAAGCCGCCGCCGAGCGCGCCGCCCAGCACGCCGCAGACGATCACCGCCAGCCAGGCGGAGCCGAGGTCGAACTGGGCGCCGGTGGTGCCGAAATAGGCGTAGTTGCCGACCAGCGAGAGGGTGGCGATGCCGGAGATGATGACGGCGGTCAGCACGGTGCCGCTGGTGCGCGCCTCGAAGGAGTGGCTCAGCTCCTCGATGGCAAAGACGACGCCGGCGAGCGGGGTGTTGAACGCGGCCGAGATGCCGGCGGCGCCGCCGGCGAGCACGAGCGCGCGCTGGGCTTCGGCATGCGGCAGACGCAGCCAGGTGCCGAGCGCCTGCATGATGGAGGCGCTGACCTGAACGGTGGGGCCCTCGCGGCCGATGGAGGCGCCGCTCAGCAGCCCGAGCAGCGTGAGCACCACCTTGCCGACCGCGATGCGCAACGAGAGGATTCGCGCGACGATGCGGAGGTCGTGGATGTGCATCGACGCGATGACCTGGGGAATGCCGCTGCCCTGCGCGCCCGGGAAGACGCGCTGGGTGAGCCAGACCGAGAGGATCAACCCGGCGGGAGACAGGATGAGTGCCGCCCAGGGATACGGCCCGACGACGTGCACGAAACCGGCGCTCGCCCAGTCGGCGAGTTGGGCGAAGGCGATGGCGACGAGGCTGACCACGATGGCGCCGCCCCAGATGGCGACCCGGCGGCGCCACAGGCGGGGCGAGGTCAAGGGGCCCCGGCGCAGGCGCTTGATGGCGCGGGAGGAGGGGCGGAGCGTCATGGGGCGACCGGGAGTTCGAGGGGGCGGGTTTCCGGCAGCGCGGCCCCGGCGAGCAGGACCGAGCCCAAGCCGGCCGCCGCCAGCGTCCACAGGGCTGTGCCGTTGCCGTAGCGGTCGGCCAGGCCGCCGGCCAGGGCGGTGCTGATGGTCGCGCCTAAGCCGGCGGCCAGGCCGAACAGGCCGAGGCACAAGGTGAAGCGCTCGGTCCCGCGGGTGAAGTCGGCCGCGATCAGGGGCAGCATGACGCCGAACCCGGCGGCGCTGACGCCGTCGAGCAGCTGGATGAGCGGCAGGGCCTGGTTGCCGCCGAACAGCGCGAGCAGGGCGCCCCGGATGGGGACGGCCAGGAAGGTCAGCAGGATGACGGGGCGGCGGCCCCAGCGATCCGCGAGATGGCCCACGTGCGGCGAGGCGTAGGCGACCAGGAGTTGCGGGAGGACGATGCAGGCGGCGATGACGAGGCTGGCTTGCTTGCCGAGCGAATGGGTGACCTCGCCGGCCACCAGCGGCAGCATGGCGGCGTTGCCGAGGTGGAACAGGGTGACGACGCCGGCGAAGACGAGGATGCGCCAGCCGAGCAGGAGGCGGATGGCGTCGCGCCAGCCGGCGTGGCCTTTCTCGGCTGGGGTCGGCAGCGTGGCGCGGCGCTGCGGGATCCAGAACAGGGCGGCGATGCCGGGAAGCATCAGGGCGGCGGTCAGGTAGAAGACGGCGACTTCGGAGACGTAGGAGCCGACGGCGCCCATGACCGCGGCGGCGACGCCGTTGCCGAGCGCGGCGAAGCGGGCGTTGCGGCCGACGCGCTCGCCGAGCGCTGCACGGCCCACGAGCGCGAGGCTCATGGCGGCGATGGCGGCGGGCAGCATGGCGCTGGCGAAGCCGTGCAGGACCTCGGCGGCGAGGACGGGCAGCCACTCCGGCCAGATGGCGAGCATGGCGGCGCTGACGCAGATCGCGATGCAGGCGGCCAGCGCCGCCAGCCGCTTGTTGTGCAGCCAATCGACCAGGGCGCCGCCGGGCAGCTGGCTCGCCATGCCGGCAATGGTGCCGATGCTGAGCGCCGTGCCGATCTGGCCCTGCGTCCAGGCTTCGGTGCTGAGGTAGACGGCGATGAAGGGGCCGAAGCCGGTCTGGACGTTGGCGACGAAGAAATTATGCCAGTCGAGCCCGTATTGGCCGGGTCCGCGCACCCCCGTCATTTGCCGGCGGCGGGCATGCCCGGGGGCGGGGGCGGCACCGCCATGGTCACCGGCGGCGCGTCGGGGTGGCCGGCGGGCTTGTAGTCCGGGGTGGCCTTGATCTGATCGGCCGTCATGTCGAGGCGGATCTGGGATTGCTGGGCGGCTGGAAGGAAGTGCAGGGCGCGCCAGGCCACCGCGATGCGGCGGTTGCCGACGCCCATGAAGCCGCCGAAGTCGATCAGCGCCGCCTTGGGCACGCCCTGGTCGTCGACCAGGACGTCGACGATGCGGCCCACCTCGTGGTTCTCCGGGTCGCGGACGGTGCGGCCGAGGATGCGGGTCGCCTCGCCCTTGTAGATGAGTTCCTGGTTGGCGGGCGGGGCCTCGTCGGCGGCGGCCAGGCCGGGCGCGAGCAGCAGGAGCAGGATGGCGGCGGCACGGGTGGCGCACATCGGACCAGCCTGCCCGGTCCGAGCGGCGGACGGCAAGCCCGGCGGCGACCCGGTGTCAGACACGGACGAGTTTGATGCGCTTGCCGTCGACACCGAGCGTGATGTGGCCGGCTTTCAGCAGCAGCGCGTCCTCGCCGAAGATCTCGCGGCGCCAGCCGGAGAGCACGGGGATGTCCGGCTCGTCCTCGGAGGCGAGGCGATCGATGTCGTCGGCGGTGGCGAGCAGGCGGGGGGCCACGTTGTGGTGCTCGCATTTGGCGGCGAGCAGCACCTTCAGCAGGGAGACCAGCGCGGGAGAGGGCTTGGCCCCCTCGCGGGCGCGGGGCGCGGCGGGCAGCGCGTCGTCGGGCAGGGCGGCGGCCTCGCGGAGGGCGGCGAGCAGCCCGGCGCCGGTCTTGCCTTCGGCGAGGCCGCGCGTGACGCCGCGGATTCGGCTCAGGGCTTCGACGGTGGTGGGCGCGCTGGCGGCGATCTCGAGGAGGCTCTCATCCTTGATGAGGCGCTGGCGGGGGATGTTGATGCGCTGGGCCTCACGCTCGCGCCAGGCGGTGGCGGCGCGCAGGAGGCCGAGCATGCGGCGGTTGGTGCTGCGCGGCCGCAGGCGTTCCCACATCGTTTCCGGGTCGGCGCGGTAGGTGCTGGGTTCGGCCAGAACGGCCATCTCCTCGCGCACCCAGTCGAGCCGTTCTTCGCGCTCCAGGCGCTCGCACAAATTCTGGTACACGAGTCGCAACCAGGTCACGTCGGCGGCGGCGTAGATGACCTGGGCGGCCGAGAGCGGGCGGGCGGACCAGTCGCTGAAGCGGTGGGCCTTGTCGATCTGGCCGCTGGTGGTGGCCGAGACGAGGGCGTCGTAGCCGACCTGGTCGCCGAAGCCCGCGACCATGGCGGCCACCTGGGTGTCGAAGATCGGGGTGGGCACGACGCCGAACAGCTCGAGGAAGATCTCCACGTCCTGCCGGGCGGCGTGGAACACCTTGACGACGCTGGTGTCGGCGAGGAGTTCGCCGAGGGGGGCGAGGTCGATGCCGTCCGCCTCGGCGTCGATCACGGCGACGTCGTCCACCCCGGCGAGCTGCACGACGCAGAGCTCCGGATAGTAGGTCCGCTCGCGCATGAACTCGGTGTCGATGGTGACGAACGCTTCCGACCGCAACCGGGCGCACAGCTCGGCGAGCGTGTGGGTGTCGGTGATCAGGACGGGTGTGGCGAAATCGGCCGAGGGCTTGCGTGGCATGAAGGGCCTCAATACAGAGCGCGATCTATCACGGCAAATTGGCACGTTGCTTCATGCATGTTTATCGCACGCACACCTGTGGCGCGCTCCGCGCGTCGGACGCCGGAAGCGACGTTCGCCTGTCCGGCTGGATCCACAGCAAGCGTGATCATGGCGGGCTGCTGTTCGTCGATCTGCGGGATCATTACGGGCTCACGCAGTGCGTGCTGCCGGCGGGCAGCCCGGGGTTCGCGACGGTGGATGCGTTGCGGCAGGAGAGCGTGATCACGGTGACGGGCCGGGTCGTGATGCGCAGCGAGGGGACGCGCAATCCGAAGCTGCCGACCGGCGAGATCGAGCTGCAGGTGAGCGAGGTCGTCGTGCAGAGCGCGGCGGACGTGCTGCCGATCCAAGTCGCGGGCGAGCACGGCTATCCGGAGGAGCTGCGGCTGCGCTACCGCTTCCTCGACCTGCGGCGAGACCGGCTGCAGCGGGCAATGATCCTGCGGGCGCACATCATCGACAGCATCCGCCGGCGCATGATCGCGGGGGGGTTCAACGAGTTCCAGACGCCGATCCTGACGGTGAGCAGCCCCGAGGGCGCGCGCGACTTCCTGGTGCCGTCGCGCCTGCATCCGGGCAATTTCTACGCGCTGCCCCAGGCGCCGCAGCAGTTCAAGCAACTCATCATGGTGGCCGGGTTTGACCGGTATTTCCAGATCGCGCCGTGCTTCCGCGACGAGGCCTCGCGCGCCGACCGCAGCCCCGGCGAGTTCTACCAGCTCGACTTCGAGATGAGCTTCGTCACGCAGGAGGACGTGTTCAACACGATCGAGCCCGTCATCGCCGGGGTGTTCGAGGAGTTCGCCGAGGGCCGCGCCGTCTCGCCGCCGCCATTCGTGCGAATCCCCTATGAGACGGCGCTGCTGGAGTTTGGCACCGACAAGCCGGATCTGCGCAACCCGCTGCGCATCCGCGACATGACGGAGCATTTCGCCGGATCGAG
>JAVVHH010000174.1:0-7368 GCA_032249615.1 Acetobacteraceae bacterium
GTCCCGGGCATGGAGAGCAGCAGGCCGTTCATCAGCTCGATCCGGCGCCGGTCGCGCTCGAGCAGCGGGGCGAGACGCCGGCGGATCCCGAGATTGATGCGGGCGCGGCGGTCGGCGGCGTAAGTATCCCACAGGTAGTCACGCTCGCTGTGGGTGACCATTTCCAGCGTCAGCTCGTCATGGTTGCGCAGGAACACGGCCCACTGGCAGTTCTCGGGAATGGCCGGGGTCTGGCGCATGATGTCGGTGATCGGAAACCGGTCCTCGCGCGCGATGGCCATGTACATACGCGGCATGAGCGGGAAGTGGAACGACATGTGGCACTCGTCGCCATCGCCGAAATACTGCTGCGCGTCCTCCGGCCACTGGTTGGCCTCGGCCAGCAGCATGCGGCCCGGCGCGTAGCGGTCCAACTCGGCGCGGATCTTCTTGAGGATATCGTGGGTTTCGGGGAGGTTTTCGTTGTTGGTGCCCTCGCGCTCGACGAGGTAGGGCACCGCATCGAGCCGCATGGCGTCGACGCCGAGGTCGAGCCAGAAATGCATCACCTTGATGACTTCGTCCAAAACGGCGGGGTTGTCGAAGTTGAGATCAGGCTGGTGCGAGTAGAAGCGGTGCCAGTAGTAGGCCGATGCAACGGGGTCCCAGCTCCAGTTGCTCTTCTCGGTGTCGAGAAAGATGATCCGGGTCTCGGGATACTTCGTGTCGGTATCGGACCAGACGTAGAAATCCCGCTCTGGGCTGCCGGGCGGGGCGTGGCGAGCGCGCTGGAACCAGGCGTGCTCGCTCGAGGTGTGGTTGATGACCAGCTCGGTGATGACTTTCAGGCCGCGCGCGTGGGCTTCGGCGATGAAGCGGCGCACGTCGTCCATGTCGCCGTAATCGGCATGAACGCCCGTGTATTCGGCGATGTCGTAGCCGTCGTCCCGGCGCGGCGACGGGTAGAATGGCAGCATCCAGATCGCGGTGACGCCCAGCTCGGCAATATAGTCGAGCTTGTCTATCAGTCCGCAAAAGTCGCCTACGCCGTCGTTGTTGGCATCAAAGAAAGATTTGATATGCAGCTGGTAGATGATGGCGTCTTTGTACCAGAGGGCGTCTTCCATCGGCGGCAAAGGCGGGGGCGCGGCGGAGGTGGAGCTCATGTCGTTCATACCGTGGGGCTCAAGCGCCAGATGCCATAGGGACGATCCGGGGGAAGGGTGACGAACCGGGTGCGATCGGTCCAACGATCCTCGCTGCCGGCAAGGAGGTCGGCCCCGAGGAGCGCGCCGGGCTCGGGCGCATAGCGCCAGAACGGGACGTCCACCGTGCCGGATTGGGTGTTGCGGTGGTCGAGGTTGATGACGACCAGGACCACGTTGCTGCGGTCTGGCGTCGCCTTCTCGAAAGCCAGGATCTGGCCGTTCGGCGCGTTGAGGAAGGTGATGCCGAGGTGGGTCTGCAGCGCCGGGTTGGCGCGGCGGATGGCGTTGAGTTGGGCGATTTCGGCGACGATGTTGCCGGGCCGGTCCCAATCCCAGGCCCGGAGCGCGTATTTTTCGCTGTCGAGATATTCCTCCTTGCCTTCCACCAGCGGGGTGCCCTCACAAAGCTCGAAGCCGTTGTAGACACCCCAGAGCCCGGAGAGCGTCGCCGCCAGCGCGGCCCGGATCAGATAGCCCGGCCGGCCGGCGGTGTGCAGCATCACCGGGTTGATATCCGGCGTGTTGACGAAGAAGTGCGGCCGGAAGAATTCAGCGGCCGGGCCACGCGTCAGCTCGGTCAGATACTGCTCGAATTCCGGCTTCGTATTGCGCCAGGTGAAGTAGGTGTAGGATTGGGAGAAGCCGATCTTGGCCAGCCGGTACATCACCTTGGGCCGGGTGAAGGCCTCGGCGAGGAACACCGTGTCGGGGTAGCGCTGCTGCACCTCGGCGATCATCCACTCCCAGAACGGGAAGGCCTTGGTGTGCGGGTTGTCGACGCGGAACAGGCGGACGCCTTGCCGCGCCCAGAACAGGACGGCCTCGCACAGCTCGATCCAGAGGCTCGGCATGGCGCCGGGCGCGTAGAAATCGACGTTGACGATGTCCTCGTATTTCTTCGGCGGGTTCTCGGCGTAGCGGATCGAGCCATCCGGCCGCCAGTTGAACCAATCCGGGTGCTGCTCGAGCCAGGGATGGTCGGGGGAGCACTGGATCGCGAAGTCGAGCGCCAACTCGATCCCGGACTGCGCCGCCGCCATGCGCAGATGCTCGAAATCCTCGAGGCTGCCGAGCTCGGGATGGATTGCGGTGTGGCCGCCATCGGGCGAGCCGATCGCGTAGGGGCTGCCGACATCGTCCGGGCCCGGCGTCAGCGTGTTGTTCGGCCCCTTGCGGTTCTTGGTGCCGATCGGGTGGATCGGGGGGAAATAGAGCACGTCGAAGCCCATCCGCTTGATCCGCGGCAGGTGGCGGATGACGTCGCGGAACGTGCCGTGCCGGGTCGGGTCGTCGCTCATCGAGCGGGGGAACACTTCGTACCAGCTGGCGAATCCCGCGGCGGTGCGCTCCGCCTGGATCGGGATCGCCCGCTCCAACTCGACACGGAACGGCCGGTCGTCGGCCGCATGCATCAGCGCTGCCGTCTCGGGCCGCAGGAGGGCGTCGCGCAGCGCATCGTCGTCCTTGCGCCCCTTCAGCACGGCCCGGAGCGCGCTCGAGAGCTTGCGGCTCTTGGTCCGGCCGATCGCCGCCTCGACCAGGGCCACGCCCTCCTTGATTTCGAGCGAGGTGTTGACGCCGGCCGCGTGCTTGGCGCTCAGCTCGAAGACGTAATAGGCCCAGACATCCTTCCAGGCCTCGATCGTGTAGTGGGTGAGGCCCAGTTCGTTGAGCGGCAGCTCAGCCGACCAGCGGTCGTTGACGACCAGGTGCATCGGCACCTCGGTCCAGCCGGTCTGCCCGGGACCCCTGTATTTCAGCGCCGCGGCAAGCCGGTCGTGACCGTCGCAGATCAGGTCGCACTCGACGGTGACCACCGAACCGACGGTGCGGCGCGCCGGAAAACGGCCGCCGTCGACGGCGGGGCTCGGCGCCTCGATAGCGATGCGGGGCAGCTTGGTCGCTTCGGACGCGCTAGCTTTGACGATGGGCCGGGCTGGGGGCAGCGGGATCGCCTTGGCCGCGAAGGTCACCACCGCTCCGGCGTCCACGCGGAGCCTCCCGGTGGGCAGCAGCTCGTTCGAGGCGTTGTCGATGTCGGTGAAGCGGGCGAAATTGCCCCCGAGCCGGGTCAGCAGGTTCGCGGGTGCGAGGGTCGCGGGCGCGTCGGACAGATTGGTCACCGCGACAACGCACTGGCTGGCCCGCCGGGGATCGGGCTGGTCCGTCAACTGCAGCGCGATCACCGGCTCGCCCGGCGGAGAGATCAATCGCGCATACGGGCAGCGGGAACGTGCCTGCGCCCGCAACGCGACCAGATCGGCCGCGTCCGCGTCGTGGCTCATCCACCCGTCCGCGATCAGGGCGGCGAGCTTGTGGTGGGCAGGCGGCGCATGCTCGCCGGCATCGGCCACCACGGTGCCGATCCGGCGCAGGAGATCGAGCTCACGCCAGAGCCATTCCTGCCGGCCGTTCCACCACGGCAGCGACAGCGCGACGTAGTCGAACGACCCGGGCTCGAGTGACGCAAGAATTTCCCATGACAAGCCCGGCGTCCAGCCAAATAGGAGCGTGTCCGGCGCGGCACGACGGAAGCCGGAGAGGAACGCGGGCAGATACGCGGGCGGCAGATCCCGCAGGCCGAGGAGCCGGACGCCGCCGATGGAGCTCTGCGCAGCGTACTCCCCCGCCCAGTATTCCCCGAGCGCTGTCGCCGAGGCGTCGCCGGTAATGACGGCATGGCGGCGGGTCGACAGCTCGGTGCCGCCACGGGGATCGAGCGTGGGGAGCGGCAGCGCCGCGAACAGATTGGGCGGGGCGTCGGCGCCGGCGTGCAGCGGATCGAGATCGACAAGCAGCTCAAGCCCGGCTCTGCGGGCCGCGTCGGCGACGCCGGGCTGGAGCTCGTGGCAGAGGACGGTGTCGAACCCTGCCTGCGCCACCTGCCCGAGCAGCTTCCCCGGTTCCGTGGTGCTCCGCTCGGGTGTCATGCGGAAGATGCGCGGCGAACGGGGCCCAACCTGGCCCGCGCCAGAACTCGATGTCGTCAACAATTCTACCCCGGTCGAACAATGTTAGAATGCGGCGGCGGCGGCCGGGTTGCCTTCCGCCGCCCCGCCGAGGCGGTCAGTCGAGTTGAACGCCGCCGGTGACTGCTTGGTAGGTGGCGATCGCGAGCGTCATCGGCTCGAACGGTTTGGTGATGACGAAAGCCGGCTCGAGCGCCTCGCCGGTCAGCAGCCGCTCGGGATACGCCGTCACGAAGATGACCGGCGCATAGTGGTGCCGCATGATCCGGCTGACTGCCGTGGTGCCGTCGCCGCCGATGCCAAGGTTGATGTCGGCCAGGATGAGCCCGGGCCGCGTGCGCTCGGCGATCTCGACGGCTTCCGCCTCCGTGGCCGCCACGCCGACGACGTTGTGGCCGCAGCTTTGCACCAACTCCTCGATGTCCATCGCGATCACCGGTTCGTCCTCGATGATGAGGACGTCGGTGGCGGCCCCGGCGCGGAGATGGTCGCGGGCGTCGACCAGCTGGGTTTCAGCCTCCGGCAGCGATAGGCCGAGGACGGCGGCGGCCGATGCGATCGGTAGTTCCTCGAGGGAGGTCAAGAGCAGGAGCTGGCGCTGCGTCGTGGACAGCCGGCCAATGGCGAACGGGCTGGAAGCCGCCGCGCCCTTGTCGAAGCGCCGCGTCACCGAGCGATACAGCCCGAATTGGGCGCTGGCCTCCGGGTCGTCGCTTTCCAGCAATTCGCGTAGGCTCTCGGCAACCAGGGTATCTCCCCGGGGTTGGCTACCGGTCAGCGCGCGCGCATAGCGGCGAGCATACGGGAGCGCGCGGATCAGATCCTCGCGACGCAAGGTGCTGCTCATAGGTTTTCCTCTGTATAAATGACGGTATGGGCAGCGACGAGACCGGGCAGATCCGAGCGGCCCAAGACCAATTGCGGACCGAGATCGCTGCACTGCTGCCCGATTTGCGGGGTTTCGCGCGCTTTCTGGTGCGCGACCGGGCGCTCGCCGATGATCTTGTGCAGGACGGGGTCGTGCGGGCGCTGGGCGCGCTGGGGCAATTCGAGGCCGGGACGAACCTGAAGGCATGGCTGTTCACCATCGTCCGCAACACGTTCTACGAAGGAGCGCGCCGGCGCAAACGTGAGACAATCGTGATGCAGGAGCAATCTCCGGGCGGCACGGCCGAGCGGCCGGAGGCCGAGGCGCGGGCCGCGGTGCGCGATCTGCAAAACCTGATCTGGACGCTGCCGCCGCTGCTGCGGGAAGCGCTGATCCTCGTCGGGGCGCAGGAGATGACGTACGAAGAGGCGGCCCTCGTGTGCGCGGTTCCGGTCGGCACGATTAAGGCGCGCGTCTCGCGCGGACGGATCGCGCTGGCCAAAGCGATGCGTCGCACGGAGGGTGGAAGTGAGACAGTGCATACTGGTGCCGATACCTAATCGAGAGGCGACGCTGAGCAATCGCATAATCGAGACCGCTTAGGATCCTCACGCTTTGGTGACGCGATCGATGCAACGCTTTCATCGAACCATTCATTGGTTCCTCGCAAGCCTAATAGGAGACACAATGTCGACACCGGCATTCCACGATCAAGTCATCGCGATACTACCGAAGCTTCGCGTTCAGGCGCTGGCACTGACCCGTAACCGGGCGTCGGCCGAGGACTTGGTCCAAGATGCGGTTTGCAACGCATTGTCTGCGAGCAACAGCTTTATCCCTGGAACTAATTTCGCCTGGATGCACCGCATCTTGCGCAACCGGTTCATCTCGAACCTGCGTAAGCGGCGCGACACCACCGACATCGACGATGTGCCGGCCGGCATGTTCGCCACCGAGGCGGCCCATGAGGACCGTCTGGCACTGAAGGAACTCGGCGCGGCGATGACGCGTCTCCCGGCCGACCAGCGCGAGGCGCTCGTGATGGTCGTCATCCACGGTATGAGCTACGAGGATTTGGCCGAGGCCACCGGGTGCGCGGTGGGCACGGCGAAGAGCCGGGTGTTCCGCGCGCGGCGCCAGCTCGAGTCCTGGCTGATGGGCGAGACTAAGGAGAAGAACTCGGTTCATTCGCCGCGTCCGGCGCTATTGGCGCAAGACGGGCTGCCAGCGGGCCATTAAGCCGGCGCACCGCAGCCGCTTGTTCAACAGGGGTCGGCAAGCGCTCGTCTTGCCGACCTTTCGCTGGACGTCACCACATGAAGAATTTCAGAATGACTGAGCCGAAAGGGAAGCCCGGAGAGAAGTCTGACAAACAATCACGCTCGACCGATAGCGCCTTCGACAATTGGCTCAACCGAGGACTGCACCAGATTTTCGATGACGTCATGAACGAACCCATCCCGCCGGAATTGCTGAAAATCCTGCAGAACGACAAAAAGAAGTGAGCCGGTACCGGTCCACCCGGGCCGGTCCGCTGAGGTTCAAACGGCCCTCGCTTACAGACAAGCTCGGCTTCCGGATTGGGGCGGTCTTCGTTGCCGCCGCCCTCCCGCTCACCACCCTGCTGGGCTTTTGGGCCCCCCATGACCGCGGTTACACCCTGATCGGGCTCGCTACGGCGCTCGGCGTCTTCATCGCGGTCGCAGGGCTGGAAAAGCTGGTCGCCGCACCCCTGCGGCGCCTCGGGACCGGGATCGACCAATGGAGGTCCGGCAACGGGTTCGATCTGGGCGAAATCGGCGGCCTGCCGCACGAGTTCCGATCCGTCGCCCTGTCGTTCAAGAAGGCGACCTTGGCGCTGAATCGGCGCGAGGCCGACCTGGTCAAGGCGGTCCAGCGGCAGGATCTCGCGATGCAGGAGATCCATCACCGGGTCAAAAACAACCTGCAGGTCGTGGCAAGCCTGCTCAACCTACAGGCCAGCCGCATTCGGTTGCCGGAGGCCAAGAGCGAGTTTCAATCCGCCCGCGACCGGGTGCGCGCGCTGGCGACGGTGCACCGCCACCTCTACGCCCATGGCGAGATCAACACCATCAACATGCGGGTTTTCCTCGCCGATCTCTGCGGACCGCTGCTGCTGGCGATGGGGCAGGGCGGGGATGAGCGGATACGCCTCGACATCGATGCGCCCGAACTTCAGATGACCAGCGATCAGGCGGTCCCACTCAGCCTCATCGTCACGGAAGCCGTGACGAACGCGATCAAATATGGCTTTCCGGACGGCCGGGCCGGAACGATCTCCATCAAGCTGACCGCTGCCGGCGACGATGTGGAACTGGACATC
>JAVVHH010000175.1:0-7341 GCA_032249615.1 Acetobacteraceae bacterium
GCGCGAACCCCAGCACGGCCAGGATTGCCGGCGGTAGCAGCGCGTCGGCCAGCGCGCCCATCAGACGTCGAGCTCCACCGCGACCGGCACATGATCCGACGTCCGCTCCCAGTCCCGCGCGTCGACCAGGATGTCGTAGGCGAGCAGCCGCGGCACCAGGTCCGGCGTGACCCATACATGGTCGAGCCGGCGCCCGCGGTTGCTCCGCCGCCAATCCTGGTTGCGGTACGACCACCACGTGTAGAGCTTCTGGTCTTCCGGCACGAAATGCCGCACCGCGTCGGCGAACACCGTGCCACGCCAGGCGTTCAGGTGCTCCACCTCGACCGGCGTATGGCTCACCACCGTGAGCAGTTGCTTGTGGCTCCAGACGTCGTGTTCCAGCGGTGCGATGTTGAGGTCGCCCACCAGGATGCATCGCTCGGGTTGCCGTGCGGCGAACCAATTGGTCGCTTCGGCGACGAAGGCGAGCTTGTGGGCGAATTTCGCGTTGACGGCCGGGTCCGGCACGTCGCCCCCGGCCGGCACGTAGAAATTATGGATGTCGAGCGGCCCGGTGGGAGTCTGCACGGTCGCGGCCGCGTGGCGGCAGTCGCCCTTCTCGCACCAGTCCGGCGGGTCCTGGTGGGGCGCCAGCGGCAAGCGGGACAGGATTGCCACCCCGTTATAGCCCTTCATGCCGCGCCGCACGACATAGGGGAAACCGAGCTCGCCGGGCACGCCGTCCGGAAACAGGTCGTCGGGAACCTTGGTCTCCTGCAGGCAGATGAGGTCGGGGTCGAGCGAGTCGCGCAGTTTCTCGAGGAGGGGATGGCGCAGGCGAAGGGAGTTGATGTTCCACGTCGCGACGCACAGGCGGGTCATAGGGGCAATCTGGCGAAGGCGGGGCGATTCCGCTAGCGTCCGGCCAAAATCGGAGGACTGCCGGAATGAAACGCCGTACGTTGCTGACGACTGCAGCCCTGCTCGCGGCGGCGCCCCGCGCCTTTGTCGAAGGCGGTGGCCCCTTCGCGGTCGGTGCGATCGAGATCCTGACGGGGCCGAGCGCCGCGTACGGCATCGCCATCAAGTCCGGGCTCGAACTGGCGCTTGACGAGATCAACAAGAAGGGCCTCCTCGGCGGCCGGTTCATCAACCTCACCGTCGAGGATAGCGGCGGCAACAAGGACCAGGCGATCAACGCCGCCCGCAAGCTGATCGGGCGCGACCACGTCGCCCTCGTGATCGGGCCGACGCTCTCCAACGAGATGTTCGCCGTCGGCCCGGTCGTCAACGAGCGCAAGATCCCGATCATCGGGACCTCGACCACGGCCGCCGGGATCACCGACATCGGCCAGTGGGTGTTCCGCACCAGCCTGCCGGAGAGCGACGTCATCCCGGTCACCCTGGCCTACGCCAAGCAGCGCGGCGTCAAGACGATCGCGCTGATGTACGCCAACGACGACGCGTTCAGTAAATCGGGCTTCGACACGATGAAGGCCGCGGCTGAGAAGGCCGGGTTCAGCATCGTGACCATCGAAAGCTTCGGCAGCAAAGACACCGATTTCAGCGCCCAGCTGACCAAGATCAAGGGCCTTAAGCCCGACGCCGTCGGCATCTCGGCGCTCGTCGAGCCGGTCGCCGGCGTGCTGCTGCAGGCCAAACAACTCGGCTTCGGTAAAGACACGCTGTTCATCGGCGGCAACGGCAGCAATTCGCCCAAATTGGGCGACATCGCGGGCAGCGCCGCCGATGGCCTGATCGTCGGCAGCCCCTGGTTCATCGGCAAGGACGACCCGGCCAACAAAGCCTTCGTCGCCGCCTTCCAAGCCAAATACAACCGCCCGCCCGACCAATTCGCCGCCCAGGCGTTCGACACCATGCACATCGTCGCCGCCGCCATCGAACGCGCCGGCGGCACGGAGAACGACAAGCTGCACGCGGCGTTGTTGGCGACGAAATACGACGGCGTCATGGGGCCGTTCACCTTCACCGACCATCGCGACCCCGGCTCCACCTCGGGCGTCGTGGTCCTGATGATGCAAGGCGGCAAGTTCGTTGTCGCACCGAAAGGAGCATAATTGTGAGTGACGGAACTGAATACGTGCCGCCCAAGGTCTGGACATGGGACCGGGAGAGCGGCGGCAGGTTCGCCAACATCAACCGGCCGATCGCCGGGGCGACCAAGGAGCAGGAGCTGCCCGTCGGCAAGCACCCGTTCCAGCTCTACTCACTCGCGACGCCCAACGGGCAGAAAGTCACCATCATGTTCGAGGAGCTGCTGGCGCTCGGGCACAAGGGCGCGGAATATGACGCCTGGCTGATCAAGATCGGCGACGGCGACCAGTTCGGCAGCGGCTTCGTCGACATCAACCCGAACTCCAAGATCCCAGCGCTGATGGACCGGAGCGGACCCACGCCGATCCGCGTGTTCGAGAGCGGCGCGATCCTCGTGCATCTGGCCGAGAAGTTCGGCGCCCTGCTACCGAAAGAGGGCGCAGCCCGGGCGGAGTGCCTATCCTGGCTGTTTTGGCAGATGGGCAGCGGCCCCTACCTCGGCGGCGGCTTCGGCCACTTCTACGCCTATGCGCCGACCAAGATGGAATACCCGATCAACCGGTTCGCCATGGAAGCCAAGCGTCAGATGGACGTGCTGGACCGGCGCCTGGCCGAGAGCCCGTTCCTGGGTGGCGACGAGTACAGCATCGCCGACATCGCGGTCTGGCCGTGGTACGGCGGCTTGGCGAAGGGCTGGCTCTACGACGCAGCGGAGTTCCTGCAGGTGCAGGAATACAAGAACGTCCAGCGTTGGGCCGAGACGATCTACCAGCGGCCGGCCGTGCAACGCGGGCGGATGGTCAACCGGATCAACGGCGACAAGTCGATCCAGCTGCACGAGCGGCACGACGCGTCCGATTTCGAGACCAAGACGCAGGACAAGCTCGCCGCCGACTAGCCGCCGTCGCTCTCATCGTCATCCGGCCGTCATCTAGACGGTCGGGGACGAAGCCCGTATAGCGCCGACATGTTCGCCCAGCAGCTCGTCAATGGCGTCCTGCTCGGCGCCACCTATGCTCTGTTCGCCCTCGGCTTCACGCTGATGTTCGGCGTGCTGCGGGTGATCAACCTGACCTACGGCTTCTACTTCTCAGCCGGAGCGCTCCTGGCGCTCTGGCTGACGAAGAGCCTGGGCTTCTCGATCTGGGCTGCGCTGCCCGCCGCCGCGGTGGGCGCCGGAGCGATCGCGGTCGTGCTGGACTGGCTGCTGCTCAGCCGCTTGCGACGCATCCGCGCGCCCGAATTGTCCTCGCTGATGGTGACGCTCGGCGGCGTGCTGGCGCTCTACGCGGCGCTGACGGCTTGGCTCGGACCCGACATCCGCCGGTTGCCGCCCGGGGTGATCGCCGGTGACGCGTTCCATCTCGGAGACATCCGGATCACCGCGGCGCAGCTGCTGATCCTGGGCGCGACCGCCATCCTGGTCGCCGCCCTGATCTTGCTGCTGCGGGGTACCCGGCTCGGCTTGGCGATCCGCGCGATGGCCGAGAAGCCGGACGCCGCGCAGCTGATGGGCATCGACACGGGCCGCGCGGCGGCGATCGTGTCCTTTGTGTCGGGCGCCCTGGCGGGGGCGGGGGGCGTGCTGATCGGGCTCAACTTCAACGCGATTCAGCCCTACATGGGCGAGACCATGATGCTGCGCGGCTTCGTCGTCATCATCGTGGGAGGGCTCGGCGACATCCGGGGCGCGCTGGTGGCCGGGCTGCTGCTCGGCATCATCGAGGTGATGACGGCCGCCTATCTCGACTCGAGCCTGAAGGAGGCCGTCGCCTTCCTGATCCTGGTGGGCGTGCTCTGGACCCGGCCCGCCGGGCTGTTCGGCCGCGCCGTGGTGAGGCGGGCCTGATGCCGCCCTGGCTCGACGACCTGCTGTGGACGTACCAGAACCTGGTCTACGCGCTAGGCGTCAACGGTCTGTTGGCGCTCTCGATGTATGTCGTCTTGGCGGCCGGGCAGTTGTCGCTGGGGCAGGCGGCATTCATGGGGCTTGGCGCCTATTCCTCCGTCCTGATGACGCTGAAATTGGGGCTGCCATTCGCCCTGGTGCTGCCGCTCTCGGTGGTGGCGCCGGTGCTGTTCGCGCTGGCGGTGGGCGGGCCGACGCTGCGGCTCTCGGGCGTCTACTTGGCCATCGCGACGATCGGCCTCGGCGAGGTGCTGCGGGCCGTCTACATCAACGTGGATTATTTCGGCGGCGCCCTGGGCCTGTCGGGCATCCCCGAGCGGGCGCAAACCTGGATGATCTACGGGTTGCTCGGGCTGGCCGTGCTCGCGCTCTGGCTCGTGGGGCGCAGCCGCGTCGGGCGAGCGATGGAGGCGATCCGGGAAGACGAAACGGCGGCCGCCGTCATGGGCGTGCCGGTCGGGCGCTACAAGCTCGGCGTCCTCGTCGCCTCGGCGGCGCTGGCCGGGGTCGCCGGCTGCCTGTCGGCCCATGTCAGCAGCTTCATCGGTCCGAACGAGTATGGGTTCGAGCCCGCCGTGACGATCCTCTCCTATGCGCTGCTCGGCGGCATCGGCAACCCGGTGGCCCCGGTCCTCGGCGCCTGGGTGTTGACCCTGCTGCCCGAATTGCTCCGCGATGTGAGTGACTTCCGGCTGGTGCTCAACGGGCTGATCATCGTGGCGGCCGTGCTGTTCCTGCCGAACGGGTTGTTGGCCGTGCGCATGAAGCGGCGCGCCGCGTGAGCGCCGGCCTGCTGCGGGTCGAGGCGCTGACCCGGCGCTTCGCCGGCCTCGTGGCCGTCGACGGCGTCACTCTCGCGGTTCAAAAGGGCGGACTTCACGCCGTTATCGGGCCGAACGGCGCAGGCAAGACGACCCTGTTCAACTTGATCTCGGGCCTGGTGCCTCCGAGTGAGGGCCGGATCTGGCTCGGCGACGTCGACATCACCGCGCTGCGGCCGGAGCAGCGGGCGGCGCTCGGGATGGGCCGCACCTTCCAGAACATCCGCATGTTCGGCGCGATGACCGCCCTCGAGAACGTGCTGACCGGGCTGCAGACCCGCCTTTCGGCCGGGATCGGCGCGGTGCTGCTGCGCACGCCGAGCTTCCGCGCGGAGGAACGCCGCGCCGTCCAGCGGGCCCGGGCGGCGCTCGACGTGGTCGGGCTGGCCGACCGCGCCAACGCACGGGCCGGCAGCCTGTCCTACGGCGACCAGCGGCGCCTCGAGATCGCGCGCGCCATCGCCCCGGAGCCGGCCCTGCTGATGCTGGACGAGCCCGCGGCCGGCATGAACCCGGCCGAAACGGAAGCGCTCGCCGCCCTCGTGCAGCGCCTGCGCCAGGGCAGCATGACGGTGCTGCTCGTCGAGCACGACATGGGCTTCGTGATGGGCCTCTGCGACACGGTGACGGTGCTGAACTTCGGCCGGCTGATCTTCGACGGCCCGGCCCAGGCCGCCCGTCAGGACCCGGCCGTGATCGAGGCCTATCTCGGCCCGAAAGTCGCCGCACGCCTGGCTGCGGGCGGGATGCGCGCGGGTATCCGGGGCGCCGGATGAGCCATCTTGAGCTCGAGAACCTGGTCGTCGCCTATGGGCGGACCGAGGCCGTCCGCGGCGTGAGCCTCCGCGTGCCGCCGGGCCAGGTCGTGGCCCTCATCGGCGCGAACGGCGCCGGCAAGACCACGATCATGCGAACCATCTCCGGCCTGTTGCGCGCGCGCTCGGGCCGAGTGCGGTTCGATGGGACGGATATCACCGGCTGGGCCGCGCATCGTATCGCGGGCGCCGGGCTGCTGCAGGTGCCGGAGGGCCGGCAGTGCTTCGCCGACCTGACGGTGGCGGAGAACCTGGCCCTCGGGGCTTATCTGGTGCCCGAAAGGGCCGAGATCGCGCGTCGGCAGGAGGCTGTGCTGGCGCGCTTTCCCCGCCTGGCCGAGCGTCTCCTGCAGCTGGCGGGCTCGCTGTCGGGCGGTGAGCAGCAGATGCTGGCGATCGGGCGCGCGCTTATGGGAGCGCCCCGGCTGTTGCTGCTGGATGAGCCGAGCATGGGGCTGGCCCCGCTCTTCGTCGACGAGATCTTTGGCATCGTCGGCAGTCTTAAAAGCGAGGGCACGACGATCCTCCTCGTCGAGCAGAATGCTTCGGCTGCGCTGGAGATCGCCGACGAAGCCTATGTGCTGGAGACCGGGCGCGTGGTGCTGTCGGGCGCTGCGTCGGTGGTGGCCGAAGATCCGGGCGTGGTCGCGGCGTATCTCGGGGGCTGAAGCGGGCCATTTCTCTTGTCCGAGACCCGGCCCCGCATTAGGTCAGGCGCGTAACGGAGATAATGCATGACCTATCGAGTGGCCGTCGTCGGCGCGACCGGAGCTGTGGGACGCGAGATCCTGAAGACGCTCGATGAGCGGCGCTTCCCCGTCTCGGACGTCGTAGCCCTGGCCTCCGCCCGCTCAGTCGGTCAGGAAGTCAGTTTCGGGGAAAAGCGGATCTTGAAGGTCAAGAGCCTCGAAACGTTCGACTTCAAGGGCATCGACATCGCACTGTTCAGCCCCGGCGCGGCGATCTCGGCAATCCATGCACCCCGCGCCGCCAAAGCCGGCTGCCTCGTGATCGACAACACCAGCCAGTTCCGCATGGACCCCGACGTGCCGCTCGTGGTGCCGGAGGTCAACGGGGCCGCGCTCGACGGCATCAAGCGCGGGATCGTGGCGAACCCGAATTGTTCGACGATCCAGATGGTCGTGGCGCTCAAGCCGCTGCACGACCGTTTCCGTGTCAAGCGGGTCGTGGTCGCCACCTATCAATCGGTCTCGGGCGCGGGCAAGGAAGGCATGGACGAGCTGTGGTCGCAATCCCGGGCGCTTCATGTGAACGACCCGGTCACCCCGCAGGAGTTCACCAAGCCGATCGCCTTCAACGTCATCCCGCACATCGACAGCTTCATGGATGACGGCTCGACGAAAGAAGAGTGGAAGATGGTAGTCGAGACCAAGAAGATCTTGGATCCAGCAATTAAGGTGGCGGCCACCTGCGTGCGCGTCCCGGTCTTCATCGGCCATTCGGAGGCCATCACCGTCGAGTTCGAGCGCCCGGTCACGGTGGCCGAAGCGCGCGCCGCGTTGCGGGAGGCGCCCGGCATTGTGGTGCAGGACCAGCGCGAGGACGGCGGCTACATCACCCCGATCGACTGCGTGGGGGAGGACGCGACGTATGTCAGCCGTATCCGGCTCGACCCCACCGTGCCGAGCGGCCTGCAGTTCTGGTGCGTGTCGGACAATTTGCGCAAAGGCGCGGCCTTGAATGCGGTGCAGATTGCGGAAATGGTCGTCCAGCGCAAGTTGCTGAAAGCAGCTTAGAC
>JAVVHH010000176.1:0-7082 GCA_032249615.1 Acetobacteraceae bacterium
TCGCCGTGCTGATGATCGTCGTGGGAGTGCTCATGCTGCGGCCACGCCGAGCCGCTTCAGGCACCGGAGAAGAACGGCTTTCGGTCCGAAGCCTGGGCAGGATCACGGTCTCGGCGCTGCTCGTGGGTGCCCTGTCCGGGTTCTTCGGCATCGGTGGCGGCTTCCTCATCGTGCCCGGCCTGATCTTCGCCACCGGCATGCCGATGATCAACGCGATTGGTTCCTCGCTGCTCTCAGTCGGCAGCTTCGGAGCGACGACGGCCGCCAATTACGCCTTGTCTGGTCTCGTCGCTTGGGCGCTGGCGGCCGAATTCATCGGTGGTGGCGTATTGGGGGGACTGCTCGGCATGCGTCTCGCGCTCCGAGTTTCCGGCCATCGTGCAACGCTGAACCGGATCTTCGCTGGCCTGATCTTCGTCGTGGCCGCCTACATGCTGTATCGCAACGCCGGCACGCTCGGTATCTGATGCGGCTGGATGATCGTCACACCTGTTTCCACCCTGCGCGAAAGTCAGGAGGACCGAGAATGCAAGTGCCGCTGGTGAAAGCCTTCTTCGACCATCGCACATTCAGCGTGCAATACGTCGTGGCGGACCCGGACACGCGCCAATGCGCCATAATTGACCCGGTTCTCGATCTCGATCCGAATTCGGGCGCGACCGCAACATGGTCCGCGGACGCCATCCTGTCCTATATTCACGAGCGGGGCTTCACGGTGCAGTGGATCCTCGATACGCATCCCCATGCGGACCACCTCTCAGCCGCTGGCTACCTGAAGGACGGGACCGGGGCGCCGACGGCAATCGGCGAGAAGGTGTCAGAGGTCCAGAAGCTCTGGAAGCGCATCTACAATCTGCCGGAAACCGTGCCGGCTGACGGATCGCAATGGGATCGGCTCTTCGCCGATGGCGAGACGTTCAAAGTGGGGGATATTGACGCTCGCGTACTGTTCTCGCCGGGGCACACGCTGGCCTCCATCACCTACGTGATCGGCGACGCCGTTTTCATCCACGACACGTTGTTCATGCCGGATTACGGCAGCGCACGGGCGGATTTCCCGGGCGGCAGCGCCAGAGACCTATGGAATAGCATCCAGCGTATTCTGGCGCTTCCCGACGCGACGACACGCCTGTTCACCGGCCACGACTACATGCCGGGAGGGCGGGAGCCGCGCTGGGAGAGCGCGGTGGCGCAGCAGAAGACGGAGAACAAGCATCTGCGGAAGGCCCGCACCGAGGAGGCGTTCGTGGCGATGCGCAACGAGCTGGACAGCAAGCTGCCGATGCCGAAGCTGATCCTGCACTCCCTGCAGGTGAACATTCGCGGCGGCCGCCTGCCGGAGCCGGAGAGCGACGGAAAGCGCTATCTCAAGCTTCCGCTCGATGCGCTACCCGGGGCGGCCTGGGAGTGAGCACGGCGCGGCCCAATACAGGGCGGCGTCGGGGCATTTCCATGGACCACCCGGCACCTGGCCGGAACTTCGAATCAGTGTAGCGGAAGCCAATAGCCCCGGGAGCCCACAGATGATCCGCTTTGCCGCTCCGGCCCTCTTGCTGCTCGCGGCGATGACGCAGACGCACGCCGCCGAACCCCTGCACGTCTATGGGCCGGGAGGCCCCTTGCCGGCAGTCCGGGAGGCGGCGAAGGCGTTCGGCCGAACGCACGGCATAGATGTGCAGGTCACGGCCGGCCCCACGCCCAAATGGATCGGCGAGGCCCGGAAGGACGCCGACGTCATCTTCAGCGGTTCCGAGACGATGATGACGGACTTCACCGGCGCGATGGCCGGGGAGATCGATCCCGCCAGCGTGCGGCCGCTTTATCTGCGCCCGTCCACGATCCTGGTACGGCCGGGCAATCCCGGTCACATCACCGGCCTCAAGGATCTGCTCAAGCCTGGCCACCGCATCCTGGTGGTGAACGGCGCGGGCCAGAACGGATTGTGGGAAGACGTCGCCGGACGCCTCGGGGATATCGGCAGCGTGCGCGCATTCCGCGCCAACATCGCCCGGGTCGCCGGCAACAGCGCCGAGGCGCGGCAGGCATGGACCAGCGACAAGTCGCTGGATGCCTGGCTGATCTGGACGATCTGGCAGGTCGCCAATCCCGCGCTTGCCGAGCAGGTGGCGGTCGAGCCGGAATACCGGATCTATCGCGATACCGGAGTGGCGCTGACGCACAGGGGCGAGCAGAGGCCCGAGGCCAAGTCGTTTGCGGACTTCCTCGCCTCGCCGGAAGGGGCGCGGATCTTCGGACGATGGGGCTGGACGGTCCCCGATGGAACCGGTCCGAAACCGAAGAACGCGCGATGAAATGGAATCCCATCCCGCGCCGCCTTGCGCTCACGGGTGGCTTTAGTGCTGTCGCGGCGGCCGGTGCGTTCGGCGGGCGGTGGCTGGGGCAATCCCGGATGGGCGCGCGGGCAGCCACATATCTCAACCGCGAGGCATTGTTCCAAGACCCCGAAGACCCGGTGATCGGCAACCCGCTCGGCGCACTGCCGCTGGCCGAGTTCTTCGATTATCGTTGCCCCTACTGCCACAAGATGCATCCCCTGCTGCAGCGGCTGCTACAGGAGGACCACGACATCCGTTTTGTCGCCAAAGAATGGCCGATCTTCGGCGGGCCTTCCGTTACCGCGGCCAGAACCGCCCTGGCGGCGAACTGGCAAGGCAAGTTCGCCCCCGTGCACGATGCGTTTTTCGAGGCCACTGGCGGACTGGACGACACCAAGGTCCGGGGCGCGGCAGAGAAGGCCGGGATGGACATGGCCCGTCTGGACCACGACCTGTCCACGCGCAGCGCAAAGCTGGATGCCATGCTGGGCCGGGTGTCGGTTCAGGCGCGTGCCCTCGCGCTGCAGGGGACGCCGGGCTTCGTGATCGGCTCTTATCTCGTGCCGGGCGCGCTGTCCTATGACGACCTCCTCAAGGTGGTCTCGGATGCACGCGCCAAGCTGAAATCCGCGCAGGATCCCCACGAGGAGAGAGAGGCAACATGACCATTTGCAGTTCGAAGGACATGGTGGCGCAGGCGAACGCTGCTGTGGAGACGCTCGCCCCGGAGCAGGCGGCCAAGCTCGCAGGGGACGCGGATACCGTGTTCGTGGACGTGCGCGACGCGACGGAGCGCGAGAAGACCGGGACGGTCAAGGGCGCGGTCCACGCACCCAGAGCCTTCCTGGAATTCATGGCTGATCCGGCCAGCGAGCGTCACCTCCCCGAACTATCCAGCGGCAAGCGCCTGGTACTGTTCTGCGCGTCCGGCGGACGCTCCGCCCTTGCCGCCAAGACGCTGAAGGATATGGGCTACGAAAAGGTGGCGCATGTCGCGGGCGGGTTTGGCGCCTTGGCGAAAGCAGGCGCCCCGACCGAACACCGGTGAGCACGCCTCACCGGATGCAATGACAAGGGGCAGTCTGGAGGAGACGCCATGATCTGCATTCGCCGTTGCCGAAGTGGCAGCGGATTGTCCGGCCGGGCAGGAGGGGTATCCGGCGAGCGTCCGGCAGCGGCGTGTGGGATACTGGCCGTTGCGGCGATTGTGTCGGTTCTCGCGACAGGATCGGCGCGGGCCGAAGACACGGGCGCTGCGATCGCGGCGAACGGCGCGCCGGCCGGCGTACCGGCGTGCGCGAGTTGCCATGGGGCGCAGGGCGAAGGCAATGCCGCTGCCGGATTTCCGCGGCTGGCGGGTCTCTCCGCGCCTTATATCCAGGCTCAGTTGACGGCTTTTGCGAGCGGTCGGCGCGACAACCCGGTGATGATGCCGGTTGCAAAGATGCTGAATGCCGATCAGGCAGGGGCGGTCGCGGCCTATTACGCGCATCTTCCCGGGCCGGCGCTGCCGAAGGCGATTCCGGCCGCCACCAGCCCCGGTGCCATTCTGGCGCTGGACGGGCGCTGGTCCGATGGCATTCCCGCCTGCGTTGCCTGTCACGGCCCAGACGGTATCGGCGTTGGCACGGCGTTCCCGCCGCTTGCGGGACAGCCGGCCGGCTATCTCAAGGCGCAGCTGGAAGCCTGGCAGCAAGACAAGCGTCCCCCTGGTCCACTCGGGCTCATGGGCGCTGTCGCAAAGCGGCTGACCGCCGCCGATGTCGCCGACGTCACCCACTGGTTCGCCACGCTGACGGGAGGAGCGGGGAAATGAGGAAGTTGCCGCTGGCCGGGATTGTGCTCCTGGGCCTCATCGTGCCCGGCATTCTCGCCTATGCGCAAAGCCAGCCTGGCTCCACCGGGCCGTCCCCTTCAGTGCCGGCTACGACGCCCGCAGGCGAAGCATTCCGGCCGCCGCCGAGGGATGCGATTCCGTCGGGACCGTATGGAGACATGGTCCGGCTCGGCCGCGCCATCTTTCGCGATACCGGCAAATATGCTCCGGCCTTTGTCGGCAACGAGCTCCGCTGCAGCAACTGTCACCTGGATGCCGGAAGGCTCGCGGGCGCATCGCCGCTCTGGGCCGCCTGGGTGGCGTTCCCCGCGTATCGCGCGAAGAACAAGCACGTCAACACGTTTGCCGAGCGCCTGCAGGGCTGCTTCCGCTTCAGCATGAACGGCAAGGCGCCGTCGCTCGGTGACAAGGTGCTGGTGGCCCTGGAAACCTATTCGGCCTGGCTGGCGCATGGCGCGCCGGTCGGCGCGGACATGCCGGGCCGCGGCTATCCCGGCCTGCCGAAGTCAACCTCCCCACCGGACTACGGGCGCGGCCAAGCCGTCTATCAGGCGAAATGCGCCATGTGCCACGGCGCCGATGGACAGGGGCAATCGGCCGGCGGCACGGTGGTGTTTCCGCCACTCTGGGGGGCGAACTCCTACAACTGGGGCGCGGGCATGCACATGGTCAATGCGGCCGCCGCGTTCATTAAGGCGAACATGCCGCTCGGGCTCGGCGGGACACTGTCGGATCAGGATGCCTGGGACGTGGCCCTGTTCGTGGACAGCCAAGAGCGCCCCCAGGACCCGCGCTTTGCCGGCTCGGCGGCCGAGACGCGACACAGGTTCCACGATTCGCCCTGGTCCATGTACGGGCAGACCATTGCCGGGCACGTGCTCGGCAGTACCTCCGTGCCGTCGGGCGGCAGCACCCGCCAGGCAAAGTGAAAGGCACTGGCGCTATGCCGGGGGACCCTCCTGCCCGGGGGGGCCGGCATATGAAGGAGAGGGGGCATGACCGAGGTCGCCGGAGTTGCTCCGTCCATGCGCATTGCGGGCGCCACCCATCTGCCGACGAGGGTCGGCGTCGCTTGATTTGCGCAGTTCATCGTTCCGGCGCGGGATATGGAGACCTGTGACTGCGCGGGCAGCGCAGTTCGTTAGCCCGTCTTATTCACCGCACAGAGCCGGATTGAGCGGTTTGAGCGCTGGACGCGGCTCCGCCTGATGGCTGTTGCATCGGATTTGGATGTGGAGGTGGCAGGCGTTGGGGTTTGCGGGATCGGACAGGGTTCGGGAGCAATCGCCCCTGATTTCAGGGTCCGGTGGGCTGGAATCCGCGAGCGATGCCCCGGAACAACGCGGCTTCGGGACAGGCGGCGGCGAACGCGATTCGGACCCGTGTCGCGGTTTCGGTGATGCGGGCCGCGATCTTGAGCAGACGCATCCGTAGGGTGGCGAATTCGGCGGTTGCCAGGGCGTGCGGTTTCGGAATGGCGTCCCGCACCGTCAGCATCAGCCAGTACGCGGCGGTGTGGAGCACCAGACGCACCTGATTGGCGAGCGGCGAGCGGCAACTGGTGCGGTCGGAGGCGAGCTGGCTCTTGTGCAGCTTGATCAGGTTCTCGGCCTGACCGCGCGCGCAATAGAGCGTGTCGTAAAGCCATTCGGCGCTGCCGCATTCCAGGTTGGTCACCACGAAGCGAATATCCAAGCCTTGTGTGCTGGCCTCGATCCTGGCGACGACACGCCGCTCGCAGGCCCAGGATTTGGCGCCATAGCGGGCTTCGGCATAGCGGCGCAGCGTCGGCGCCTGTGCCTCGGCGCGACGGACCCGGACATCGTCGGCAACTGGTTCGACCAGCCGGCTCAGCACGGCATTGCCGGGCAGCCCGAAGATGTAGTCCACGGCGTTGGCCTCGCACCACGCCATCACTTCGGGGCGGGCGTAGTGGCCATCGCCGCGAATGGTCAGCCGGGTGGTGGGCCAGTGGCTGCGGATGCGACGCACCAAGCGTCGGACATGGCCGCGCACTTCACCCCCGGACGGGGTTTTGCCGGGACGCAGCAACACCGCCACTGGGCGTGAGGTGGCGGTGTCGTAGACATGGATCGGCAGAAAGCAGCGCTCATCATAATGCGCGTTGAACAGCGAAAGTTGCTGGTGCCCGTGCACGATGTCGACGGTGTCGTCGATGTCCAGCGTGACGGCGGCCGCCGGTAGCTGGCGCAGTAGGTGTCGACCATGGCGTAGGTCATGCGCACCACCTCGCGTAGGTCAGGCGCATTCTCCCAGCGCGACATGGTCGGCTGTGAGCACAGATCGCGGCCGCTGTCCGGTAAGCGTCCGCAGGCCAGCTTGAAGCCCGGATCGCCGCGCAGGTGATCGAGGTCGTCGGCGTCCTCATAGCCGCAGGCGATTGCCAACATACGGGCGCGCAGAATGTCGGCGACGCTGTGCGTGATGAACAGCCGATTGCGCGGGTCGGCAATCAGCGCCGCGAGCCTCTCGGCGATCCCGAGACGACGCTCGGCGGCCGCGAGCAGCATCACGCCGCCGTCAGACGTGAGGCGTCCGCCATCAAAAGCAGCAACGAGCTTCTTGCGTCCAACGGCTGGAAAGCCGAACGCCTCAATCGTATTGTCGGACATGGCGGGTGCGGCTCGGCGTGATCATGTGGACAGGATGGCTTCGACACCCAATCCGTAAACAGGATCAGCAGCTTATGCCACACCCGCCAGCCGAATCCCTGGTATGCGGTGAATAAGACGGGCTAGTTGGCCATGACCTGGAGTTTCGACCGTCACGATGTCGACGCGGGCGCTCAAGGACTGGCCTGCAGCATTCTCGAAATCTTTATCTACCGTGAGGCAGAACAGGGTACGTCCTTGCGGGCCGCCAAGCTCGCAAGCCACTGCCTGGCGCCC
>JAVVHH010000177.1:0-7050 GCA_032249615.1 Acetobacteraceae bacterium
GGTGTGGTGCTGGCGCTGCAGGTGCTGGCGCTGCAAGTCGCAACGCTGATTGCCGCGGTGCTGCTCCCGGGGGTTGGCCTGCTGCTCGGCTACGCGGTCACCGGCTGGGCGATCGGTCGCGGCTTGTTCGTCAGCGTCGCCATGCGGCGGATGACCCGGCCGGCCGCACTGGCGCTGTATCGCCGCCGCCGGGTCGCCGCGGTGGTGCCCGGCATCGTGCTGGCGCTCGCGAGTAGCCTGCCGCCGCTGAATCTGCTGGTTCCGGTATTGGGAATTGCGGCGATGGTGCATGTGTTTTGCAACCGGTAGTCGGGTTGTGACGGGCGCACGGGGCGTGTTACGCGACGCCCACACCCTGTTCTGGCGCCGAGTCCCGCCGGCGCCGCCGTCTCGAGACACTTGGAGGAGGCCTGCGTGTTCAAGCGCCGTAAACCCGACGAAGCGCCGGAGCCGACGTCGTCGCCCCCCAACAAGGTTCAGGTCGACATGCCGTCGGCCAGTTCGTTCGCCAAGCCCGCCGGCGTGCCGCCGGCGATACCCACTCCAGCCAGCCCCCTCTCTAAGGAGCCACAACCCATGGGCCGCACGCCGTTTCCTGGTTCACCGCAGCCCCCCGCGCCGGGTGGCGCCCCCCAAGGCTTTAGCTCTGGCGGCGGTATGCCACAGGGGCCCGGCGCCCCGCCCCGCCCCGGGATGCAACCCGCGGCGGCACCCCGCCCGGCGCCTACGGGGGAGCGTCGGACCCTCGTCGTGGGTAGAGGCATTTCCGTCCAAGGCACCGTGCAGGACGCCGAGCGCCTCGTC
The DNA here is from genome assembly GCA_032249615.1 of Acetobacteraceae bacterium. GTDB lineage: Bacteria > Pseudomonadota > Alphaproteobacteria > Acetobacterales > Acetobacteraceae > JAVVHH01. The sequence goes on from JAVVHH010000177.1 coordinate 805, forward strand.
GTCGAGGGCACCGTCGAAGCCAGCATGATCCGCGCGACCGAGCTGTCGATCGCGCAAGGCGGCGTGTTCAAGGGCGCGGTCGAAGTCGAGGAGGCCGAGATCGCCGGCACGATCGACGGCACGCTGACCGCGCGCAGCAACCTGATCGTCCGGGCGACCGGCAAGGTGCTCGGCACGGCGCATTACCGCCGGCTGCAGGTCGAAGACGGCGGCCAGATCACCGGCGAACTGAAGATGACGGCCGAGGGCAGGAACCCCGAGCCGGCCAAGACCGTCGAGGGCTGACCACGGCGATCCGGCGCCCACCCGGGCGCCGGATGTTCCGACCTAACGTTGGGTCGTCGTCCTTACCGGGCTGGCAGTATCCGCCTGACCCCAACACTGATGATCGAACCCAACATGCATCCACCTACCAAGCAGAGGAGGTGCATGACGTAATGACTTCGTATGCCGTGCACTCCGTAATCGAACGCAATCGATACTGACAGCACAAGAACAAAGGTTTGTGCCTTGTTCATGTCTGCTGTCCGTTAGCGGCGCCGCCGGCGGTTAGACTCGACACGAGCAACAGTGCCCGCGAATGGCGGAACACTTCGGCGAGCGGGATGTCGCGCGACGTCGCCAGGGCGAACATCCACGACTGGGTCCAGGCCCGAGCGGCTCAAGGAGCGACCCTCCAATTTCTTTGGAACGACACCGCGGATCGGGGCCGGGCGCAAGGGTGGGTACCTGGCGGAGATTGGCTATAACGGTCGGCACGTTGGGGAAGGGGGGAACGATGCAGGCACCGTTGGCCGGGCTGCGGGTCGTCGAGTTCACGCACATGATCATGGGGCCCGCCTGCGGCCTTGCGCTGGCCGAACTCGGTGCGGACGTGATCAAGGTCGAGCCGGCGGGCAAGGGGGATCAGACACGCTGGCTGAAGGGCGCGGGGACCGGCTTCTTCGCCATCATGAACCGCAATAAGCGAAGCTTCGCGGTCGACCTGAAGTCGCCAGACGGGATAGCGCAGGTCAGGGCGCTGGTGCGGACCGCCGACGTCGTGGTGGAGAATTTTCGGCCGGGGGCTCTAGACAAGCTCGGCCTGTCGAGCGAGGCCCTGCGGGCGGAGAACCCGCGGCTGATCTACTGCAGCTGCAAGGGATTCCTGCCCGGTCCCTACGAGAAGCGGGTGGCGCTGGACGAGGTCGTGCAGATGATGGGCGGGCTGGCCTACATGACGGGATTGCCGGGGCGGCCAATGCGGGCGGGGAGCAGCGTCAACGACATCCTCGGCGGTACTTTCGCGGCGCTGGGCATCCTGGCAGCAGTCGAGGAGCGGCATCGGACCGGGCGGGGTAAGCACGTGCAATCAGGGCTGTTTGAGACCAATGCGGTGCTAGTCGCGCAGCATATGGCGCAGGCCTTCATCAGCGGAGAGGCCCCGCCGCCGATGGGCGTCAAGCGGCCGGCCTGGCCGATCTACGACATCTTCGAGTGCAGCGACGGCGAGTCCGTGTTCGTCGGCGTCGTGACCGACACGCAATGGCAGTTGTTCTGCGCCCAATTCGGGCTCGACGCGCTCGCCACCGACCCGTCGCTCGACACCCAGGAAGCCCGGCGCGGAGCCCGCGACCGGGTTCTGCCGCTCGTGGCCGCGGCGCTGCGGACCTACTCGAAGCCCGAGCTGATGGCGAAATGCGAGGCGCTTGGCCTGCCCTTCGCGCCCATCGGCAAGCCGTGGGACCTGTTCGAGGACCCGCACCTGACGGCGTCGGGCGGGCTGCTGCCGGTCACATTGGCGGACGGCCGGGTCGCCAACTTCCCGGCCTACCCCCTCGCGCTCGATGGCGAGAGACTGACGTTGCGCCACGACGTGCCCACGCTCGGGCAGCACAACGAGGAGATCCTGGCCGAATTGCGGGAGCAAGCCGGCCAGGGAACCTGAGCTCAGGCGGCCTGGGGCGCCTTCAGCCGGTCGGCATACAGCTTGCGCAATTTCGCCACCTTGGGCGGGATCACGGCCCGGCAATAGCCGTTCCATGGGTTCCGGTTATAGAAGTCCTGGTGCTCCGTCTCGGCCGGATAGAACACCTCGACGGGCTTGATCTCCGTCGTGATCGTGCCGGGCCAAACTCCCTCCGTCGCGATCTCGGCCATGACGCTGCGGGCCACTCGTTCCTGGTCCGGCGAGTGGGTGAGGATGATGGAGCGATATTGCGGCCCCACGTCGTTGCCCTGCCGATCCTTCGTGGTCGGGTCGTGCATGGTGAAGAACACGCGCAGGATGTCGGCGTAGCTGATCACCTCGGGGTCGAAGGAGAGCTGGACGACCTCCGCATGACCGGTGTTCTTGCCGCAGACCTGCTCGTAGGTGGGGCTCAGAACGTGCCCGCCGGCGTATCCGGAGACGGAGCTGTGCACCCCGCGCAGCGAGGTGAACAGGGGCTCCAGACACCAGAAACATCCGCCGCCCAAAGTTGCCAGTTCGGTTGCCATCGGGATCCTCCTTGTTGGCTCCCTCATATGGCGACGCGGGGCTACGGGACGAGGGTGGTGAAGAGAAAGGTCGCAAACAGTACGAGGTGGATGACGCCCTGGACGATGGTGGTGCGGCCGGTGCTGAGGGAAAGCGAGGCGACGAACAGGGTCAGCGCCAGCAAGACGAGTTCGCGGGCCGAGAGGCCGAGCACGAGGTCGAGGCCGAGCCAGAGCGAGACGGCGGCGACGGCGGGGATGGTCAATCCGGTGGTCGCCAAGGCGGAGCCGATCGCCAGGTTGAGACTGGTCTGCAGGTTGTCGCGGCGGGCGGCGCCGATCGCGGCGAGCGCTTCCGGAAGCAGCACCACGGCGGCGATGATCACGCCGACCATGGCTGGCGGCGCGCCGACGGCGGCAACCCCGCTCTTGATGGATGGGGACAGCCCTTTGGCGAGCAGCACGACGGCCACGAGCCCGGCGAGCATGAGGGCAAAGCTCGCCCATGCGGTCTCGCGGGAGACGGCTTTGTGCTCCTCGGCGCCGTTGCCGCTATCATAGATGAAGTGGTCGCGGTGCCGGATGGTTTGTGCCACGACGAACGCCGCGTAGATGATCAGCGAGACGACCGAGACGAAGATGAGCTGGGTGGCGGAATAGGACGGCCCGGCGGTCGAGATCGTGTAGTTCGGCAGCACGAGGACCAGCACGGTCAACGTCGAGATCATGGCGAGGCCGGCGCTGACGCCAAACTGCGTGAAGCCTTGTTCGTGATGCCGCCGGCCACCGATGAGGAGGCAGAGGCCGATGATGCCGTTCATGACGATCATGATGGTCGCGAACACCGTGTCGCGTGCGAGGGCGCTGGCCGCTTGTCCCTCGCTGACCATGATCGAGCCGATCAGCGACGTCTCGATGACCGTGACCGCGATGGCGAGAAGGAGGGAGCCGAACGGCTCGCCCAACTTGTGGGCGATGGTTTCGGCATGATGCACGGCGGCGAGGACGGCGCCACCGAGCAGTATGGCGTCCAGGGCGGCGAGCCAGGGCGCGGCAGGCGCCCCGAGAAGGAGGGCAGCGCAACCGAGCACCGGGGCGACGACGGTCCAGATCGGGAGATCGAGACTGAGTCCGCCAGCCTTTGTTACCGCGATGATGCTGATCCTTGCCGGAAGGACGACGCAGCGGTTCTACAAGGGAATGGAGCGGCCCGACAACCGGCCGGGCGTCACGCGCAGCCGGTTTGGGATCGGCTCGGGCCGGCGAGGAGGGCGATGGCCTCCGCCAGCATCTCCCAGCGGAACGGCTTGGCAATGAAGGCCCGCACGCCCTTCGGCGGCGGCCGGCCGCTGATCAGCAGAACGGGAAGGTCTGGCCACTCCGCTTGCACGCGGTTGGACAGTTCCACCCCGTCCATCACCGGCATGTTGATATCGGACAGGATGATATCGACCCGGCCGTTGCGGCGGAGGAAGTCGAGCGCCTCTTTGCCCTCGCGGGCCTCGTGGACGACGTGGCCGGCATCGCCGAGCATCCATCCCAGCAATTCTCGGATCGGCTGCTCATCATCGACGACGAGGATCGAAAGAGGATGAGGCGCAGCAGCGAAGGTCATAGTCCCGTATAAGTTGTATTGGTAAAGACTTTCCCCCGCAATGCGGGCTTTTTTTCGCTGCACAGTTTTTTGTGGTTGTTGTCACGCTCGCGCCGCACGGACAGGCACGAGGGGAGTAGGCGAGACGAGAGGTGCTGCGTAAGCTCACGTCAACAAGGGGGGAGACGTCCGATGGCTTCGGTATCGGTCCGTAATGCGCAGAAGGCTTTCGGGTCGACACCGATTCTGCACGGGGTCAGCATCGATATCGACGATGGCGAATTCACGGTGCTCGTCGGGCCGTCTGGCTGCGGCAAGAGCACACTGCTGCGCATGATCGCCGGGCTAGAGGAGATCGACGGCGGCGAGATCGCGATCGGCAACCGCGTCGTCAACAAGGTGCCGCCGAAGCAGCGCGACATCGCGATGGTGTTCCAGAACTACGCGCTGTATCCGCACATGACCGTGCGCGACAACATGGCCTTCAGCTTGCAGCTGGCCCGAGCGCCCGTGGAGGCGATCGACGAACGAGTGACCCGCGCCGCCTCCATCCTCGGCCTTTCAGGATTGCTCGACCGATATCCCCGCCAGCTCTCCGGCGGTCAGCGCCAACGCGTGGCGATGGGGCGCGCGATCGTGCGGGACCCGCAGGTATTCCTGTTCGACGAGCCGCTGTCGAACCTGGACGCGAAGCTGCGGGTGCAGACGCGCGCGGAGCTGAAAGACCTCCATCAGCGGCTCCGCACCACCACGATCTACGTCACGCACGACCAGATCGAGGCGATGACGATGGCCGACAAAATCGTGGTGATGAACGGCGGCCGCGTGGAGCAAATTGGCCGGCCGCTGGACGTTTACGACCGGCCGGCCAATCAGTTCGTCGCCGGCTTCATCGGGAGTCCGGCGATGAACTTCTTGCCGGGGACCGTCGAGCGCGCGGGATTCCGGGCCGAGGACGGCAGCCTTTGGCCGCTGCCGGCCTCTGCCGGAAGGGCGGCGGGGCAACCGGCCGTCTACGGGGTGCGGCCGGAGCACTTGCAGCTTACCGATGACGGGGTGCCGTTGACCGTGCAGGTCGTCGAGCCGACCGGGTCGGAAACGCAGGTCTACGGCAAGCTCGGCGGGCTTGCGGTGTTGGGCGCGTTCCGCGAGCGCATTGCCGCCGGTCCGGGTGATCCGATCCGGGTCACGGCCGACCCGGCGCTGGTGCACCTGTTCGATCGCGGCACCGGCGCCCGGCTCGCCTGAGAGACGTTAAGCGCGCGATAAGCTTTCTGGGGTAAGGTCGCCCTGTGAGCCAAGACGGCGACTCCCTCCTGGCCAAGACGGCGCGCGGCGCGGGCTGGGTCGTCGCGTGGCGGATGATGACGCGAACGCTGGGGTTGCTGAGCACGCTTGTGCTCGTGCGGCTGCTGGCGCCCGCGGATTTCGGCCTGATCGCGCTGGCCTCGAGCTTTTCGGTCTCCATCGAGGCGTTCTCGTGGATTGGGATTGAGGAGGGCGTGATCCGGCACAAAGCGCCGACGCCGGCGCTGATGGATACCGCGTTCACGCTGTCGGTCCTGCGGGGCCTGCTGGTGTTCCTGATCGTGGCCGCCGTGTCGCTGCCGGCAGCACGTTTCTTCGGCGATCCAAGGCTCGCCCTGGTGCTGGTGGCGCTGGGTGCCACGGTGCTGATCGAGAACTTCATCAATGTCGGCACGATCGAGTTCCGGCGAGATTTCGAGTTTCGGCGGGAGTTTCAGCTCTATCTCCTGCCGCGTGTCCTCAGCATCGGGGTCGCGATCGGGGCGGCTGTCCTGCTGCATACCTATTGGGCGCTGATCGCCGGGATCGTTTCCAATCAGGTTTTCCGTGTCGTGTTCAGCTACGCGATGCACCCCTATCGGCCGCGGCTCCGGCTGTCGGCGTGGCGGCAGATCGCCGGGTATTCGGTTTGGAATTCGGTCATCGCCGGCGCCGGGGCCCTCCGGGACCGGGTGGACACCCTGATGGTCGGGCGCGCGCTGAGCTCGGCTTCGGTGGGCTTCTACGCGCTAGGGTTCGAGATCGCCGGCCTGCCGGTCACGGAGCTGATCTCGCCGTTGACCCGGGCCGCCTTCGCCGGGTTCGCCGCGGCGTGGCGGGAGGAGATGGCGGCCGGCGGGACCTGGTTGCGGCTGGTCTCGACCATGGCGCTGCTCACCTTCCCCGCC
>JAVVHH010000178.1:0-7045 GCA_032249615.1 Acetobacteraceae bacterium
CGTTCGTCGTCGGGCCGGGAGAACCACTCGGACGACACCCGCCCGATCCGCTCTCCCCGTGTCACGTCCACCTTGTAGCCGCCGGTCACGCCCTGCGTACGGTCCAGCACGTCGATCTGAGTCATCGGTCATCTCCGCGACGGTTCGGCCGGGAGACCCTCTCTCGACCCTCACTCCGTCACGGCGACCGCCGCTTCCCTCTCCCTCTCAGGCCCGGCACCAGCACGACCGAACGGGACGCGGCCGACCGGAGGCCTCCACTCGCCGCGCTTCCTGGCCGACCACGTGTAGCGCGGGTCGCCGTCCAGCAAATGCAGGTGATCGGAGAGGCGGTTGCGCTCCAGCCAGCCGATCGCCGCCTCCAGCTCGGACAGCGTCATCTGCGCCCGGCTCTTGTCGCCGGAGATGCGCTTCAGCGCTGCGTTGTAGCGGTGATACAGCCCGGCGCCGGCGATCCCGCCGCGCAGCCCGACGCGACCCGCCTCGTCCTCCACCGCCTGCGCCGCCACCAGCTCGCCCAGCCGCGCCCGCAGCCGCCGTTCGGCGACCGAAGGCGGCTCCAGCAGCTCCGACTGCGCCTGCTCCAGCCGTCGCATCGCCAGCTCGGGACCAGGCCGCAGCGTGGAGAAGCGCAGCGCGAGCGCGTTGCTCTCGAGCGGGACGATGCCGTCCTTGGCTGCTTCGGGCTCGACCCAGAAGGGGAGGGGCGTTTGCCTCCGCTTGGGCTGGGGCGGACGGGCGAGTGTGCCCTGCTCGGTCTCCATCCGAATGCGAAAGCGCTGGAACAGCGGATCGTCGGGATGGAACACCAGGGCGCGCTGCGACGCATACGGCCCGGCGTTCGGATCGACGCGGGTGGCGCGCGCAACCATCTGCTCGAGCCAGGGGCGCGAGCGGATATGCGTCAGCGCCGCCACCACCGCGACCTCGGGCACGTCCAGCCCTTCGTAGGCCATGGCGACGGTGACCAGGATCGACGGCTCCGGCCGCAGCCGGAAGGCGGCTACGGCCGCGTGCGCGCCGGGCGTGTCGGAGGTGGCGATCGCCGCCACGCGCCGCGCTTGGCCGCGCGGCAGCCATCCCCGGACCAGCTCGAGATACCGCCGCGCGTTCTCCTGGTCGGGCGCGACCACCAGCAGCTTGCCCAGGCCGAGCGCGGCGGCGCCGGAGGTGAGGCCGCTTGCCTGGCGTCGCTCGGCGCGCAGATCGCGCACGGCGAGAAACGCGCGCCGCAGCAGCGCCTCCGCGAAGCCGGTGCGCAGCGCGGTGAACAAAGCGGGGCGGGTGGTCTCGCTCGGGTAGGGCGCGGCCAGCCGGTGCGGCCCGACCTCGACGCCCTCCTCGGCCCGCCATCGCGCCTCGCCGTCGAACGCCCCAAATGTCACCGGCAGTACGGCCCGCTCCTGCAGCGCCTGCGACCGCGAATAGCCGATCACCGCCCAGCCCGGCGCGTCGAGCGCGACCTCGCGTGTGCGGGCTTTCGGGCCGGTGCGGTAGGGCAGCCAGAGGATGCTCCGCCCGTCGCCGCGCTCGAGCGTGCCGGACAGCAGCAGCCGCACCGTGGCGCATTCGAGCAAGGGCAGGAGGGCCCGAGACCAGGCGCTCGCAGGGTCATCGTCGGGGTTGATGGCCGGGTCGATCTCGGCGAGGGCCGGCAGATGGTGCATCTCATCGACCACCAGCAGCGTGCGATGGTGCCGGAATTCTCGAAGATGCAGGTCCGGGGCGGCGGCGACTCCTTGGTAAGTGGTGACGTAGCCGGCGAGGCCGCGGCTCGGGTCGGGCGCGTTGTCGGCGGCGCGGACGGCGAGCGCATGGCCGAGTGCGGCGCGCCAGGCCGGGTCGGCGAACGCCTCCTCGGCCTGCAGCCGCAAGCTGTCGCGCGGCACCACCCAGCAGACCCGCTCGACGATGCCGGCCTCGATCAGCCGCGCCGCGGCGATCACCGGCAGCAGCGACTTGCCCCCGCCCGGCGTGACCGCGGCCAGGATGTCGCGCGCGTCCGTCTCGCCGGCGCCGATCGCGGTCACGAGACCAAGCAGCTGCTGCTGATGGGAGCGCAGCTTGCGTGCGATCAGGGCGGCACCGGGGGAGCGAGCGGCATGCGACGACCTTGAATCCTGCGGATTCCGCTGTCCAGCGCAGCCACGCTATTTGCCAGGGGCGGGAGTTCGCGTAGGCGCGCTCACGCGAGACCGCGCTGACGCGCCCATTCCGCCAGTGGGAGCAGCAAGGAAGCCAGCGCCGGGTCGGGGTGGCGACGCATGGCTCGGACGAACGGCCCATCGGCGACCACGATTTTGCGTGCGCCTACGGCGACGGCGAACGCCACATAAAGCGTGTCGTAGGTCGAATGGCCGACGGCCAGGCCGATCTCGAGCGCAACCTCGTGCAGGGCGAGGTCGCCGGTCGGCGTGGCGGGCACCTGGGCACGGAGCAGCTCCAGCGCCTCCCTGGCCTCGTCCGCCGACCACTTGCCCTTGTGGGTTTGCAGCCAGCAGATGTTGGTCGCCTCGTTGAGCCAGAAATCCGGCAGTAGAAGCGCTTCGTCGCTCTCGGCGAGCGCCTGCGCCCAGTGGCTGTCAGGCTCCGGCAACACCCATTTCAGAGCGACCGAGGCATCGACGACCAGCACCGCCCGTCAGGCGCCGGAGCGGTCCAGCTCGCCAGCCCGGCTCTCTCGGCTCTCCCGCAGCAGCTCGGTTGTCGCCGCCGATCCACGTTCAGCAGTACGGCGTCGGAAGGCCTCGAGGCGATCGGCCACTGCCGCACGCGCCAGATCCGTGGCGCCCGTGGTCAGAACCTGGTGCAGGATCTCCCGATGCTCTGCTTCCGCACTGCGCCCATGCTCGGCGGCGCGGATGCGCAGTGCGCGGACGAGAGCTTCGTCGAGATTGCGGACCGTAAGGGTCGCCATAGAAGCAGTCCTATCTGCAATGCTGTCATTGACAGCATAGCGCTGCAAAATGGGCACCGCAAATGGAACGCCCGTCGTTCCGCACGTCGTGCTCACGCTTCAGCCGCTAGCACCTGAGCCCGATACGCCCGGCAGATCAACGCCTCTGCGGCCATCATATCAGGCTCGTCTGGTAGGGTGGACATTGCGGCAGCCCGCTCGACCTCAACCAACATGGCATCGATTTCGGCGATGACGGTTTCATGCGGCACCTGGCTCAGCTTGATCGCGAGCAGGTGCGGCGCGCAGGCGAGCGGAAAATGCAGTCGCCCCGTGGTGAACAGCTCGATCGCCTCGCGACCGACGCGAACGGCGTGGGACAGCGCTTTCCAGTCCACGCCATCCGCACGCTCGGCTTCGGCGGTGCGGTCGCCGTAGCTAGCGACCAGACGCTCCGTCATCATGCGGGCGGCATGGATCGTGGCGGAGAAGGGCGCCTTGCGGCCGCGGACCTCGAGATGCCGCACGGTCCGGTTCTCCTGGACCGTCACGTCCACCAGCGCCGTATGCGGAGTGGCTTCCGTCAGGGCGACGAGTTCGGCCTCGATCACGGCGAGCCGGGCCTGCGTTCCATGAGATGCTTCGGCTTGGGTCAGCACGGTGAGAGCCCGGCGTGACGCAGCGGCCCGCTCGCCCTTTACCCCGTATTGGTCGGCTTGGCGGCGGGCGTAGCGGGCGAACATACCCGCATGCCGGGTCAGTAGGGCGGGGCCGATCGCCTGGACCTCGCGCCAGAGCGGGTCGGGCGGGGCAAGCATGAAGGCGTCGGGCGCGAACAGCATCTCGATGGCGAGAGGCTGGTTCGAGGCCAAGAGATCGAGGTAGCGCTGCAGGCTGTGCGTTTCGATGTCGGTCTCACCTGCCGCAAGGCGCTCGCCGGGTTCGCGGGCCCGGCTGCCGACAGTGGTGGCCTGGACCCGCTGGAGGAGAATATCGCGAGCCGCGGGCAATATAATGGGTTTGGTGTCGAGGTCGGAGGCCGGGGTGGCGGTGCCATAGAGGTGAGCGCCGGCGCGCAACAGCACGAGCGGGCGAGCGTGGCCGTCCGGCATGGGTCAGGCGGGCTCGCGGGCGTGGTTGAGGGCGAGAAGTCGCGCGAGCACCTCGTCGTCGGCGATGTCGTCGGGCCAGCCGTAGGCAGCGGCGACGGCCGCATCGAGCGCGCGGTGAAGCGCGTCGAGCCAAGCGCCCTCGGGCTTGCCGCGGGTGTTGTAGAGGGTGGTGAGCGGACGGCTGCGGAGGATCGCGGCCGCGGCTTCGTCCTTCGGCACGATTCGGTTGGGGAAGCCCGACACGACCTCCGGGATACGCTGAACGAGTTCGGCAGGATTGAGCCAGCGGTCGCGGGCAGCAACAAGCGCTTGGGCGGCGTGGGCAATTGCCGGGGTACGGGCGCCGTCTACATGGGTGGCGATAGGGCGGTCGGGGGTGAGACCGTCCGGGAAGGGGAAGGTCTCGAATGTGGTGGACGGGGTGTAGCGAGGGCGATCCTCAAGTGCTGTCCCGAGCCGCAAAGCCCATAATTCATGGAACCGGCTGTGGAGAATGCCGAACGTCGTGTCGTCGTCTCGGGCGACAGCGATCAACTGATGGTCGGGCAGCGTTGGTGTTGTCAGCCAAGAAAATAGGCGGTGCTTGGCGACTGTCGGTGTGACAATGAAGCGCTGAAGTCGGCTGAGCAGCTGGTTCATCTCGGGCCGGGGCCGAGTGTGCCGCCACCAGGTTCGAGTGTAAGCTGCTCGCTTCTCTGTTGCCTGAGCCTGAACGTGCTCCGCTATGTGGGCGTAGGGCGCGGCGAAGTAGGCGGCCTCTGCCTCGCTGATGGTCCAGCCAAAATCTATGATCCACGTATCAGAAGGCCGCCGGGTCACGTCCATACCGTTGGCCCAAGGTCGGAGCACGTCGGCATTGGGACGGCCATTCGCGTTGGTCGGCAGCTTCAGGCAGGTGCGGGCCAGCTTGCCCGGAATATCGAAAGCCCCACCCTTGGTGTCGCCCATGAACGCCACGCCTGCGTTCTCCTTCAGCCGCCGCGCCGTTGTAAGATTGGTGGCGCCCGCCGTTAGATCCGCGTGGATCATCGACACGGTGGCGCTATCGAGGGTGGGTGCCAGCGCCGGGCCACTTGCCCAGCAGATGAGAGACACGCGGACAGCCGCGCCATCCAGCGTCCAGGGCTCGTCGCTCCAGGCATCCGATATGGCGCCCTCTGCGGCGATCAGCTCCAGCACCCGGCGGTTCGCGCCGCCGCGAATGCTGCTCGTCGTCACAAGACCGGCCCGGCTGCACAGCCCGGCCGCGATTTGCTTTTGCGCCCGGACGACCCAGTAGCACACCAGATCCGCCTCGGCCGGCACCGTGTCGGCATAAGCCCGAAACAGAAGCTCGCAGTAGGCGTCGCCTAGCAGAGTTCGAAGGCGCTTACCGCCGAGGAAAGCCGGATTGCCGATAATCACGTCCGCCTTTGGCCAGGCGGCCAGTGACCCATCCTCCGCCAGCAGCGCATCGCGACAAGCGATCGTGTCCAGCGTGCGAAGCACCGGGTCAGATGGCGCGGGATAGCCGTGGCGACGGGCCCATTGAATGTGGCCGATCCAGACCGACACACGCGCCAGTTCCGCCGCGTATGGGTTGACCTCGATACCCAGGACGGCCTCCGGCCCTACCTGCGGAAATTCGCGCTGCAGCCCGAGCGCCTCTGCCTCCACCATGACCTGATGTTCGAGGTCCTTCAGCGCCAGCAACGCGAGATAAAGGAAGTTGCCCGAGCCGCAGGCCGGGTCGAGCACGCGGAAAGCGCGGAGCTGGTCGAGAAAGCGTCGAAGTAGGGGTCACCTCACCGTTTGCTCAAAATTGCACGCTAAGCGGCGCGCCGGGCGAGCGCCTCGGGAACCGCCCTGAGCGGTCGTAGCGCGTGGGTGGGTTTGGCAGTGGTCCAGTCGTAGTCGCCGGTGAGCGCGATGCGCTCCCAGCCGAGAGGGGTGACGTGGGAGTTTGGCCAAACGACTGCCGCGTATTGGCCGGCAGATCCGGCTCAATCGGGTTCATGGGGTGCTCCTTGCCGTTCAGAGAGCGGCAATGTCCGAATTGGGGCTAGTCGCCGATCAGCGGCCGGCCCATGGCCGAGCGGACATCCCTGAGGACCTGCACCTCGGCAGGTTGTAGGCGGCCATCCGCCATGGCGACCAACTCGCACACTCGCACGACTTCACCGATGCCGATGTCGTCGCTGACCTGCCGCAGACTGCCCATCTCACGGTCGAGATCGCCGCCGACCATTTCGAACTGCCGGACGCGGCTGTCGAACGCCTCTGCGGCGTCGGAAGCTGTAAAGGTCGGCATCCATGGGCTATGCCCAACAAAGGTCGCAAACTCCGAGCGTTCCGACGCAGCGGCGGGCCGATCGGCACACGCCATCATTGCTCCCGCCGTGACGACGGCATCGAACAAAGTCTCTTCGTGGTAGGTTTGGTGCGCCTCCCCCTGTGACGCTGGCGATAGGCGTGAGGACTGACGGGCATGTTGATAGGACACTTGGCTTCTCCGGCTATGTGCAACGAACTTGCGCAAGCCGCCCGGAGATTCCGTCAAGGAAACATCGGGCCCTGAGCGCAACCAACCAAACGGGACAGCACAACGGCTGTAATCCGACATCGCAAGGGTTGGCCGACGAGCAGGTCAGCGTCCTCGCCAGAGGGGCCCGGGTTTACCCACCCGACGTGGCCCGGCATGGCAACCGCTTCAAGTGTAAACGGTCGGGCCGGTCGACTTGGCGTTCGGCTCGACCTGACTGCACCGCTGACGAAGGCATCAGCTCCTAAGGGGAAATGAATTGGCCGGTGCAGCCAGTGCGGCAGCGACATTTAAACCCCCGGTTGCAGCCGGGGCAGCGACGTAGACTGAGAGCTCGGCTAACAAGGCCAGCATCGTGATTACAATGAAAAGCCATGGACCGCTCTGCCAAGAAGCTGAAACAAAACTAATAACAGGCGAGAGCGACGAGGTATCTGCGTCCACGTGGCCTCTAATACTTAGCCAGGTTGGCCAGACAAACCTTTCGGGATGGCTGGCCTATTTGTTATGGAGCGC
>JAVVHH010000179.1:0-7013 GCA_032249615.1 Acetobacteraceae bacterium
TCTCGGGTCTTGATTGCCCCTGAGAATAGCACGGTCCGAGTTAACGCTGTCTTTCGTACTCGGCCTTTTCCTGCCGATTTCGAGCGATATCCGATTCAGTCGTGCCGGACGCCTCCGGCGAGGGCTGCGCGGGCAGCTCCGGCTTGGCGGGCGAATGTCGCGGACGCGCCGCCCCTTGCGTCATCGCTGTCGCCTCGATGTCGCTTTCGCCGTAGTCAGCTGCCTTGTCATCCGCCTGCATCAGACCCTCCGGGAGGGCAACGCAGCAGATGGGGCCGAGTTGAAGTCAAAGCCTGAGAAGCCGGCGCAATCGCGTGCCGATCGTCGACGGATGCCATGCGGGCGCGGTGCTGAGCCAATGAAGCCAGCGCTGCGAATTGGCGAGACTCAGCTTGTAGCGGTCGGTGCCGGCAAGGAAATCGTACGTCGTCACGCCCCGCGATCGGTAAGCCTCGATGGCCAGATAGTGCGACGTCAGGCCCGGCTTCTGCTGCGGTCTGGCGCCCGCGTAATCGAAGCCGCTTTGATAGGCCGAAACGACGCCCCTGTGCCGGAAATTCATGAGGTATCCAATCTCAGTGTCGGCCGCGGAGATGCGGAGCATGTCGACCTCATCGGCGGGAATGCCCGACTGAAGAAGCTCATGGTAGAAAGACCGCACCGAAGCGGTCGCGAAAGCGCCCTTCTTGCCGCGCGCTCTCCAGGTTGTGTTGTGCAGTTCGATCAACCGTTCGAGAAACTGCCTTCCCTCCTCCACCGTCTCGGCACGGCGGATCGCCAACTCGCCCTGCGCCGCATACAGCCGGTTCGAGCGCCGGATCTGGTAGCGTGTGTTGCGGCTGAGCGAGTCGAGGAAGGGTTGCTCTGGATCCAAGCGCGAGAGGTCCGCATAGGGCGCGGCGCGGCGTGACTTCTCCTCCACAAGCCCGCCCGTCATGAGCACCGCATCGGCACATTCCGAACTCACGCCGGAGAGCACCAGGCGCCGCGCTTGTGCCGGCCGAGAGCCGAGCGGCTCCCGCATGGCGTATGTAAGGAGGTGAACCAGGACCGATTGGCGCAACACCGGATCGGCAATCGCGATCAGAGGCCCGTTGTGTTCGATGAAGATGGAGGCCAGGAGCGGGTCCGTGCTCTCTTGGAGATGCAGCGATCCGCCTTGCCGCCGGCGCGCCCGCCGGCTGAACAACGCCAACGCGACCAGCTTTTCATTCCGATGCACTTCGACGAGTATCGGGTCCGAATAGCGGGTCGCCGCCATGCAGCCGACCCAGCCCCAGTCTTGGAAGTACGATGCTCCCGATTGCGCCGCCAGCCCTCGCCAGCGCTGCCCCAATAAGGCGAGGCCCGTGTCGTCGAACACCGGGCGCGACATCGTCGTTCTGAACATCCGAGGGCTTACATACCCGTTAACGCGCCGGGCCGCACCGTCCCGGCTGCGTGGGTGGCCAGCGCCGGCCGTGGAGGCGACGTGGTCAATCTGCTAGCCGACATTCTGCTCCCGCCCGCCAGTCTGGCCGTTTTGGCACTCCTGCTGGTCCGAGCGGGCAGCGGCGGCCGGGCAGCGGCAGCGTTTGCGATGGCGATCGTCATCGCGTTGGGTCTCCCGGCCGTGTCGGCGGCTCTGCTCAACAGCCTGACCCCGGCCCCTGACGCGGCTTCCGGCCCCGCTCCCGCGGCGATCGTCATTCTCTCGGCCGATGCGATCCGGACGACGGGGCCGACCGAGGTGGCGCCCGGGCCCCTCACCCTCGATCGGACGCGTGCCGGCGCGGCCCTGGCCCGCCGAACCGGCTTGCCGATCCTGGTTTCGGGCGGTGCCGTATCCCACACAAACGCGACGCTTGCGACCATGATGGCGGAAAGCCTGCACGATGATTTTGGGGTGCAGAGCCAGTGGCAGGAGGCCCGTTCCCGCGACACGTGGGAGAATGCGGCATTTTCCGCCGGGCTGCTGCAGAAGGCGGGTATCCGTCGCGTTTACCTGGTCACGCACGACTGGCACATGCGGCGTTCTCTGCTGGCTTTCCGGCATTTCGGTCTTGATCCGGTTCCGGTCTCGGTGCGCCCGGCCGGGTCACCGCCATTCACGTGGCAAAGTCTACTCATCAGCCCTGTGGCTTGGGTCAACAGTTTCATCGCACTCCATGAGTGGGTCGGTCTGGCTTACTATGCGGTCCGGCGGTGAACAGCCCATTAACGCTGAACGTCAGGCGCGATCAAGGCGAGCTGGGGCCGGAATGGGATGCGCTGTTCGACGCGCAGCCGGGTCTGCAGACGAGCCGCGCCTGGTTGCAGGCAAGCATCGAGGCGGCGCTTCCTGCCGGAACGCACCCCCAACTCCTCGCCGTGTCCGACGAGGCCGGACCGCTCGCCTTAGTGCCGATGCTCGCGGGTCCCGGGCGCGCCGCCGGGTCGCTCAGCAGTCCTTATACGTGTCTGTATCAGCCGTTGCTGCGGCGCGGCGCCGAGGCGCAAACGATCACGCTTCGCGAAGTCGGACGACACTGCCAGCAATGGCCGGTCACTCGTTTCGAGGCGCTCGATCCCGCATGGCCAGGGCTGGGGATGTTGCGGCGGAGCCTTGCCAGCGCCGGCCTTGTCATCCGCACCTTTGATCATTTCGGCAACTGGTATGAGCCGATCACGACCCGGTCGTGGGACATCTATCTGCAGGGTCGCCCCGGCTCCCTGCGCGAGACGATCAGGCGACGCACCCGCGCGGCGGAGCGGGCTGGCGTTCGGATCGACATCGCCCGGGAAGGCCCCGCGCTGAAAAATGCTCTGGAAGCCTACGAGGCGGTCTACGATCGGAGCTGGAAGCAGCCGGAGCCTTACCCGCGCTTCAACGCGGCGCTGGTCCGGACCCTGGCCGATACAGGCGTGCTGCGGATTGGCATCCTGTGGCGCGGTACTACGCCCATCGCCGCGCAGTACTGGTCGGTCACCGGAGGGACGGCGACGATCCTGAAACTAGCGCATGACGAACATTTCAAATCGCTCTCTCCAGGAACCGTCCTGACTGCTGCCACAATTCGAAGGCTGATAGAGGCAGACGGCGTGGCGGAGTTGGATTTTGGGCGTGGCGACGATCCCTATAAGCGGAACTGGGCGAGCAGCCGGCGTTCGAGGATTGGCCTTTTGGCGCTGAATCCGCGAACAATGGCGGGAATGCGTGAGTGGGTTGCCCACGATATTGGAGCGCTGCTACGTGGCTTCAGGGCAGGAAGGCGGGTCAGATCGAGCGCGTTAAGCGAGGCTGAACCGAAACCTAATCTTAAAGATTAGTCGTTAAACGCTGAATTGTAGTTTGAGCTCGGACTTCGAGGAGCAGACGTTGGAGACCTACGTGATTACGGGTGGCGCCGGCTTTATCGGCTCCCACCTTGCCGATGCCCTGTTGCGCGCGGGCCACCGCGTCCGCATCCTCGATAACTTCTCGACCGGGCATCTCGACAACTTGGACGCTCGTTGTGAGGTCATTCGGGGTGACGTCTGCGACCAGCCCAGCGTTCGTCGGGCGATGATCGGGGTGAGCGGATGCTTTCACCTGGCTGCGATCGCCTCGGTCGTGCGAGGCAACGAGGATTGGATCGGCACGCACCAGGTCAACCTTGGCGGCTTCATCAGCGTCATGGACGCATCGCGCCAACTGGGCGGCATTCCCGTGGTGTACGCGTCGTCAGCCGCTGTTTATGGCAAGCTGGACGGTCCCGCGGCCGAGACCGGTCCCATTGCACCCTTGACGGCGTATGGTGCCGACAAGCTCGGCTGCGAGCTCCACGCGAGGATCGGGACGCTTGTTCACAATGTGCCGGCACTCGGCTTCCGGTTTTTCAACGTGTACGGACCGCGGCAAGACCCGGCCTCGCCCTACAGCGGCGTCATTTCCATCTTCGCGAAGGCCATTTCGGAAGGCCTGGAGATCGAGGTCCACGGCTCCGGACAACAGACCCGCGATTTCGTCTTCGTCGGCGATATCGTTCAGTTCCTGCAAGCCGGCATGAGCTCGCTCCGAGACAAGCGCGACGATCCGGAGTGGGCGGGTCTCGTTCTGAACGCGTGCACTGGACGCGAAACGTCGGTTCTGAGCATGGCGCAGACGCTTGGTGAAATCCTGTCCTGCGCACCATCGATCCGTTTCGGGCCAGCACGACGCGGCGACATCGAGCGGTCGGTGGGCGTGCCTCATCGCGCAACGGATTTGTTGGGGATCTCGGCTGAAACGGGCTTGCACGAAGGGTTAGTCGAAACCCTGAGCAGCCTACACGGCGCCAAGAGCCTGCAGAGAGCTTGAAGTGACTTGATAATCACTGAATGATGGTTGAGTTCAGGCGTGTAGCTCAGTGGCAGAGCGCTGCTTTAACATGGCAGAGGCCGGGGGTTCGACTCCTTCCACGCCTACCAAAAATATGTGGTATGTAGCCGTATCTTTTTTGTTTTTGGAGGCCAGAACTCTCTCATGATCAGGCGGCTCATCAGGGT
Source organism: Acetobacteraceae bacterium (assembly GCA_032249615.1). Lineage (GTDB taxonomy): Bacteria > Pseudomonadota > Alphaproteobacteria > Acetobacterales > Acetobacteraceae > JAVVHH01. The sequence goes on from JAVVHH010000179.1 coordinate 4,486, forward strand.
CTCGACCCTTTTATCGATCCTTCTTGGGCTGGTCGCAGCCTGCACCTCGACGCCTCCAGTCAATCAAGTCGTCCCGGCAAACCTGCCCTACGTCATTGGGCCAGGCGACAGCATGGGGATTTACGTCTTCCGCAACCCGGAACTCAGCACTACGGCTGTCGTCGCTCCCGACGGTCGCATCTCTTTGCCGCTCGTCCCCGATATCATCGCTAACGGCAAAACGGCGCCGGAGCTGGCGAAGGCCATCGAGGGCCGGCTCAAAGAGTATGTCAAGGAGCCCAAGGTTTCGGTGATCGTGAACGGCTTCGTCGGCCCGTCGAGCCGCCAGGTTCGGGTCATCGGCGAGGCCACTGATCCAGTGGCGATCCCCTATCGTGACCAGATGACGCTTCTCGATGTCATGATCGCGACCAAAGGCCTAACGCGCTTCGCGGCGGGCAACCGAGCCGTTATCATTCGACGCTATGGCGGTCCTCGCCAGGTCATTCCCGTGCGTCTGAGCGATCTCATCAAGGATGGCGACATCGATCAGAACGTCACGATGGCCCCGGGTGACGTCCTTCTCATTCCTCAAACGTATTTCTGACGGATCTCGCCGATGCACTCTACCCAGCAGCTGATCAAGAGGCAGCTCTCGGCGGCATGGCGATATCGCTGGCCAGCGGTGTTTCTCACCTGGCTGGTTTGTGCCGTCGGCTGGGTAGGGGTGATGAAAATCCCGAACACGTATGAGGCGGACGCCCGCCTCTACATCGACGCCGACGCAATCCTCACGCCGCTGTTGCGCGGTATCTCGATGGACTCCTCGCTGCAGGCTCAGGTCGATCTTCTCTCACGCACGCTGATGAGCCGCCCGAACCTCGAGAAGCTCGTCTCGAAGACAGATCTGAACCTGCAAGTGGATACGCCCGCTGAAAAGCAGGCGCTCGTCGCTCGGCTCGCGACCGACATCAAGCTCGTTCCACAAACCCGGAACCTGTTCGTCATCTCTTATCGGAACGAGAACCCGAAACTCGCCTATGACATCGTCCAGGCGATGTTGAACGCCTTCGTCGAAGGCAAGGCGGGCAATAACCGAAGCGACCTTGAGAATGCGAACCGCTTCATCGAAGCCCAGCTCGCCTTCTATGAACGTCAGCTACGCGACGCGGAGCGCCGCCGTGCAGAGTTCCGCGCGCGATATACCGACTTGCTCCCCGGCGATACCGGCGTCAGCCGCTTGCAGGGGGCCGTTGAAGCCGTTCGGGCGCTGAGCGGTCAAATTGCAGACGCGCAAGCGAAGAGAGTTGCGCTCGCCAAGGAACTCGGCGGCACACCACCGCTGCTCGTCGCTGACGCGGCAAGCGGCGGAGGCGCGGGTGGCGGCTCGTCGCGGCTCGCGGCCGAAGAGCAGAAATTGAGCGAACTTCGCCTACGGCTCACTGACGCGCATCCTGACGTAATCGCCCAGCGAGAGATCATCGCGGCGTTGAAGTCGGGCAAGCTCGGACACGAGCCGGTTGCCGGCGGCCGGGCCCCAACCGTCAGTGCCCCCGCGGTTGCAAACCCTGTTTATGAGCAACTCAAAGTGCGGCTGGTTGATACCGACACTTTGATCTCTTCGCTTCAACGGCAGCTTGCCGACGCGATGAAAGAGCGTGAGCGGCTGGAGGCGGTCGCAAAGTCGGCGCCAGGGCTCCAGGCCGAGGCCCTGAACCTCGATCGTGACTACGGCGTGCTCCAGACGAACTACTCGGCGCTGCTTGCCCGTCGTGAATCCATGCGGATTTCGGCAGCCGCCGAAGCCAATGCAGACCAGGTCAAAATCCAAATCATCGAGCCACCTCTGATCCCGAGCGTGCCGGTAGCCCCACAGCGCACCAAGTTGGTTACCGGCGTTCTGATCGCCGGGCTTGCTGCTGGAATTGGCTTGGCTTTGCTGCTTGTGCAACTCGACCAATCATTCCACACTACTGACGATCTTCGGAACCTTGGCTATCCCGTGGTCGGCGGCGTGTCCCTCCTGGGTGCAGCCGTGCCTTTCTTCCGGCGGCTCGTGACGGTCAGCAGCTTCGCGTGTGCCGTGATCATCCCGTGCGTGATTTACGGTGGATTGCTCGTCCGCTTGCTTAGGGCTGGTTCCGCGTAAACGAGCGCGCAATACGGCACGACGCGGCGCGGTGGGCTGGCAAGAGGCGGGCGCGGTGTTGCGACCGCATGGTGGCGGAACATAGTCCAGTTCCGATTGAGGGCCAGAGCCAGTTCCGCACGGAGTATCTCTTGTGAGGGTCCGGCGCGCCGCAATCGCAGCGTGCGAGTTGGCGGCGAACCCGAGGCTTGGAGCATGACAGTCAGCGGAAAGTTGGGCCTCTCGCTCCACGCCGGTACACACGAGCTCCGAACGAGCCAATTACCTTGGTGCGTCATGGAAGAATGGGCCAGGCGCGGGGGCCGGCGAGGCTTGCCATTGCTTCCTTAGTTGAGGAAGTCACAAGAATTCGTAAACGATGTCCCAGGTTACTTTCGACAAGATTGATCCTGTCCAAGTC
>JAVVHH010000180.1:0-6677 GCA_032249615.1 Acetobacteraceae bacterium
CGCTGCTCTCCAGCGTCGCTTCGATCGGTCCGTATTTGACGCCCTCGACCGTGATCCCGCGCGCAAGTCCCGCCAGCGCCCGCTCGTCGATCGAGCCCCAGGCGCGGACCCGGTACCGCCGCGTCCAGCCGTTGCTCGGCAGTTCGAGCTTGCGGGCCAGGGCGCCGTCATTGGTGAGCAGCAGCAAACCCTCGCTGTTGAGGTCGAGCCGGCCGACGCTGACCACGCGCGGCAGCCCGGGCGGCAGCTTCTCGAACACGGTCGGCCGCCCTTCGGGATCCTTGTGGGTGGTGACCAGCCCGTCCGGCTTATGGAAGCGGAACAGCCGCGTCCGCTCGGCCGCGCCCACGGGCTTGCCGCGCACGGCGACGACATCGGCCGCGCCCACGAATGTCGCGGGATGCTTCACGGCGGCGCCGTTCAGCGTGACGACGCCGTCCTCGACCAAACGCTCCGCATCGCGACGGCTGGCGACCCCGGCGCGCGCGAGCCATTTCGCGATTCGCTCCCCGCGCGGGCCGCCCGGCGCCGGGCCTTCCGCGTCGTCGCTCATCCGCCGGAAGCGGTGATGAAGGCCTGGAAAATCTTTGCGTCGGCCGGATCGATCAGGAACTCCGGATGCCATTGCACGCCCAGACAGAAGGCGTAGCGCGGGTCCTCGATCCCTTCGACCACGCCGTCCGGCGCCGTCGCGTTCACAACAGCGAACTTGCCCGTGCTCGCGACGGCCTGGTGGTGGGCGGAGTTCACCTGCATCGACGGACTTTCCGCGATGCGCGCCAGCAGCGTCCCCTCGACCAGGGCGATGCTGTGGCTCGATTGATCGCGCGGGTTGCGCTGCTCGTGTTCGAGCGGATCGGCGACGCTGTCGGGGATGTGCTGGATCAGCGTGCCCCCGAGCGCCACGGCGAGCAGTTGCTGGCCGCCGCAAATGCCGAGCACCGGCTTGTCGCGGGCCAGCGCGGCGCGGACCAGCGCGAGCTCGGCGGCGGTACGCTCCTCCTTCAGGGTCGTCGTGACATGCATCGAGCGCTCCCCGTAGAGGCCGGGATCGACGTCAAAGGCGCCGCCGGTCACGACCAGGGCGTCGATGCTGTTGAGGTAGTCGTTGGCAAGCGCCGGGTCGTGCGGAAGGGCGACGGGCAGGCCGCCGAAACGGGAGATGGCCGTCGCGTAATTGGCCCGCAGGGCGTACCAGGGAAATTTGGAGTAGCCACCAGGCGGCTCGGCGTCGAGGGTGACGCCGATGACAGGTCGGATGCGAGCGCTCATGCCGGGCTCAGTAGCCCCGCCGGGGGATGGCGGGCAAGCAGATGCGATGGCGGCGGCCTTGGACGAGGCCCGGCGGGCGGCGGGCGAAGTGCCGGTGGGCGCCGTCGTCCTAGGACCCGATGGCGCAGTACTGGCGGCGACGGGCAACCGCGTCGAGCGCGACCGAGACGCCTCGGCCCACGCCGAACTGCTGGCAATGCGGGCCGCAGCAAGCCGGCTGGGCTCGCCTCGGCTGATCGGGTGCACGCTGGTGGTGACGCTGGAGCCCTGCCCGATGTGCGCGGCCGCCGCGGTGCACTTCCGCCTCGGCCGCCTCGTGTTCGGCGCGTACGACCCGAAGGGCGGCGGGGTCGACCACGGCCCGCGCCTCTTTGACCAGCCTGGCTGCCTTCACCGCCCGGAGGTGATCGGCGGGGTCCGCGAGACGGAGTGCGCCGCCTTGCTCCGTGCGTTCTTCCGAGCGCGTCGGTAAGCGTTCCTTAACCGGGTGATGCCATCCTGCCTGCTCGAACAATCGAGCACACGCTATGGACACGATTGCAGACATCTCCTTCGACGAGATCACGCTGGCCGATTTGGCCAAAATGCCTCCCGAGGTCGTCGATGGCCTACCGTTCGGCGTGATCGGCCTCGATCGGGACGGTATCTCGGTCGTCTATAACGCGACGGAAGCGAGGTTGGCTGGCCTGGTGCCGAGCCGCGTGCTCGGAGTGCCGTTCTTCGACACGATCGCGCAATGCATGAACAACTTCATGGTCGCCCAGCGCTTCGAGGATATCGAGGAACTCGACGAGATCGTCCCGTTCGTCCTGACGCTGCGCATGCGGCCGACCCCGGTTCGGCTGCGCCTGCTTCAATCTCGCTCGGCGCCTTACCGCTTCGTTCTCATCCAGCGTTAGCCCCCATGGATGACGATCAAGATCAGCTCGGCAGATTGCTCGAGTTCGTCTACGCCTGTCCGTTCGGTCTGGTCGAGATCGATCTGTCAGGATCGATCCTCATGATCAATCCCAGTGCCATGAAGCATCTGCTCCCGATCGCGCCGGAGCGTGCCCGGGGGATGGATAACCTCTTCGCGGTGTTGGAGCACTGCGCGCCAGAGCTGCGCAACCTGTTGGACGACTTTCCGCGCAGCCACGGGACGGTGTGCGAGAATCGCCGCGTCATCGTCGATCTGCGTCAGTCTGATCGCTCCGCCCGAACGGTCCTGTCATACACACTGGTCAAGCTCGGCCCCGATCGCGCCATCATCACGATCTCCGACATCACCGTGCAAGTCGAGCACGAGCGCCGGCTGAAGCTGGCCGAAGCCTGGTTCGGATCGATGATCGATGGCGTCAACGACTACGCCGTCGTCGCCATCTCGCTGGACGGAGTGATCGAGGTGGTCAACGACAAGTTCATGCGCCAGACCGGCCAAGCCTGCGGTGACGTCCAGGGTCGGCCGCTGTTCGAAGTGCTCGATTTCGAAACCGAGCCGGGCATGCACGGACTGAACGACCAACTCCGCCTTGCCGAAACAGATGGCTGGTCGCTCGACGAGAGCTGGCTGCGGCGCCGCAACGGCGAGCGCTATTGGTGTCAACGCCTGGTCGTGACGCGCGCGGGTCGCGACGGGCAAACGATCGATGGCTTCACGGTCGTCCTGCGCGACGTTGCGCGCACCTCGTCCGATCCGGACGATATGCGCCGGCTGTTGACGCTGGACCACCTGACCGGGGCCGCCAACCGCGCGTTCTTCCTGCAGCGGTTCGAGTTGGCCCGGCGGCTTTGCCGACAGAATGACGAAGCTTTGTCGCTGGTGCTGGTCGACGTCGACCACTTCAAGCAGGTGAACGATCGTTTCGGCCATCCCGCAGGCGACCATGTTCTGCGGACGCTGGCCAAGACCTGCATGGTCGAGCTCCGTCCGGGCTCCCTCTTCTCGAGGCTTGGCGGCGAGGAGTTCGCCGTTCTTCTGCCCAAAACCACCCTCGCCGAGGCGCTCTCGATCGCCGAGCGGTTGCGTGTCTCAGTATCGGACACGCAGATGATCACGGGCGGCCACGCGTTCCGAGTGACGGCGAGTTTCGGCTGCGCGGCGTTCGATCAGAACGCGAGCGGAGTGGACGACCTGATCAAAGCCGCCGACGAACAACTCTATCGCGCCAAACGGTCCGGTCGGAACCGGGTCTGTGGGCCCGAGGATACGGCCATCACCCGCGAGTTGCACGAAGCCTAGAACGACGGGGTCAGACCGTCGCGCCGATATCCCGGCGGCAGAAGCCGCCCGGCCACACCAAGTGGCCGATCGCGGCGTAAGCAGTCTCACGAGCGGCCTCCACGCTCGGACCAAGAGCGCCGATCGTCAGGACGCGGCCACCACTGGCGAGCAGACGCCCATCCTCGATCCGCGTTGCCGCCTCGAACACCAGGGCGCCCGAGACGGCGGCCGCAGCTTGCAGGCCGTCGATGGCGGTTCCAGTTTCCGGCGCATCCGGGTAGCCGCGGGCCGCCATGACGACCGCCACGCAGGCCTCGTCCCGGAAGCGGAGGTCGAAGCTGGCCAGCTCGCCCTGGCAGGCGGCGAGGAGTCCGGGGATAAGGTCGGAGCGCAGGCGCGGCAGGATCGCTTGGCACTCCGGGTCGCCGAAGCGGACGTTGTATTCAATCAACCGTGGCCCGGCCTCCGTCAGCATGAGGCCGGCGAACAGGATGCCGCGGAACGGGGTTCCGCGGGCTGCCATGGCGGTCAGCGCGGGGCGGATGAAGCCGTCCATCAGCGGCGCCGGGTCGAGGCCGGGCACCGGGGAGAAAGCGCCCATGCCGCCCGTGTTGGGACCGGTGTCGCCATCGCCGACGCGCTTGTGGTCACGCGCCAACCCCAGAAACACCGCATCGGTGCCGTCGCACAGCGCGAACAGGCTGCATTCCGCGCCGACCAGGCACTCCTCGATCACCAGGGTTGCCCCCGCCGCGCCGAACCGCGCCTCTTCCATCATCGCCCGCACCGCTGCCTCGGCCTCGGCCTCGGTCTGCGCCACCACGACTCCCTTGCCGGAAGCCAGGCCGTCCGCCTTGACGACGAGCGGCGCGCCGCGACGGCGAATGAAATCGATGGCAGCCGCGGCATCGTCGAACCGCTCCCAGAGCGCCGTCGGGATGCCGGCCTCGTCGCAGAGCTCCTTGGTGAACGCCTTGCTGCCTTCCAGCCGGGCCGCAGCCGCCGTCGGACCGCAGCAGGCGATCCCCGCCTCGGCTAGCGCGTCCGCAAGCCCGGCTACCAAGGGTCCCTCCGGCCCTGGAACCACGAGATCGACCCCCTGCTCGAGCGCGAATCGGACGAGCCCGGGGATGTCCTCCGCCCCGATCGGCACGTTCTCGGCCAGCGTCCCCGTGCCCGGATTGCCCGGCGCGGCATAGACCTTGGTCACCAGCGGAGAGGCCGCGATCGCCCAGACCAGCGCATGTTCGCGCCCGCCACTGCCCACCACCAGAACCCGCATGCCATCCCCGCTTCTGTCGCGGCGGGCTCTAGCATAGGTTCAACCCATGTCCGAAGTCGCCATCCCCCCGCCGGCCGGCTCCACCGGCGGCAACGTTCCCGAGTACACCGTCAGCGAGATTTCGGGCGCGGTGAAGCGCACGCTCGAGGGCGCGTTCGGCCGTGTCCGGGTTCGTGGCGAAATCACCGAGTTCAAGCGCTACCCGTCCGGGCACCTCTACTTCTCGCTCAAGGACGAGAACGCCAAGATCTCCGGCATCGTCTGGAAGAGCGGCGTCTCGCGGCTGGGGCTGCAGCCGGAAAACGGCGTGGAGGTGATCGCGACCGGGCGGATCACGACCTATGGCGAGCGCTCCTCCTACCAGCTCATCGTTGAGCGGATGGAGTATGCCGGGGTCGGCGCCCTACTGGCGCGGATCGAGATGCTCAAGAAGCGCCTCGGCGAGGAGGGCCTGTTCGCCGAGGGCGGCAAGCAGCCTCTGCCGCTGCTGCCGGCCGTGGTGGGGGTCATCACCTCGCCCTCGGGGGCGGTGCTCCACGATATTTGCACCACCGTCGCCCGCCGCTTCCCGCGGCCCATCTTGCTCTGGCCCGTGCCGGTGCAGGGCGAGGGCGCCGCGGCGCGGATTGCGGCTGCCATCGCCGGCTTCGACGCGATCCAGCCAGGCGGCCCCATCCCCCGCCCGGACGTGCTGATCGTCGCCCGCGGTGGCGGCAGCCTCGAGGACCTCATGGCGTTCAACGACGAGGCCGTCGTGCGCGCCGCGGCGGCTTGCCGAATCCCATTGATCTCCGCAGTGGGGCACGAGACCGACCACACGCTGATTGACCTCGCGTCCGACCGCCGTGCGCCGACGCCGACGGCCGCCGCGGAACTCGCCGTGCCGGCCCGGGTCGAACTCGCCAGCACGCTCCAGCGCGATGGCGCACGGCTCTCCCAAGGGCTGCTGCGGCTCGTGGGCGAGCAGCGGCTGCGGCTGGGCCGGGCTGAACGAGGCCTGCCGGATCTCCCGGCGCTGCTGGGCGGCACGCGCCAGCGGCTGGACGACCGGGCCGAGCGGCTGACGCTCGCCCTGCCAAACCTGCTCGCAGCCCGGCGATCCCAATTGGACCGAGCCGAGCGCGCCGTGCCGGACGCGCCCGCGCTGTTGCGGGCGGCGCGGATCGCGGTGGCCGATCGCGCCCATCGTCTGCTGATCGCGCTGCCGGGCCTCGTGCGGGCGCGTCGCTCGGCGCTGGAACGGGTGGAACGGGCGATGCCTAGCGGCACCGCGCTGCTAGCCCCGCGCCGGCACGACATGCTGCGCATCCACCTCGATGCCGCGCTGCTGCACGCCGTCGCCGGGCACCGCCGCCGCGCCAGCCCGGCGCTGGCCCGGTTATCGCCGGCGATGCTCGCCACGAGTCTGCGGGAAGCGCGCCGCCAACTGGCCAGCAGCGCGGCCCATCTGGACTCCGTTTCGTATCAAAAGGTGCTGGAGCGGGGCTTCGCGATGGTGTCGGACCGCGCGGGACATCCGCTGACCCGGGCAGCGGCGGTCGGAAAGGGCGCGCGGCTCACGTTGCGGTTCGCCGACGGGAAGGTGGACGCCCAGGCGGCCGGGTCGGCGCAGGGCACCCTGCCCTTCTAACGCCAGCGCGCCAGCCGGGCCGCCGCCTCGCGCAGGTCAGCTTCCGCCCCGCAATAGCTGAACCGCACGAAGCGATTGCCGCGGGTGCGGTCGAAATCGACGCCCGGGCTCGCCGCGACGCCGGCTTCGGCCAGCATACGCGCACAGAACGACTCCGCATCGTTCGTACGCGCGCCGACATCGGCATAGAGGTAGAAGGCGCCGTCCGCAGCCGCGATGTCGCCGAACCCGGCTTCAGGCAAAGCCGCCAGCAGGTGGTCGCGGGAGTGTCGGTAACGAGCGACGTTGGC
>JAVVHH010000181.1:0-6643 GCA_032249615.1 Acetobacteraceae bacterium
ACCGCAATCGGTCCGCTCGTATCGATCGCCTGCGCCAGCGCATATGTTCCGGTCGCCAGTGCGAGCGAGAGCATGACCTCCAATGTGTATTCATCGACCCGCCGCGTCATCTGGAACCCGATCCACCCGGTGACGAAGCCGAGGCACGCGCCGCCAATCGCCTCCCGCAGGAACAGCAGCGCGACGCCGCCCGCCGACGCATGCTGCCCCGACGCGATCGCCAGCAGCAGGGTAAAGACCACGACGCCCACGCCGTCGTTGAACAGCGACTCGCCGGCCATGTCCGTCTCGAGTTCCTGGGGCACTTTCACGGCTTTGAGGGTTCCGAGCACGGCCACCGGGTCGGTCGGGCTGATGAGCGCGCCGAACACCAGCGCCCAGGGGAGCGCGACGGCATGGCCGATGGCCGACGAGGCCAACCAGATGGTCCCGCCGATGAACGCTGTCGAGATCAGCACGCCGACGGTGGCGGTCATTGCCACCGGGACCGCCCGGCCGCGCAGGTTGCCGACGTCGAGATGCAGCGCGCCGGCGAACAGCAGGAACGCCAGCAGGCCGTTCATGACCGTCGATTCGAAATCGATGGATTGCAGCGCGGCGACAACCCGGCGCAGGACGGGATGCCCGGGGAATAGCGTGCCGACGGCGACGAATAGCAAGGAGGCAATCAGCCCCATGCCCAGCAGCCCGATCGAACTCGGGAGCGCGAGGTAGCGCTTATTCAGCCACTCGAAGATGGTGGACAGCACGAGCAGGGAGGCGGCGAGGTCGAGAAGCGAGAACATCAACTCTCCAACGGTCCCGATCCCGCCGCCCCCGGACGAGCGGCAGCGAGGTCAGCGGCGGCCCGGCGCCAGATCCCACATCGGCCGCCGCGCTTCCTCTATTGCGTCGCCGCGGCCCACGCCGATATCGGCAAGGAGCCGGTCGTCGAGATCAGTCAGCAAGCGCCTCGTCGTGCGGGCCCGGACCATCTCATGCAATATCAGCACCGCGTCGGCAATGGTGCGGCCCAGGGCGGGGCGAGGGGCCCGGGAAAGCGCGCCGAATGTGAAATCAGACATGTCCAGCTCCTTGGTTTGCAGACGGTGGCTTTGTGCGCTTAGGCATGGCATAAGGAAAACGAATAGGAGTGATCCCGTAAATCATTCTTCTTGATGCGAGCCCTGATGATGAGCGTGCCCTCCGCCCTCGATCCCGATCTGCTCCGCACCTTCACGTTCATCGCCGAGGAAGGCAGCTTCACGCGCGCGGGCGCCAGGGTGGGCCGCACTCAATCGGCCGTGTCGATGCAGTTGCAACGGCTGGAGTCGCTGCTGGGTCAAACCCTCGTTTCACGAGGACGCGGCGGGGCGATCCATCTCACGCCACATGGCGAGTTCCTGCTCGAGCGCTCGCGCGAGTTGTTGGCGTTGAACGACCAGATCTGGTCCAGCTTTCGCACCCCCACGGTTCAGGGCACGGTTCGCCTGGGAACGCCGGACGACTACGCGCTTCGTTATCTCCCGACGATCCTGAAGCGCTTCGCCGAGACCCATCCCGCCGTGCAAGTCGATGTGCTTTGCCTGCCGTCGCACGACCTGATCGAGCGGATGCGCAAGGGTGAGTTGGATTTGACGCTGTGCTCGGAAGGGACGGAGCCGACCTCCTGGCCGGCCGTGGCGCTGTGGCGCGCCCCGCTCAGCTGGATCACCTCCATCCGCCACGCGCCGCATCGGCAGGACCCGCTGCCGCTGGCGTTAGCGGCCGATCACTGCAACTGGCGGCTCTCGGCCATCCGCGCGCTGGAGGCTGCCGATCGCCGCTACCGGGTCGCCTACCGTTCGGCGACCCAGATCGGTACGCAAGCGCCGGTGCTGGCCGGCTTGGCGGTCACTGTCGCCACCAGTTCCTGGTTGCCGGAAGGCCTGCGCGTCGTGCGTCCCGACGAGGGACTGCCGCCGCTGCCCGATTTCGGCATCATGCTGCTCAAGGGCGCTGACGCTCAGCAGCCGGTGACGGACACGCTGGCGCGCTACATCACCGACACCTTCCGCACCGAGATCGACGCCGCGCTGGCGGCGTAGGCTAGATCGCCTCGAGCACCGCCTCCGCGCTGCTGACTTCGAAGCCGCCGGGCTCCTCCACGTTGAGTACGGTGACGACACCGTTTTCCACCACCATGGCGTAGCGGGAACTGCGGATGCCCAAGCCCCGGGCGCTCAGGTCGAGCTCGAGGCCGAGCGTCTTCGTGAACTTCGCACTTCCGTCCGACAGCATCAGGATCTTGTCGCCGACTCCCTGATCTTTCGCCCAGGCGTTCAACACGAAGGGGTCGTTCACCGCCAGGCAGGCGATCCGGTCGACGCCCTTAGCTTTCAGCGCCTCCGTCCGCTCAAGGAAGCCCGGCAGGTGGCGGGCGCTGCAGGTCGGCGTGAACGCGCCGGGAACGGCGAACATGACCACCTTTCCCTCCCCGAAGAGCTCCGCCGTGCTCATCTCCTTCGGGCCATCCGGTGTCGCCGCGAGCAAGGTTGCCGCGGGGATCGTGTCGCCGACTTTGATCATGCCCTTGTCCTCGTCCAAGTTCCCGCCACACGTATCGCCAAAGCACAGCTCGCGGCAAACGCGGGTTGCTCTCTCGCGGGTCCATGCCAACATTCTTACAAATGACCACCAATGACGAACCCTACCTCACCGGCCACCTCCTGATCGCCATGCCGGGCATGGAGGATGAACGCTTTCTCCAAAGCGTCATCTTGCTCTGCGCCCACACCGACGAAGGCGCGATGGGGATCGTGCTGAACCGCCCGCTGGCCAAGCCAAGCTTCGGGTCGCTCCTATCGCAACTCGATGTCGAGCCGACCCCGCCGGCGCGTGAGATCCGGCTCTGCCAAGGTGGCCCGGTGGATCACGGCCGAGGCTTCGTGCTGCACACCAACGACTGGACCGGCGACGGCAGCTTGCGGGTCGACGACCAGCTGGCGCTCACCGCGAGCCTCGACGTGCTGCAGGAGATCGCCAGCGGGCGGGGGCCGAAGGAAGGGCTGCTCGCCCTCGGCTACGCCAGCTGGGGACCCGGCCAACTCGACCGCGAGATGCAGGAGAACGTGTGGCTCTCCACGCGCGCACCCGTCGATCTGCTGTTCGATGCCGATTACGACACCAAGTGGCGGCGCGCGCTGGGCATCCTCCACATTGACCCGCTGCTGCTCTCGGCCGCCGCGGGGCACGCCTAGTCGCGCCGCAACAGCTCCAGCACCGCGTCCAGTTGGTCGAGGTTGCGGTAGGCGATCTTGATGCTGCCGCCGCGGCCTTCCTGGGTGAGTTGAACCTTGAGGCCGAGCCGGGCCGAGAGCTCACGTTCCAGCGCCGCGACTTCCGGATCGGCCGCTTTGGCCTGCGGCGGGCTGGCCGCGCCGCGCTGCACCAGCGCTTCCGTCTGCCGCACATTGAGGCCGCGGGCGATGACGATCTTGGCCGCGGCCGCCGGGTCGGGGTGGGTGAGCAGGGCCCGGGCATGACCCGCGCTCAGTGTGCCCGCCCGCAAGCCGTCCCGCACGCTCGAGGGCAGGTGCAGCAGCCGCATGGTGTTGGCCACGTGCGAGCGGGACTTGCCGACGAGGTCGCCGAGGCCGTCCTGCGTCAGGCCGAACTCGCCGATCAGCCGCTTGTAGCCCTCGGCTTCTTCGATCGGGTCGAGATCCTGCCGCTGCAGGTTTTCGACCAGGCTCGCCGCCATCGCTTCCGTGTCCGAAAGCTGCCGGATCAGCACGGGCACCTCGTGGAGCCCGGCAGCCTGCGACGCGCGCCAGCGGCGTTCGCCGGCGATGATCTGGTAATGGCCGGGCTTCTCGGGGTGGGGCCGCGCGAGCAACGGCTGCAGAACGCCTTGCGCTTTGATCGATTCCGTCAGGTCGGCCAGTCGTTCCGGATCGACCGCCGTGCGCGGCTGAAACGGGCCGGGCTCGAGCGCGGTGACCGCAAGGCTCGTGCGCGGCTGCACGGGGCTCGCGGTCTCGCCGAGCAGCGCGGCGAGGCCTCGGCCGAGGCGGGGCGACGCGCCGCTCATGCCGCCCGTGCCTTTTCGCGCTTCAGCACTTCGGCTGCCAGCCGCACATAGGCCTGGGCGCCCGGCGACTTGAGATCGTAGATCAGCACCGGCTTGCCATGGCTGGGTGCCTCCGACACCCGCACGTTGCGGGGAATGACCGTCTCGTAGACCGCGCGTCCGAACACGCTGCGGACGTCGGAGGCGACCAGCTCCGAGAGGTTGTTCCGCCGGTCGAACATGGTGAGCACGATCCCTTGAAGCCCCAGCTGCGGGTTGAGGTTGGCCCGGATGCGCTCGATGGTCCGGGTGATCTGGCTTATCCCTTCGAGGGCGAAGAACTCGCATTGCAGCGGGATCAGCACCGAACCGGCCGCGACGAGCCCGTTCAGCGTCAGCAACCCGAGGCTCGGCGGGCAGTCGATCAGGACATAGCCGCCGCGGTCGGCGCCGATGGCGTTGCGCAAGCGGTATTCGCGGCCGTCGAGCCCGGCCAGGTCAAGCTCGGCGCCCGCCAGATCCGCTTCCGCAGGCACCAAGGTCAGGCCGGGCACGAGCGTTGGCAGCTCGACCTCGGCCAGGGTCGCCTCTCCGAGCAGCGTGGCGTAAATGCCGCGCGCGCGCGACGACACCGCGATCCCGAGCCCGGTCGAGGCGTTTCCCTGCGGGTCCAGGTCGATCAGCAGCACCCGCTCGCCGTTCGCGGCCATGGCGGTCGCCAGATTGATGGCGGTGGTCGTCTTCCCGACGCCGCCCTTCTGGTTGGCGATCGCGATCACCGTCGACAAGGGCGGCCTCCGTGCCTTTGCCCCGAATGATCAGGCACGCGCCACGTCCGTAAGGCAGAGGATCGGCGATTCCAAGCTTCCGACCACCCGCTGCGTGAATCGCCAATCGGCGCGGGCCGCCTCGAGTTCGGCCCAGACCTGCGCACCTTTGGGAAACAGCAGGGTTCCCCCGGGCGCGAGCAGCGGCGCCGCGAGCCCGAGCAGCGCCGGCAGGGGTGCGAGCGCCCGTGCGGTGACGACGGAGGCTTGCGGCAGCGCGAGCGACTCGATCCGGGCGCAATGGATTTTGACCGGAGCCTGTGTGACCGAGGCCGCCTCGGTCAGGAACGCCGCCTTGCGCCGGTCTGACTCGACCAGATCAAACGGGATGCCGGTCGCGATCGCCAAAACCAAGCCCGGCAAGCCGGCCCCGGAACCCAGATCGATCGCCCGCTCGGTTCCCGGCGGCAGGAACGGCGCCAGCCGCACGCAGTCGAGCACATGCCGCTCCCAGACATGCGCCTGGTCGTTGCGGGAGATGAGGTTGATGCGCTGCGTCCAACGCAGCAGCAGGGTCGCAAAGGTGCGCAGCCGTGTCTCGGCGTCGGCCGACAACGCCGCAGGGTGGGAGAGCGCCGCTTGCATGAAACAGGCCGTAGCATGGGCTCCGAGTCCAAGCCACCGGCTTGACAGAAGCGCGTGGGAGGGTTGGCATCACCCCGCACCTGTTGGAGACCCACCGGATTGCCGCAACTGTCGCTGCACTCGCCCCTTGGAGATCTGACGATCTCCGAGGAAGATGGCGTGATCGTGGCCGTCGATTGGGGATGGGGGCGCGATCAGGAGCCAACGCCGTTGCTCGGCGAGGCGCGCGCGCAGCTGCATGCTTATTTCGACCGGCGGCTCATTCGTTTCGACCTGCCCATGGCGCCCGCCGGCACGCCCTACCGGCAGCGTGTGTGGGCGGCGCTCCGCGAGATACCGGCCGGCCAGGTCCGGACCTATGCCGACATCGCGGCCGTGGCCGGGGGCGCCGCGCGGTCGGTCGGCCAAGCCAACGGCGCCAACCCGATCCCGGTTCTGATCCCGTGCCACCGGGTCGTTGCGGTAGCCGGCGCCAATGGTCGCTGGACCAGTGCGGGGATTGGCGGCTATTCCGCTGGCGACGGAGCGACCACCAAGCGTTTTCTTCTGCAACTCGAAGCCCGCGCTGCGTGAAAGCGCCTCACGGCGCGCCTTCTGGAGACCGAAATGTCCAAAGCGATCCGCATCCATAGTCATGGTGGTCCAGAGGTCATGCGCTGGGAGAGTGTGCCCACGCCTGAACCCGGACCCACCGAAGCCCTCGTCCATCACACGGCGGTCGGGCTGAACTACATCGACGTCTATTTCCGCTCGGGCCTCTACAAGATCCCCTCACTGCCCGCGATCATCGGTATGGAGGGTGCGGGCGTGGTCCGGGCTGTCGGCG
The DNA here is from genome assembly GCA_032249615.1 of Acetobacteraceae bacterium. Classification (GTDB taxonomy): domain Bacteria; phylum Pseudomonadota; class Alphaproteobacteria; order Acetobacterales; family Acetobacteraceae; genus JAVVHH01. The sequence goes on from JAVVHH010000181.1 coordinate 6,269, forward strand.
CCGAGGTCAAGGATCTCGCGGTCGGCGACCGCGTCGCCTACGCGACCGGGCCGATCGGCGCGTATGCGACCGACCGGGTCATCGCCGCCGACCGCGTCGTCAAGCTTCCGGACGCGATCGATGACCAGACCGCCGCGGCGATGATGTTGCAGGGCATGACCGCGCAATACCTGCTCCGCCGCACGCACCGGGTCCAGCCCGGCGAAACCATCCTGGTGCACGCGGCCGCGGGCGGCGTGGGGCTGATTCTGTGCCAGTGGGCCAAGCATCTCGGCGCCACCGTGGTCGGCGTGGTCTCGACCGAGCAGAAAGCCGAGATGGCTCGCGAGCACGGAGCGGCTCATGTGATCGTCGGGCACGACAACCTGGCCGCCG
>JAVVHH010000182.1:0-6563 GCA_032249615.1 Acetobacteraceae bacterium
GATCACGAGATTTGGCCGTAAGGCAGTGTCTGGCGAGTGACTTGCACCGTTTGACCACCTTCGAGATTGACAATGAAGCGCTCATTGATCGCTTGATATTGGATCTGCGCATCAGATTGGACGTATCCAAGACTAGTTCGCGAAGGTGGATTGTTCGTCAGGTCACAAATGACATTGAACGGTTGAGCGCCGTTTGCCGAGCCAAGCACGCCTTGCCCCAGCATGTTTTGCAGAAAGCTGAGCTGTGTGCTCCGGATCCGACGGAACAGGCTCGCATTGATGACTTGCCCGACGTACTGACCCATGCCAGCGCTGAGAGTCTCTGCGATGAAGTTCGTCAGGCGCGTGTAGTTGTCGCCATTCGTAGCAGCATTGGAGCTCGAATTGTGGCCACCGCGAACACCCCAGAACGACCCGGCGGGCTGCGGATTGCAGATCACGTCGATGCCTACACCCAATAAGGCTGTCAGCTCCGCCGTACTGTAGCTGTTCGAACTGCCGCTCCCCGGGCTGCCGGCCCGTTGCGTTCCCACAACTCCGTAGAGCGGCTTGTTGAGGCTGCTCTGCTCCGGACTCAGGTTGGAGAGCCGGCCAGCAACGAAACCTTGCGGGCTGACGAGCCTGATCGTCCCAGCGACGGGATCGGACCACCATACCCAATCCCCGAACATCAGCTTGGCCGAGTAGCTGTCGAGACCCGCGCCCTGCTTTGCCGCAATGGCCGTGTTGATCGTGTCCCCGCTTGGTCCCGTCAGGATGACATACAGGCCCTCCTGCTGCGCAAAACCGGCCTGCACCGTCCATGTTGCGGCTTCATCGGTATCGGCCAGCACCATAATGCTGCAGCCCTGTCCGCGGAGCGCATACATGCCCCGCCGCGGCGCCCCGTCCGCACCGATCACGTGCGCGGTGCTCACGCCAGATGCACCGTCCGTTCCGTTGAGGAGCGATTGCCCCATCAGCACCGCCGGGTTTGTCCCCACAGCCGCACCAAGCGTCGCGACACAGAGGGCGCTCGGACCGCGCAAGGGCCCCTGACCCAAATTGACGGCATTCACCAGGTTTTGCCAAAAGGCACCCGGCGTCGGAGCCGCGATGTTGTCGAAGTTCTCGGCAACCTGTCCCGGCAAGCCCAACGTCAGCCGCCAGGTGCCCGCAGCGCTCCCCGGTGTGAGTTGCACGCCAACCTGATTACCGAGCGTCCCTGTATAGCAAGCGGTCAGAAGGGCCGGATAGCCGCTCGATCCATAGAAGAATGCATACGTCGCCGCCGTATCCGTGCCGTCTGTCACCCGCACGCAGCGGAAGTTCTGCGCCCCTTGCTGCACGGCTGTGGCGACATGAGTTCCCATGTCGAATCTGCGTGCCTGGATCGGCCCAAAGGCTCGTGCGTAATCGGACATGCTCGAGACGATGACCGGGCGATTGGCCGGCCCCCAACTCGACGAGCCGACCATACCGACGATGTTGGTCGGCACGCCGTTGACGACGAGATTTTGCGGCGGGACGATCTGGACATAAAGGTCCGGAACCACCAAAGCGGTTGTGTTCAGCGTTCCACTCTGCACGATCGGCATTGATCAGTCCCCACTTGGCGGCAGGATGCGGACGACATGAGCCGAATTTTCAGACCCAAGAATCTTCTCGATGGCCTGTTCCTCGGTGACGACGTCACCGATGCGATACGACCCGAACGGTCGCACGACGATCAGGTATTGCATGGACCATCCTTTGTTGTTGAGTTCAGCCGATGCGGGCAACGCTGTTCGTGCAAGCAACGCCAAATAACATCGCCGGCAATGTCTCCGGCCTGACTGTTGGATACTCGACCGAATAAGAGAGATCGCGTCGCCAGAGGCCGCCAGCTGAGCCCTCGTCGGAAACTGTCTCGTCAGCAAGTTGCAGCCGGCAAGACCAACCACCAACGTCGATGAACGGGCAATCGGCCAAGCCGGTGTCCACGAGGCTGACAACCAGATCGCGGGTCGCAGGATCAGGACACCAGAAACTGACCCTGAACCGACCCTCCTGCCGCCGCAGCTCCTGTCCGCCGATACCGTCCGTCACGACACGCGCCAGCATCGAGCGCCCATTGAGCAGGTGAACCGTGCACCCGACCGCCACCGCGGGCCGATCCGTGCGGATGAGCGCTGCCAGCGCGGCCGCCACGAGGGAGGCCGAGTCGCCCGCGCGCATTCGATAAGCATAAGCCTGCCCATCGACGGCGATCCCGGCGACCTGGCCCGGCCCTCCCTGCCCGGAGAACGTGACAAGCTCACCGCTCGCCACCGCGATCATCGTCGGCGGCGGACACTCACCCTGCCACTCGGTCATATACCGCGTGCGCTGCTTCAGCACGCCCGAGACGGAAACGACGGAGATGTGGACGACCCCCAAGCTGAGATCATTTTCCAGAGCATTAGCGACGGGCCAGCCACGATAAATCTTGCAGAGGCTCCCCGGAGCACTCTCACCACTCACTCCCTCCGGGTAAATCGTCGCCGCGATAAGAGCGGCCAGCGCCTGCTCGACATCTGAACGGTCCGGCATGCGCCCTCATCTAGAAATCGGTGGCCGGTCTGGCCTGATCGCGTCAAGCTTCCGTTCCCCTCACGGAAAGCCAACAACCCGCTTCCGTCATCTCGGCCGTTCGGACCAGATAGCGCCGCCCCGCACTGTCTTGCAGGATGTCCGAAGGTAAGACCGGCACGGGCGTGCGAGGCATCACCACCGACCAGTTTGTCTGACCGCCATCCGCCGGCAACGTACCAGACCGCCCACTCCCAGCCGAAACGATCTGCACCGGCCAGTCCCGAAGTACAATCGAGAGAGACGTCTCGGTCACCCCGCCATAGGCGTTCAATCCAGCCGCGACGGACCCGCTCGCCCGTAGCACGTCGACGGAAGCATTCGTCAGAATACAAACCGCACGACGGAGTGGCGGCAACACTGCGATGAACAGAACCCCCCTCGGGCCGCGAAGATAGTCCCCCACCTGCGATGCCAGGGCGTCGAAGGTTGCCGTGATCGCCCGCTCGAAACCGCGCGGCAGCCGCAGGCCAGACGAAACTGAACCAAGACTCATCGGCAACCGCATAATAAGGTTCTCACTCGCCAGCGGATCAAGCGGCGTTCGCGGCCGGAACACGTCGTAATCATGTCCAGTCGCCCGAGCTGCGTTGCCGAGGCCACGGTTCATGATGTCGTTGAAACGATCCGAGCTCATCACACGACCAGCTTGACGCTACTGCCTCCGGACAAGCCGGGACCCGGCGGCACGCCCAGAAACGAGCAGAGCCGAAATCGCCAGTCATCGAACAGTCGCGAGCGCTCTGCGATCTCCTTCGGATTTCGCTTCCACTCACCCGCTTCTGAAGTGTCCAGCGCTCCCGCGGCCTCCGGCACAGACAGCTCGAGTGCTGCCAGTGAAACGAGGTACCGCCGCAGAACATCCTCCTCGGAGCCTCCGAGGTTATTGAGCCGGTATTCAACGAGGCCGGCCGCTTGATAAAATTGCCAGCCCATGTTGCCGGACGCGTTGGTCCCAAATACCGGGTAGCCCATGAAACGCCGTGCATCGGTCTTCTCTGAATCGGTCAGCACGGTCGCTCCTTACTCAACTCGGGCAGGATCGGGCCTAGAGCAACATCTGACCGAACCGACTCGGTTTGGTCAGACAAAGTTGCTCTGCCAACAACGAGATAGAGCACTACTCCCAAGCCAATTGGCTCGGGAAGTACTCTGGTTCAGCCGATATGTTCCACCATCACGGCCCGCTTGTAGGAAGCATTCGTTGCCGTGGGGACGACCATCGGGTTGGTCATCGTGTCGCTCGGCGCGCAGAAACCGCCGATCCAATACCAGCTCTGCGCGATGATCTGCTGCAGCCGATCGATCGGCTCGCGCGTGACCATCGCAATCCCGTCCACGACGCTGACGATGCTGTCGGTGGGAGCGATGTCGCTCTCCGCCATCCCCGCGAAATCCCCCTCGATCAGGGCGCCTTGGCCGACGATGATCGGGCGTCGCACGACTGCGCCGGCCAGCGTCGGATGCGCCTGAACATATGCCTCCGTGGTGGGAACGAAGCGCAGGCCGAGGAAGTCGTTGACCAATCCGTTCCGGAACACCTGGTTCGCGCTGGTCGCGCCCTGGAACAGCTGCCTGAAATCCGGATCTGCGAACAATTGGCGGGAGCTGACGGGATCCAAGTAACAATTGTAGGCACCATCGATCTCCGGCACCGCATTCATCCGCAACTTGCTCACGGCGTCCAACAGGCTTCCCATCGTGAGCGAGTCCGTGGGCGTCAGCCCGGCGGTCGTCGTACGCCCGTTCGGGCGAATGATGACGCTCGCGTTAGCCGCCTGCACCGCGCTGCCGAGGGCTCCATCCGAGGTGGACACGTTGTCGGCGAACGTCAGCGACCCGGAGATGCCACCCGGCGTCGTGCTGACGTTGATCGAGTCCGCCGTCGTGCTGACCAAGGTGTGCACGCTAGCGCCGATCGTCACTGTCAGCGTCGTGCTGCCGCCGATCGGGTTCTGCACGCCGTTGACGAAAGCCGAGGTGAAGCCGCGAATGTCATCGACCGCAACCGTGGGTCCCGCCGACCCCAGCGCGGTCCGCACGCGAGTGTTGCCCCCGAAATAGGGAGCAAACAGGGCGTTCCGGGCCAGCTCGTCCAAGCTACGCGCCGCCTGCTCGCCGTTGATCGCGGCATTCTGCAGGAACTGACCCGCGATACCGACACGGCTCGTCACCATGTTGAGGTCGGTCGTCGCCGCGTAGTGATTGATCGTGACCGTATATTGCTCAACGCCCCAGCCGGTCGGAACAAGCCCGTTGTCCAGATTGGTGTTGGTGGCTGCAGGGACGGGTTGGGTCACGCTCGGCTTCAGGCCAGCCCGCGTCTTGGTGAGCGTCTCGCCGATGCCCACGGCAAATTCTTGCCGGTCCGCGCAAGCGCGATAGCCGAGCCGTGAGCTCATCGCTTGCTGGAACTCCCTTTCCAAAAAGCCCTGCTGGATGATCGGCTGCAGAATAGCCGGAAAGTTCGAGATGCCCATCGCGTTCTGTCCCTAACAAGCGGTTTCGGCCCGGCACGCGTCAGCGTCCGGGCCACCAAATCAGATCAACCCCGCAGAGCAGGGAGAGCAGCGCTCCGAAGCCGGTGCGTTCCTTCGGCGGAGCGAAGGCTGCGCCGAACGCCGCCGAAATCATTAAACCAAGCTGCGGTTCGGCGCCGCGTGAAGCCCGCATCGTGGAAAAGAGATGTCGTATTACTGGGCTATCTGGTCAAGAACTTTTTCCTACCAAAATAGCCAAATTAACGTCAGCGCCGGCGCAGGAGTTCGGCGCGTGCAACCCGCCACTCCTCAATGGACATTTCCATTGCCGTTTTCGCTTTCGGCGGTGAGGCGCGCGGTGCCACCGCCGGGCTGCTGCTGCTGCTGCGCGTAAACAGCCACGGCTTCTCTTGTCGCAGCCGCGTCATGATGGCGGCCCCGTCGGGAAGCTCGCCCGCCTCGTTCACCGCCAGGCCACTCGTGTCGACCAACTTGATGCCGTCGAGGTCGATCATGCCGGCCCGGGCCGCAGCCGTTCGGAGTTCGGCCTGAACCAGCTTGCCTCGCAGCGCCGCCAACTGGGCAAGCTCCGCAGCATGGGTTTCACTACTGACCGCGTCGAGCTGCTTCTCGTCGGTAATTGGTGCCTCGTCGCTCATGCTTGCTCCCCAACCACGCCCCATTCGGACGCCAGCCAACGCTGGGCCGTTTCAGGCTTCAACTGTTTCGCCTCGATCAGCTGAAGCAGCGTCGAGGCGTCACGCGCGCGATCTTCGCTCCCCGCGGGATACCAGGGCGGCCAAATCAGCCGAAGCGGCGCGTCAGGATCCAACTCCCGCAGGTCATGCCCCTCCACCCGCAGGGGGTAACGCCGCGCAGCTTGCAGGATCATCCGGCAGATCGGGACGATGCCGCCCTCGCCGTAACTGACCCGCAGATTATCGGCCAGAAAGATGAGCCCCTGGTTCATCATCTCGAGCGCGCGGCCCGATGCCGGCGCTCCCAGCCGGCTCGCATCCGACCGGTTGCCATGCACGCTCTCGAGGGCCAGCTCGCGCAGCATGCGGACGTAGTCCAAGACTGCGCCTGCTGCCGTGCCCCCGATCTCGAGAAGCCGCGCATCACCCTTTTCGCTCACGACCAAGGCGTTGCCCGCACTCCGCACCAACTCGCCTTCCAAGCCAGCCGGTTCCTTGATCAGGAGAGTGGGATCCGAGGAATACTTGAGCCCGCGACCCGCTTGGCTCAGCTGATAATCGATCTCGATCCCGGTCTCGACGGCTGCTCGGAACGTGCAGGCGCCATCCGGCGCGATACCCCCGGGCAAGTTCCGGATCCACACGAGTGGCACGAAGCCCAACCCGTGCTGAACCGTTCGCGCCGGATCAGGCTCGAGCGGGGTCGCCGCTCCCACCTGCTGCGGCACGAACCAGGTCTCCTCCTCGCGGTCCCAGCGACGCTGGAACCAGTATTGCGCGCCGCCATCGATACCGT
>JAVVHH010000183.1:0-6534 GCA_032249615.1 Acetobacteraceae bacterium
GGTCTGACTTACCGGATCCCGATGGTCCGGTGATCAAGACCCCATTCCCCTCGCGGGTTGCGCAACTCGCATGGATAAGCATGGTCTCCGGACTTGTGATCCGGTTTCGCGCAGAAGGGAAGGGTCAGATTAGGCGAGGGATCGGCAGTGTTTCACGTGAAACACTGCCGAGGGTGTCAGGTGGCCCGCGGCAGTCGCACGGTGAAGCGTGCGCCCAGCACGCGGCCGCTGGCATCCTTGCGATTTTCCGCCACGATGCGGCCCTTCAGGGCTTCCACAATCTGGCGGCTGATCGACAGTCCCAGACCTGAATGCTGCCCGAACTCCTCGCCGGCGGGCCGTTCCGAATAGAACCGGTCGAAGACGTGCTCGAGCTTCGAGCTGGGAATGCCGGGCCCGTCATCTTCGACGGCAATTTCCACGCTGCCGCCGGCTTCGCATGCGCGGAGGCGGATCGAGCCGCCGCGCGGTGAGAAGCTGCTCGCATTGCCGATCAGGTTGCGCAGTACCTGGACGAGCCTACCCTCGACGGCAAGGACCTTAAGCGGACCGGCGGGTAGGTCGAGAACCATGACCGGGTCCGTCTCCGTCCGCGTCGCGTCCTGGATCTCGCCGAGGGTGGCGAGCAACGGCACCACATCCATCGGCTCCGGCAGGGTGCGCGACAGCTCGGCGTCAATCCGGCTCGCGTCGCTGATGTCGCTGATCAGGCGGTCGAGGCGGATCACGTCCTCAGCGATGATCGTGAGCAGACGCCGTTGCTGGAGCGGGTCGTCGATGCGGCGCAGGGTCTCGATGGCGCTGCGGATGGAGCTCAGCGGGTTCTTGATCTCGTGGGCGACGTCGGCGGCGAACTGTTCGGTCGCGTCCATGCGCTGCCAGAGCGCGCCGGCGCTGTCCGACAAGGCCACCGCCAGCTCACCCACTTCGTCGGCCCGGCGCAGGAGCCCGGGCGGCACGCTGCCGGCGCGACCTTTTCCCTCGCGCATGTTGTGGGCCACCCGAGCAAGCCGCAGGATGGGGCGGGCTATCGTTCGCGAGAGATAGAGCGACAGCGCGACCGTGAGCACGAAAGCCAGCGCGAACAGGCCCAGGATGCTGACGCGCACGGCCAGCACGCTGTCGTCGACCTCGCGCGCATCCCGCGTGAGCAGGACGATGCCGATGATCTGGTGTCCGTGCAGCACGGATTCGGCCACCGTCACCAACAGGCGGTCGTCCGGCGTGCGGCGGATGTATGCGGGCATTTCGCGCCCGGCGTTTGAACCGGTGAGGTGCAACTCCTCGCGAACATTGGGCTGCCACTCGGCCCCGGCCCCGTTCGGGCTGACTTCGACCACCGGGCCGTGCGAGGGACGCGGGAGGAGGGAAAGCAGCCGATCGTAGATCGACCCGATCGTGCCCAGGAGCGGTCCACGGTCGACGACGGGCGGAAGCGGGGTGGTGATGACCGCGCCGCCCGCGCCCTCGCGCACGCGGCTGTCGGCGATCAGCGTGCCGTCCGGAGCATAGAGCCGCGCCTGCGCGTTGGGTGTGGGTTCCGTCAGACGGCGGAGCAGCGCCCGGGCGAGGTCGGGCTGGATCTGCGCATTGTCGCCGTCCACCTCGCGCACCGCGCTCTCGCCCAGCGCGCCACCGTAAATGCGCGCCTGTTCGCGCAGCGCCTGCACCTCGGCCTCGAGCAGGCCGGACTGGAACTGATCGAGGTAAAGCAGCGCCGCGACGAGCAACACGAGCGGCAGCGCATTCACTAGCAGGATGCGCCGCAGCAGCGGTGAGACCCAGCGGCGCTTGGGCGCGGAGTGCTGGATCTCGATGAAGGGTGGAACGTAGCCGCTATCTGGCATGGCCCGGCTCAGTGTTCCTTATAACGGTAGCCGATGCCGTAGAGCGTCTCGATGTGGTCGAAAGTGTCGTCAGTCGTGCGGAACTTCTTACGGACCCGCTTGATGTGGCTGTCGATGGTGCGGTCGTCGACGTAGATGTTCTCGCCATAGGCGGCGTTGATCAGCTGGTCGCGCGACTTCACCATGCCCGGACGAGCAGCAAGCGCTTTGACCAGCAGGAACTCCGTCACCGTCAGCTGGATGTCGTTGCCATGCCAGATGCATTGGTGCTTGGTCTCGTCCAACGTCAGCTCGCCGCGCACCATGACGCCGCCCGGCGCCGCACCGGACCCCTCGGCGCGGCTGGTTTCGTTGCGCCGCAGCAGGGCGCGGATCCGCTCGATAAGCAAGCGCTGGCTGAACGGTTTGGTGATGTAGTCGTCGGCCCCGAGGCGGAGGCCCATTAGTTCGTCGACCTCTTCATCCTTGCTGGTCAAGAAAATTACCGGCAACGCGCTGCGGGCGCGAAGACGTTGCAGCAACTCCATGCCGTCCATGCGCGGCATTTTGATGTCGAGCACGGCCAGATCGACGGGCCGGGCCGTCAATCCCTGCAGCGCGCTCTCGCCATCAGTGTACGTGCGGACCTGGTACCCCTCTTGCTCGAGGGTCATCGACACGGACGTCAGAATGTTGCGATCGTCGTCAACGAGGGCGATAGTCTGTTTCATGGCTTGACCTTGGCACCGGTTCTCTCTCCTAGCGCATGATTGTGGCGCAATGGAGTGAACTCGATGGCAGAGAACGTGAAATCGGAGGCGGCGTGGGCCGCGATCAAGTTGTTGCGAGCGAGCCGGGCCGCCACGATGGCCACGGTCGATGACGGGCAGCCCTTCGCGTCGCTGATCACGCCCGCCACGGCGCAGGACCGCTCCCTGCTGATACTGCTGTCCGGCCTCTCACCGCACACCCGGCACCTGCGTGCGGAAGCAAAGTGCTCCATCATGGTCGCCGGCGTTCCCACCAGCCCCAACCCGCAGACGGCGCCCCGGCTCAGCCTGCTCGGTTCGGCATCGCCCGAGCCGGACCCGGCGCTGAAGGCGCGCTGGGTGGCGTCGCACCCTTACGCGGCGTTCTACGCGGATCTTGGCGACTTCCAGCTTTGGCGATTTCGCGCCCATTCGGGGCAGTTCGTGGGCGGTTTCGCCAGCGCACACCGGTTCGGCCCAGCCCAGCTCGAGCCGGACGCGGAGGCCGTGGCGGCGATGCAGGCGGCCGAAGCCAGCGTCATCGAGCATTGTAACGGTGACCACGCGGCCGCGATGAACGCGATCGCGGGGGCGTGCGGCGGCGAAGGGCCGGGCTGGGAGATGGTCGCATGCGATGTCGACGGCTGCACCCTGGCGCGTGGTGAAGAGGTCGTTCGCGCCGCGTGGGAAGCGCCCGTCAGCGGGGCCGGCGACGTGCGCCGCGAGCTGGTCCGTCTCGCGGGTGCAGCACGGAATTCTCAGGCTGGCGCTGGACCCGCCTAGGCCCAACCCGGTATGAGAGGGCCCGAAAACTAATAAAACCCTCATAAATGAGCGGTGAGACCAGGAGTAGCTGAGTGAGCCCGTTGATCCCCCTCGCCGACCATGATGCCGCTCGCGCGCTTGAGGGCACCGGGGTGCAGCCGCGCGGCCCAGTGTTCTCCAACCTCAACGCGTCACAACTTGTCAGCGAGGCGCTGCGCCGGGGCGAAGGGCGGCTTTCGACGGATGGTGCGCTCGTGGTCAAGACCGGGGTGCATACCGGCCGGTCGGTCCAGGACAAGTTCAGCGTCGCCGACCCGGAGATCGAGAGCGACATCTGGTGGCGGATGGGCAACCAGAAGCTTTCGCCGGCCAATTTCGCCATCCTGCGCGGGCGCATCCTCGCCTACCTGCAGGGGCGTGAGCTGTTCACCCAGGATCTCTATGCCGGCGCCGACCCCGCCTATCGCGTCCGCGTGCGGCTGGTCAGCACCGAAGCTTGGCACACGCTTTTCGCCCGCAACATGTTCATCCGTCCGCCGCGGGAGGAGCTGGCGGGCTTCGAGCCGGATTGGGTGATCCTGCACGCGCCGAACCTGCAGGCGGACCCTGAAATCGACGGGGTCCGCTCCAACACCGCCATCGCGGTGTCGTTCACGCGCCGGGTCATCTGCATCGCGGGCAGCGAGTATGGCGGCGAGATCAAGAAGTCCATCTTCGGCGTGATGAACTGGAAGCTGCCCGACGAGGGCGTGCTGCCGATGCACTGCAGCGCGAACGTCGCGCGCAAGGCCGACGGCACGCAAGGCGATGTGGCGCTGTTCTTCGGGCTATCCGGCACGGGCAAGACGACCCTGTCGTCCGACCCGAACCGGCCCCTGATCGGCGACGACGAGCACGGGTGGGGACCGAACGGGATCTTCAACTTCGAAGGCGGCTGCTACGCCAAGGTAATCAACCTGAGCGCGGAAGCCGAGCCCGAGATCTACGCCGCGACGCACCGCTTCGGCACCGTGCTGGAGAACGTGGTCGCGGACGAGACGGGCGCGCTCGACCTCACGGACGGCTCGCTGACCGAGAACACCCGCTCCTGCTACCCGATCGAGTTCATCCCGAATTGTGACCGCTCCGGCCGGGCCGGGCATCCGACCAACGTCGTCATGCTGACCGCGGACGCGTTCGGCGTGCTGCCGCCCATCAGCAAGCTGTCCGAAGCGCAGGCGATGTATCACTTTCTGTCGGGCTACACGGCGAAGGTCGCCGGAACCGAGAAAGGGATGGGCAAGGAGCCGCAAGCCACGTTCAGCACGTGCTTCGGCGCGCCGTTCATCCCGCGGCCGCCCGAGGTTTACGGCAAGATGCTAGCCGAACTGGTCAAGAAGCACGGCTCGGATTGCTGGCTGGTCAACACCGGCTGGACCGGCGGGGGCTACGGCAGCGGCAAGCGGATGAGCATCCAGCATACGCGCGCCCTGCTCGCGGCGGTGCTGGACGGAAGCTTGAAGGGAGCGCGCTTCGAGCGTGATCCGTTCTTCGGCCTGATGTTCCCGCAGGATGTCGAGGGCATTCCGAACGAGGTGCTGAACCCGCGGCTCGCCTGGGCCGACAAGGCGGCGTACGACAAGGCTGCCGCCGATCTCGTCGCCCGCTTCGAGAAGAATTTTGCGAACTTCGATGCCGTGGTGGACGACAGCGTGCGGGCTGCGGCCATCCGAGCCGCCGCCTGATGGCGGAGCAGCCGGGCTACGCGGACCCCAGTTATTTTGAGCAGCTCTACGCCAGGGATCCCGATCCCTGGCGTTTCGCCACCAGCGAGTACGAGCGGGACAAATACGCCGCCACGCTGGCCGCGCTGCCGCCGCGCCCCTTCGCCTCCGGGTTCGAGATCGGCTGCAGCATCGGCGTACTGACCCGGCAGCTCTCCGAGCGCTGCGATGCGCTGCTGGCCGTCGACGTGTCAGACATCGCGCTCGAGCAAGCACGGCAGCGCTGCCCCGGCGTGTCGTTCGCCAACATGGACCTCCGCTCCGAGTGGCCGGACGGCGCGTTCGACTTGGTGCTGTTCTCCGAGGTGCTCTACTATTTGGGTCTCGACGGCATCCGCCTCGTGGCCAAGCGTACGATGGACGCGCTCGCGCCGGGCGGCGTGGTCGGGCTCGTGAACTGGTTCGGCCCCACGGACGGCGCTTGCACTGGCGACGAGGCTGCGGAGTTGTTCATCGCCGAAGCCGGGTCTCGCCTTGCCCCGTGGATGCAAACCCGGGCGGAGAAATACCGGCTCGATATCTTCACGGATGGGCCGGCGGATCGGAGCACTGCACGCCCGACGCTGTGACGACGACATCGCCGCGCCGGCTGCCCTCGCGCAGTTCGGTGGGCGTGCACCAGCGGAGGCGGCCATACCCTTTTCCGGCCATGCAGTTCTGCGTGGCGTCGGCGATCTGACCCCAACGGCGGACCGGCGACGTCATCCAGTCCAGACCGGTCTTGGCGTTCCGCTTATTGACCGCTTCGGCCGACTGCGTTTCGCACGCGTCGCGATCGGCAACGTAGGCCGGGCTGGCGGTATTGGTCTGCGGCGGCGGGTGATATCCGCAGGCGGCGACGCCGAGCAGGAGCGGCACGATCCGCAGTCTCACGGGCGCTCTCCGGCAAAGAAGGTGACGGCATCGCGGTGGAGCGCCGCGCGGGAGTCGTCGCGCGAGTAGAACATGTGGCCGCCGGGGTAGACGGCCAGTTTCACCTGATGCGCGTCGTTGTAGTCGGGCGTTTGCCGCAGGAGCAGCGCGTCGGCGAAGTAGGGCGTCACCAGATCGGTCAGCCCATGCGCGACGACGACGCGGCTGGTGGGATCGAGGGCGAGGTATTGCCGCAGGTCGCTGTAGGCCTCGGGCCGGGTCATGCGGCGCCCGTAGTCCCAATCATGAGCGACCTGCTCGTTGAGAAGTTCGTATTGCCGGTTCGGCGCGCCCTCCGGCTGCCAGTCGAGCCAGTGCCGGAACACGAACAGCGCAGCGGACGTCAGCGGCCCCCGCATTCCGTCCAGGATCGGATCGGGCGAGTTGTCGTTGGCGGCGGCCGGGAAAGGGTCGGCCGCGCTGATCGTGGCGTCATAGGGCGAATAGACCCGCTGTTGCGGGTTGCCGCGGAGGAAAGTCGATAGATTGATGCGGCCGAGCCGCTGGTGGACGAGCGCC